>SVMK01000034.1 GCA_015067465.1 Oscillospiraceae bacterium
GAAAGGCAGTCGATCACCTTGTCATCGTAGGCAAAGCGCATGCCCTTCTCGGTCATCACCGCCTGCAGCTCATCAAGCATCAGCCGTGCGATGGCCTTGAAGTTTTCTTCCGTGAGCTGGTTGAAGTAGATGATCTCGTCCACGCGGTTGATAAACTCCGGACGCAGGAAATCATTCAGCGCTTTCATCACGCGCTCGCGGTTCTGGTCGTTTGCGCTCACGCCGAAGCCCACGGAGCCGGACTTGGTGTTGCTGCCGGCGTTCGTGGTCATCACGATCACAGTGTTTTCAAAATTCACCGTGCGGCCCTGCGCATCTGTCACGCGGCCGTCATCAAGGATCTGAAGCAGCACGTTCAGCACGTCGGGATGCGCCTTTTCGATCTCGTCAAACAGCACCACGGAATAGGGCTTGCGGCGGATTTTCTCCGTGAGCTGGCCGGCCTCGTCGTACCCGACATAGCCCGGAGGCGAGCCGATCAGGCGGGAAACGGAATGCTTTTCCATGAATTCGCTCATATCCAGACGAATGAGCGCTTCGGGCGCGTCGAAAAGATCCTCGGCAAGACGCTTCACCAGCTCCGTTTTGCCGATGCCCGTGCTGCCGACAAAGATGAAGCTGAGCGGCTTGCGCTTGGCCTGCATGCCAACCCTGCTGCGCTTCACAGCGGCGCAAACGGCGTCGATCGCCTCGTCCTGACCGATCACCTTTGCTTTCAGTCGGCTGTCCAGTTCCGACAGGCGCACAAACTCGTCTTCACGGATGTTTGCAGCGGGGATCTTGGTCCACAGCTCGATGATGCGGGCAAGGTTTTCCGCCGTGAGCGCGGGCTTGCCCTGCGTTTGCAGTTCGAGAATCTCGCTTTCTATCCGCAGCCGCTCGGCGCGGATATCGGCAAGGCGGGCAAAGTGTTCGCGTTCCGTGTCCGCCATGAGCAGTTCGCGCTCTTTGTCCAGATCGTCGGCATCCTTGCGCAGCATCTCGATGCGCGCAAGGGCTTTGTTTTTCAAATTCACATCGGAGCAGGCCTCGTCGATCAGGTCGATGGCCTTGTCCGGCAAATATCGGTCGGTGATATAGCGCTCCGACAGCGTCACCGCCATGCGGCACATCTCCTCGGAGATGACAACGCCGTGGTAGTCCTCGTAATAGTGCTTGATGCCGCAGAGAATTTTCACACTGTCGGCAATGCTCGGCTCGGCAACCGTGACAGGCTGAAACCGGCGCTCAAGCGCAGCGTCTTTTTCGATGTGCTTGCGGTATTCCGTAAAGGTGGTTGCGCCGATCACCTGAATTTCGCCGCGCGAAAGCGCGGGCTTGAGGATGTTTGCGGCGTTCATGCTGCCTTCTGCGTCGCCCGCGCCGACGATGTTGTGGATCTCGTCGATCACGAGGATCACATTGCCCTCTTTGGTGATTTCCTGAATCAGGCCCTTCATGCGCGATTCAAACTGACCGCGAAACTGCGTTCCGGCAACCAGCGCCGTCAGGTCGAGCAGGTAAACCTGCTTTTCGCGCAGCTTATAGGGCACATCCTGCGCCGCAATGCGCTGCGCCAGACCTTCCGCAATGGCGGTTTTGCCAACGCCCGGCTCACCGATCAGGCAGGGATTGTTTTTCTGGCGGCGGTTGAGAATCTGAATCACACGCTCCAGCTCTTCGCTTCTGCCGATCATGGCGTCCAGCTTTCCTTCGCGCGCGCGGTCGGTCAGATTAATGCAGTAGTTATCCAGAAATTTTTTCTTTCCGCTGCGGCCTTCCTTGCCGGGGGCATGGGCGCCCTCGCTGCGGCCGGAGCTTTCTCCCGCACCGGCAGGCTCTGCGGGCAGATTGCCGCCGGACTGGCCCATCAGCCGGCTCAGAAACGGGAACGTTGCGGTTTTGCCGTCGTCGTCCTCGGAATCGTCGCCGCCGTCGCCGTCGGCCGCGGCTTCCTGCAGCGCGGCAAGGCCCTCGCCCATCATGGTGGTCATGTCGCCCTGCAGCGACTCAAGGTCCTCGTCGCTCAGGCCCATTTTCGCAATGATATCGTCCACGGGCTTGATGTGCAGCTCGCGGGCGCATTTCAGGCAAAGACCCTCGTTTTTCGAATCGTTGCCTTCGATTTTCGTGATAAAGATCACCGCCACATTCTTTTTGCAGCGGGAACAGATCGTAGGTTCCATATGGTATCTCCCGTTAAATTCCCAGATACTTCAGCAGCACCCGGCTGTTCATCAGCCAGCGGCCCAGCACGGTGGAGTTCAGGGTGTCTTTTCCGATTATCATTCCCGTAAACTTCAAAGCCCATACCAGAACCAGGCAGAACAGCACGCCCGTTACAAGGCCGAGCACTGCGCCGGAAATATCGTTGACAAGGTCAAACCGCGGCAGCTTGAAGCTGAGGTTCGTCAGATTTCCCAGCACCGTGAGCGTGATGACAATGAGCAGAAACGCCAGCAAAAAGCAACCGACATAGCTGGCCGTTTCGCACAGCGTCTGTCCGATGGCGGCGTGGATGGTGCTGCCGCTC
This sequence comes from Oscillospiraceae bacterium, assembly GCA_015067465.1. Taxonomy (GTDB): domain Bacteria; phylum Bacillota; class Clostridia; order Oscillospirales; family Oscillospiraceae; genus SVKR01. The sequence continues at coordinate 2,513 of SVMK01000034.1, forward strand.
TCTTCCGCCTGAACCACAGCCTTTTTCGCCATGGTTTCCGCCGTGCGCGCATCAACGCCAAGCTCCTTGTAGCATTCCGTGCAGTATTCCTCCACACGGTCGGGATACTGCGCAAGCAGGTCTTCGACGGAATAGTTGTAGTCCTCCCAGCCCATGCGCTTCGTCACCGCGGAATCGCGCCCGCCGATCACGCTTTCTATGTAGCCCGTTGCAAACGGACGCAGCGCGGGCACAACGTCATAGGAAAACGTGTTTGCCAAAAGGTTTGCGCCGTAAATCGACACAACGATGCACACAATGCCGCCAACCGCCATGATCAGGCCCTTTTTGTAGCCGTTCCATGCGCAGATAATCAGAATGCCCAGCAGCGTCAGGTCAATGATTGCTTTCATGCGGTCCCTCCTTCAGCGCCGTTCGGCGGCTGCCGTTTCGCAGTTCGCCGCGCGCAGGGTGATTGTTTTTCAAATCTTAATCCGCTCCGCGGAGTAGGCCGACAGCAGCAAAACATCGCCGTCCGGCCGTAAAATCGCTTTTTTCGCAGTGATGAGCGTTTCCTTTGCGGACTGCTGCATCAGATCCTGCCCGTAGAGATACAGCCCGCCGCCGGTCATCACCAGCAGATGCTTGCTGCCCGCGCTGAGCGAGATAATGTCGCGGTCCAGCTCGCGGCGACCGAGTTCCTGTCCGCGCTGGTCAAGCGTGACGAGCGTTCCGCCCGCGCCGCTGCGGTAGCTGCTGACAAACGCAACAACATAGTTGCGGCTGCCGAAGCTGTAATCCACCAGATAGCTGTCGCCAACGCTGAATTCCCCGCACAGTTCACCGGCAGAGGAGGCAAACAGCAGCCCTTCCTCACCGGCAAGGCAAACCGTGTCGCCGCTCATGAAATACAGATCGTAATACAGCGTTTCGGGGAAGCTCAGTTCCGCCTGCACATTTTCGCTGCCCAGCGAGAAAAAGCGCAGCATGCCGCAGTCTTTTTCCACGGTGAGCACAGCAAGGGTGCGGTTGTCCGGGCCGAGGGCCGCGCGCAGCACATAGCCGCTGCCGGACCACCATTCATACTGCAGCTCGCAGGCGCTGTTGTAAACGCTGACGCGGCTTTTGTAGCCGGCCTCGTTCGTAACCAGCACAGGCCAGCCGCTTTCGGTGAGGGAGGCCGTGATGATCTCGCCCGGCGGCGTGATGGAAACGCTCTCGCCGTCGAGCCGCACAAGCATGCAGCCCGTGCCGCGCAGATCGCAAAACAACGCGCTTTCCGTCCCGCCGAACACAGCCGGCAGCTCATAGGACACCACCTGCTTAAACACCGTTTCGCCCGCGCCGTCAAGCAGCTGAACGGAAGAGCTGGTCGCCACGGCAAGGCCGTCCCCCACGGGGGCAAACACCTGTTCGGCACCGGTTTCGTAGGTAAACGCTTCATATTCCTCCGCGATCGGCTGTTCGCGGCCGAAGTTGCGCCGAAGCCCCTCGCCCGTCAGCTCATCGCGAAACAGAAACACCAGCATGGCAAGGAAAATGAGCACCAGCGTCAAAAGCACCGCCATAATGTGCCTTAAAACGGAGCTTCGCTGCTTTTTCGGTTGTTCGTTCCCTGCGGGAGCGGGAGTGTTCTCGTCCATGTCTTCACCATTATATCGTAAATTTGTGAACAAATATACCAATCGCGGGAAAAAACCGCGCTGTGCGGCGACAACGCGCCGGGCACAGCCAAACGGTTTTTACCACAAAAATGTATCACTTCGCCATCATTTCACCCACCGCACCGTCGTACCAGATGCGGTTCATATAAAGTCCCTGCGGCGGCATGGTCGGACCGGTCAGCCGGCGGTCGCCCAGCGCAAGCAGATGCGGAATTTCTTCCGGCTCCAGCTTGCCGTAGGCGGCATACACCATCGTGCCCACAATCGCGCGCACCATGTTGTAAAGAAAGCCGTTTGCGCAAACATAAATACTGATCAGATCGCCCTCGCGCTCGGCGCGGCACCAGTGCACCGTGCGAACGGTGGTTTTCGTCTCCGTCCCCACAGAGCGCACCGCGCGGAAATCGTGGGTGCCCTCAAACGCACGCCCGGCCTCCGCCATGCGGTCAAAATCCAGCCGCGGCGGATAAAAGCACACGCGCTTATCCAGAAACGGATCGCGGATGGAGCTGTTGAGAATTTTGTAAACGTATTCTTTTTTGATGCACGAGCCGATCGCATTAAACTCGTCCGGCGCGTCCACGGCGTCCACCACGGCAATATCGCCCGGCAGCCGCGCGTTCACCGCAAGGGGCACGCGGTCGGTCGGGATGGCGCAGTCCGTCCGGAAATTGGCACAGTAGCGCAGCGCGTGCACGCCCGCGTCCGTGCGGCCGCAGCCCACGGTTTTCACCGGGTGGCCGCAAACCTTGCTCAGCGCGTTTTCCAGCGTCTGCGCAACGGAAATGTCCGTTTTCTGAACCTGCCAGCCGTGGTAGGCCGAGCCGTCGTATTTCAGGCGTAAAGCGATGTTTCGCATACTGTCTCCTCAAGCGGTTTTCACACCCGCGCTACGGCGCGGGAAGCAAATGGTCAAAGGCCGAAGCGGCGCAGAACAGCCACCGCCGTGATCATCGCAGCGCACAGGCAAAGCGCAGCCGCATCGCGCGGGGCAAAGCGCAGCACCTTCATGCGGGTGCGGCCCTCGCCGTCGTGGTAGCAGCGGCTTTCCATCGCCGTTGCCAGCTCATCGGCACGGCGAAACGCGCCGACAAACAGCGGCACCAGCAGCGGGATCAGCGCCTTTGCGCGCTCTTTGAGCGTGCCGGTGTCAAATCCGGCGCCGCGCGCTTTCTGCGCGGACATGATCTTGTCTGTTTCCTCAATGAGCGTCGGGATAAAGCGCAGCGCAATGCTCATCATCATCGCCAGCTCATGCACGGGAACGCGAAGCTTCTTCAGCGGCGAGAGCAGCCGCTCCAAACCATCCGTCAGCTGAAGGGGCGAGGTGGTGTAAGTCAGCAGGAAGGTGCCGCAAACCAGCAGCACAATGCGCAGCACCATAAACACGGCGTTGTAGATGCCCTCTTTCGTGATCTTAAACAGCCAAAACTGCACCAGCGGCTCGCCGGTGCCGTAAAAGAGGTTGATCACACCGGTAAAGCAAACGATGAAGATCAGCGGCTTGAGTCCGCTGAAGAGCGTTTTCGGGCGAATGCGCGACGTTGCGCTCACGGAAGCAAGCACCATCGCCATAAAAAGATAGGAAACCCAGCTTTTCGCCAGAAACAGCGCCACAATGTAGCCCACCAGCCAGATCAGCTTGCTGCGCGGGTCCAGACGGTGCACCGGCGTGTTGCCCGGGAAATACTGGCCGAGCGTAATATCCTTCAGCATTGTCCGTCCCCCTCTCTGCGGGCGATGAGCAGCTTTTTCAGATAGTTGATGGTGTAGATACTCTCGGGAATATCCACACCGCGGGCGCGCAGCGCCAGCGCAATCTGCGTTGCCGCGGGAACGGAAAGGCCCATCCCCACCAGCTCCTCCGCGCGCTCAAACACCTGCGCGGGCGTTCCGTCCATCGCAACGCGTCCGCCGTCGAGCACGATCAGGCGGTCGGCAAGGCGGGCCACATCGTCCATGCTGTGAGAGATCAGAACGATCGTGCAGTCCGTTTCGCGGCGGTAGGCCATGATATTCTGCAATATGCTCTCGCGGCCGGCGGGGTCCAGTCCCGCGGTGGGCTCGTCGAGAATGAGCACCTGCGGCATCATGGCGATCACGCCCGCGATGGCAACGCGGCGCTTCTGTCCGCCGGAAAGCTCCAGCGGCGAAACCTCCAGCAGACTTTCCGGCACGCCGGCAAAGCCCGCCGCTTCGCGAACGCGCTCGTCAATCTCCGCTTCGCTCAGCCCCATGTTTTTCGGGCCGAACGCAATATCTTTGAATACCGTTTCCTCAAACAGCTGATACTCCGGATACTGAAACACCAGTCCCACGCGGAAGCGCACGCCGCGCGCAAACTCGCGGCTGGAATGGATGTCCGTTCCGTCGAAATACACCGTGCCGGAGCTGGGCTTCAGCAGGCCGTTGAGGTGCTGGATAAAGGTGCTTTTGCCGCTGCCTGTGTGGCCGATGATGCCCAGCAGCTCGCCCTTTTCGATATCCAGACCGATCCGGTCAATGGCAACTTTTTCAAACGGCGTTCCCTGACTGTAAACATGCGTCAGGTCGTCGACTTTGATAATCGGCATAGAATTACTTAGTCCTTTTTCAGAAAATTCGCGATCGCATCGGCGCACTCGTCCACGCTCAGTGCATCCAGCGGCAGGTCAAAGCCGCTTGCATTCAGTTCATGCAGCAGCTGCGTCGTTTCCGGAACCGTAAGTCCCTCCGCACGCATCCGCTCCACCTGCGAAAACACCGCACGGGGCGTTCCGTCCGCGGCAACGCGTCCGCCGGACATCACAATCAGCCTGTCGGCATTGATGCACTCGCTCATATGGTGGGTGATGAGCACAACGGTCATGCCACGCTCCCGGCGAAGCCGCTCCACCGCAGCCAGCACCTCCGCGCGGCCAAGGGGGTCGAGCATGGCGGTGGGCTCGTCGAGCACAATGCATTCCGGCTGCATCGACAGCACGCCCGCAATGGCAACGCGCTGCTTCTGTCCGCCGGAGAGCAGATGGGGCGCGTGCAGACGGTAGTCATACATACCCACGCAGCGCAGCGCAGCATCCACACGTTCGCGAATCTCCGCAGACGGCACGCCGAGATTTTCCGGCGCGAAGGCAACATCGTCTTCCACCACGCTCGCCACAATCTGGTTGTCTGGGTTTTGAAACACCATGCCAACCGTGCGGCGGATATCCAGCAGGCGCGATTCGTCCGCGGTGTCCATGCCGTTAACCAGCACGCGGCCGCCCGTCGGGCGCAGAATGCCGTTGAGGCATTTTGCCATGGTGCTCTTGCCGCTGCCGTTGTGGCCCAGCACGGCGGTGAAGCTGCCGCGCGCGATCTCCAGCGAAACGCCGTCCAGCGCGGGGCTTGCCGCGTCGCCGTAGGTGTAAGTCAGGTTTTCGAGTTTGATAATAGGATCCATAGCGTTCTCGATTCGGTTTGATAAATTCCGCGGCGCTCAGCGCTCCCAGCGGGTGGTTGCGCCGCAGGGCAGCGCCAGCCCGGTGTCCGTCACCGGCAGGCCAAGCTCGCGGCTTTCGGTGCGGCCGCCGAATTTTTTCGTGAAAATACTGTCGGCAATATAGCCGATGGTGGAAGCGGAAAGTCCCGTGGTGTAGGAATTGATGATCACAAACAGCGGATCGTCCGAGAGCACACGGCTGCAAAGGCGCACAAACTCCCAGATATTGTCCTCCAGCTTCCAGACTTCGCCGCCGGGTCCGCGGCCGTAGGAGGGCGGATCCATGATGATCGCGTCGTAAAAGCGGCCTCGGCGGATCTCGCGCTCAACAAATTTTGCGCAGTCGTCCACAATCCAGCGAATCGGACACTCGCGCACGCCGGAGGCCTCCGCATTTTCCTTGCCCCACTGCACCATGCCCTTCGCCGCGTCCACATGGCAAACGCTCGCGCCCGCCTTGGCTGCGGCAACGGTGGCGGCGCCCGTATAGCCAAACAGGTTCAAAACGCTCACCGGTCTGCCCGCGGTGCGCACTTTTTGCATGATATAGTCCCAGTTCGACGCCTGCTCGGGAAACAGCCCCGTGTGCTTGAAGTTCATGGGTTTTACGTTGAACGTCAGCTCCCCGTATCGCACACGCCACGACTCCGGAACCGTGTTTTTGTCCCAGTGTCCGCCGCCGGTCTGGCTGCGGCTGTAGCGTGCGGAAGGCGTTTTCCACAGCGGGTTGGTGCGGGGCGTGTCCCAGATCGCCTGCGGGTCGGGACGAATGAGGATCTGATCGCCCCAGCGCTCCAGCTTTTCGCCGCGCGAACAGTCGATCAGTTCAAAATCCTGCCATTGATCAGATATCCACATACTGCATTCTCCGAATGTACATAATTCGCATATTTTAACACGTTATTATATCACACGATTTTCCAATAGGCAATCACGCGCGCGCCGTAAATTACAATATTTTTACGCTTATTTTTGTTTTCTTTCCATGACGGGGCGTGTATAATGTATCTGTAGCGCAACCCGATTTTACCGAAGGAGCCACACATATGAAACGCTTGTCTCTGCTGCGCAAATGCGCGCTTTTTCTCATCCTCGCCGCACTCGTTTCCGGCCTTGCTCTGCCCGCCAGTGCGGACATCGCCTTTGAGCCGAACGACAGTTTTTACAAGTCCCACAGGGGAAACTGCCACTACGAAGACCGCACCTACCACGCCAACGGCCCGGAGGGCTATGTGCTGGTTTACACCTCGCCGGGCGGCGGCGCGGAATCCGCACTGCCCAACGCCACAGCCGTTTATGTGTCCTACACCTACAACGACGGCGAGTGGGGCTGCATCGAATATGACCCCGAAGCCCCCGGCAGCGGCAACTGGCAAAACAATGTTTCCGGCTGGGTGAAGATGTCGGAAATGATCTGCGATTACGATGACATCGCATTTCTGGAAGAGCACGCCGGTGAGATGGTTGCCGCCGCACGCACGCTCATCCCCGGCGAATACGAAAACTGCTACGGCTACAAGTATCCCGGCAGCGGCATCGTAGTCGACACGTTCGAAGGCGGCTGGGCCACCAACCCCATCGAATTCACCTCCGTTTTTGTCGATTCCGCGGGCCGCGAATGGGGCCGCGTAGGCTACTACTACGGTCACCGCGACTGCTGGATCTGCCTGGACGATCCCGCCAACGACGCGCTCGCACCGGACGAAAACTTCCGCAGCATCGACTTTGTCCCCGCAGCCTCCGCCTCCGACCTGAACGCCGCCGTGAAATCGGCCGCGTCGCAAAACGTATATGTCTACGCCGGCGCCGCAGGCGTTGCGGTGATCGCAGCCGCCGTTCTCGCCGCGGTGCTCCGCCGCAAAAAAGCGCGCTGAACACGCCCCGTCCCGCCGCGGTTGCCGCGCGGTTCGGCGCAATCGGCAAGCTTCCGAAGCCGCTCTTTTGCAAGTCATCCCATCAAAACGCAGGCCATTTTTGCAATTTTTCCTGCAGTTTGAAACTTTGGTGATTATTTCCACAAAAACGCGTCGGCTTGCCCGCGCGGCTTTGTTCAACCGTCTGAAAACTTGAAAATGGGCGGTTTTTGCTTGTAGTTTTTCACGAATCCGATTATAATTAATCTCAATTTAACGTATGAAATGCAAACTCGAACTCAAAAACTTGCAAATATGAGGTGAACACTATGCCGGAAACCAAAATTCAGAAAGTTCTTGTCGCCAACCGCGGCGAGATTGCCATCCGCATTTTCCGCGCCTGCTATGACCTCGGTATGCACACCGTGGCCATCTATTCCGCAGAGGACACTTACTCCACATTCCGCACACGCGCGGACGAAGCCTACCTCATCGGCGAGGGCAAATCGCCGCTGGGCGCTTATCTGGACATCCCCGGCATCATCAACCTTGCCAAGCGCCGCGGCGTTTCCGCCATCCATCCCGGCTACGGCTTTTTGTCCGAGAATCCCGCCTTTGCCAAAGCCTGCGAGGACAACGGCATCATCTTCGTCGGTCCTCCCAGCGATGTTTTGGGCAAGATGGGCGACAAGCTCTCCGCCAAGGAGATCGCCAAAGCCTGCAACGTCCCCACTGTTCCCGGCTGCACCGAGCCGCTGCGCGACGGCGACGAGGCGCTGGAAAAGGCCGTCAGCTTCGGTTTCCCCGTGATTCTGAAGGCTGCCGCCGGCGGCGGCGGACGCGGCATGCGCCGCTGCGACAAGCCCGAAGAGGTGAAGCCCGCGTTCGACCTCGTCCGCTCCGAGGCGGAAAAGGCTTTCGGCTGCGGCGACATCTTTATTGAAAAATATCTCGTTGATCCCAAGCACATTGAAGTTCAGATCCTTGCCGACCAGCACGGCAACGTTTACCATCTCGGCGAGCGCGACTGCTCGCTGCAGCGCCGCTACCAGAAGGTTGTGGAATTTGCCCCGGCATGGAGCGTTCCGCAGGAAACCGTTGCCGCGCTGCGCGAAGATGCGGTGAAGATCGCAAAGCAGGTTGGCTACGTCAACGCCGGCACCGTGGAGTTCCTCGTTGACCAGAGCTCCGGCCAGCACTACTTCATTGAAATGAACCCCCGCATCCAGGTGGAGCACACCGTCACCGAAATGGTCACCGGCATCGACATCGTGCGCGCCCAGCTGCTCATCGCAGAGGGCAAGTCGCTGGATTATCCCGAAATCGGCCTCACCTGCCAGGAAGACCTGCGCATCAACGGCTACGCCATCCAGTGCCGCGTTACCACCGAGGACCCCGCCAACAACTTTGCACCCGACAACGGCAAGATCACCGCTTACCGCACCGGCGGCGGCTTCGGCGTGCGTCTTGACGGCGGCAACGCCTCCACCGGCACCGTGATCTCTCCCTACTACGATTCCCTTCTCGTTAAGGTCACCTGCCACGACACCACCTTCCCCGCGGTTTGCCACAAGTCCATCCGCGCGCTCAACGAAGTGCATGTCCGCGGCGTTAAGACCAACATCCCCTTTGTTACCAACATCCTCACCCACCCCGCGTTCATCGCCGGCAAGTGCTACACCAAGTTTATCGACGAAACGCCCGAGCTGTTTGACATTGTTGACTCCCGCGACCGCGCAACGCGCGTTTTGAAGTATATCGCCGCCATCCAGGTTGCAAACCCGAATGCCGAGCGCCGCGAGTATGCCACGCCGCGCTTCCCCGTTCGCAAGGAGCCGCTCGGTCCCGGTCTGAAGCAGATGCTCGACGAAAAGGGTCCCGACGCCGTGAAGCAGTGGATCCTCGATCAGAAAAAGCTTCTGATCACCGACACCACCATGCGCGACGCGCACCAGTCGCTGCTGAGCACCCGTATGCGCTCCCGCGATATGCTCAAGGGCGCCGAGGGCACTTCCGACATTCTGCGCGACTGCTTCTCTCTGGAAATGTGGGGCGGCGCAACCTTCGACGTTGCCTACCGCTTCCTGCATGAATCTCCCTGGGAGCGCCTGAGAAAGCTGCGCGAGCGCATCCCCAACATTCCGTTCCAGATGCTGCTGCGCGGCGGCAACCTCGTCGGCTATGCAAACTATCCTGACAACCTTGTCCGCGCGTTCATCGCAGAGGCCGCCAAATACGGCATCGACGTTTTCCGCGTGTTTGACTCCCTCAACTGGATCCCCGCCATGGAAGTTGCCATGGACGAGGTTCTCAATCAGGGCAAGCTGCTGGAAGCCACCATGTGCTACACCGGCGACATTCTCGACCCCAAGCGCGACCGCTACACCCTGCAGTACTACGTGGATCTTGCCAAGGAGCTGGAAAAGCGCGGCGCCCACATCCTGTGCATTAAGGATATGTCCGGCCTGCTGAAGCCTTACGCGGCAAAGAAGCTCGTTTCCACCCTCAAGCAGGAAATCGGCATCCCCATCCACTTCCACACCCACGACACCACCGGCAACCAGGTTGCCTCCATCCTCATGGCGGCGGAAGCCGGCGTTGACATCGTTGACGCAGCCGTTTCCAGCATGTCCGGCCTCACCAGCCAGCCCAGCCTGGACGCCGTTGTTGCCGCCCTGCAGGGCACCGAGCGCGACACCGGTCTGGACCTGCAGCGCGTGCAGGAGCTGAGCAACTACTACGCCGACGTGCGCCTGCGCTACTCCGCGTTTGACCAGGGTCTCAAGACCACACCACGGACATCTACCGCTACGAAATCCCCGGCGGTCAGTACACCAACCTGCAGCCGCAGGTGGTTTCCCTCGGTCTGGGCAGCCGCTTCGACGAAGTGAAGGAAATGTACAAAACCGTCAACGATATGCTCGGCGACGTGATCAAAGTCACGCCGAGCAGCAAGGTTGTCGGCGACCTCGCAATCTTCATGGTGCAAAACGAGCTCACGCCCGAAAACATCGTGGAAAAGGGCAAGAATCTTGCCTTCCCCGACAGCGTTGTGAGCTACTTCAAGGGCATGATGGGCCAGCCCCCCTGCGGCTTCCCCGAGGACATTCAGAAAATCGTGCTCAAGGGCGAAGAGCCCATCACCTGCCGTCCCGGCGCACTGCTCCCGCCCATCGACTTTGACGCCGTGCGCGCTGAGGTGGAGAAGTTCCAGCCCGACCCCGACATGAAAGATCTGATCTCCTACGCCATGTATCCCAAGGTGTATGAGGACTTTATCACCCACCGCAAGGAATACGGCTACATCATGCGCATGGGCAGCCACGTGTTCTTCAACGGCATGGCACTCGGCGAAACCAACAAGATCAACATTGAAGACGGTAAAACGCTCGTCATCAAGTATCTCGGTCTCGGCGACGCCAACGAAGACGGCACCCGCACCGTTCAGTTTGAGCTCAACGGCATGCGCCGCGAAGTTGCCGTCACCGACCCGCACGCTTCCGAGTCCGCACGTCAGGCCCGTCTGGCTGACCCCAACGAGCCCGGTCAGATCGGCGCATCGATCCCCGGCATGGTCAGCAAGGTCAACGTGAAAGAGGGCGACACCGTTGAGGAAAACCAGGTGCTCGCCGTGATTGAAGCCATGAAGATGGAAACCTCCGTCACCGCCCCGAAAGCCGGCGTGGTCAAGGAAGTTCTCGTCTCCGCCGGTCAGACCGTGAAAGCCAAGGAGCTGCTGATCATCATCGAGTGAGCTCTCAGCTGCGCACTCCCGGCTTCGCAAATGAAGCATAAAAAAACCGCGCCGCAGAACAAAATGTTCTGCGGCGTGATTTTTTATCGGCGCTCTCCCGGCGGCGGGATGCAGCGGAAAATGTGCCCGCAATTTTCTCGTTTGATGCAAAAAAACGCCGGTTTTTCAGCGTTTTGCCGCATCGGCGGCGGCTTGATAATTCGTCGGAAACGGGGTAAAATGGTTATAACCTTTTGGTTGATCAAAAGCGGAGGTGACGGCAATGACCAACGCACAGATCCGATGCTACCTCACCGTTGTGGAAGAGGGCAGCTTTGCCAAGGCGGCAAACACACTTTTTATCTCCCAGCCCGCCATCAGCAAAAGCATCAGCAAGATGGAAGACGAGCTCGGCTTCCTGCTGCTTGACCGCAAGGTGGGCGCATTGCGGCCAACCGCAGCGGGAAAGCTGATGTACCAGTTTTTCACCCAGAGCGAAGCGGAATACCGCCGCCTTGTGGGCGACATACAAAGCACCGTGAAAGAGCCCGGCGGCACCGTGCGCCTCGGCTGCCCCGAAACCTGGAATCCTGCAAAATTTTACGACCGCATCCAAACGCACTTCAGCACCCGCTTCCCCTCCGTGAAGCCGGAAATCGAGTGCTGCCGCCTTCCCGACCTGCTCGCGCGGCTCCACGCGGAAAAGCTCGACCTGATCATGACGCATGAGTTTCATCCGCCGGTGCAATACGGCATGGAAGTAAGCCACCTGACCGACACCGGCTGCGGCATCCTCTATTCCACCGCCCACTACCCCAATGTACGCACACTCTCCGATCTCAACGGAGTGGATTTTCTGATTTTTGACAGCAGTCTGGAGAAAAAATTCGGCAATGTGGTGCGCCGCATCTGCAGCGACCACGGCATCACGCCGAACCTGAAAAACTGCGGGCAGTATTCCTCGGCGCAGTTTCAGATGACCTGCGGGAAGGGCGTGATGTTTTTCACGGACTGGGACCTCGCCATCCACAACACCGCCTACACCTATCTCCCGCTCAACGCAAGCGCTCCGGTGAATCTGATCTATCCCGCCGCGTCTCCAAATCCGCGCACGCAGCTGTTTGTGCAGGAGCTCATCACGCTGTTTTCCGAACCCGGAACCTAATTGCGCGCATCGCAGGCCAAAGCTGCGATATCGTCCTGTGCAATCCGCCTTATGCGGCATTTTCGCGCAGCGGCGCTGCCGAAAAAAGCCGCTTTTCAGCGTGCGGCAACCGATTGCAGCCACTCCAGCAGGCGAAAGCGGATTTCAACCCCATCCTGCGCCGACGCCGCGGCTGCTGAAACTGCGGCGGCGCTGCCGGACGGCGTCAGCTCGGGATACACCGTGCCCCACCACGCGCAGCACTGCACCTCGCCGACAAACAGACCGAACAGCAGCGTGATCACAATCGAAAACATCATCGCGATTTCCCATTTTTTCAGCTTTCCGTTTTCCATAAACAAAAATCCTCCGATACCGTGTTTTACACATAGTATCGGAGGTTTTTCCGTTTTTTAATCATTCCGCGTCCTGCGGAACATAGTGGGTGCGCAGATAATCGGCCCATTCGGGATATTTCTCTGCGGTGAAGTGGATGCCGTCCGTGGAGTGTTCCGACGGAAGCCAGCCGTTTTCGTCGGCAAGCGCGGAATAAATGTCAAGATAATAGCAGCCGCGTTCCTCCGCGAGGGCATACAGCCGCTCGTTGAATTCTTCCACGCGCTCGCGCTTGAACACATCGTCCGACGCGCTGCGCTTTTCGGTGATGGGCGTCAGCGACATGATATAAAGCTGTGCGTCCGGCTGCGCCGCTGCAATTTCGTCCAGCACGCCGCCGTAAAGCGACACAAAGCTGTCCGTATTAAAGCCGATTTCGTTGATGCCAAACAGCAGATAGATTTTGCGGTACTGCTTTTCCTCCAGCGCCTGCAGCAGCGTTGCGGGGCTGCCGTCGCTGGTTTGGGAATCGCGCGTCATGCCAACGCTGATCACGTTGGCGCTGGTTGCCGCGAAAAACTCACCGTTGTCAAGACCGCCGAACATATCCAAACCGCGCACCAGCGAGTTACCGAAAAATGCGGCGTCTTCAAAATAGCTGTCGTCCACAGCCTCGCGCTCGGGCACATCGGGACCGACCGGTTCCGGCGCGGGTTCTTCCGTGGGCGCGGGCGTTTCCGCCGGGGGAGCAGGCGTTTCCACAGATACGGCAGGGGCTGCCGGCTCGTCCGTGGGCTGCGCGGGCGCGGCAACGGGAGCCGTTGCCTCGGGAACCAGCGACGCGGTTGCCGCAGGGGGCGTGGGTGCGCTCGCTTCCGTCACTTTGGTGGGGGCCGCGGGGGCGGCTGTGCCGCAGGCGGAAAACAGCGCCGCTGCAAGCGCCAGCATAATTATTCGGGTTATCTTTCGCGTTTGTTTCATAAGCCTGTCCCTGCCATCAGAATATCATATCCATTATATGCCCCCTCGCGGGCTTTCGCAAGGGGGCATATCAACAAAATATGGTTTTCTCAGTATTCGTAAATGCCGCCGCCGATAAATTCGCGCAGCAGGGAGTCCGGCGCAACAAGTTCCTTGTCAATATTGCCGAAAAGCTGCAGCG
>SVMK01000035.1 GCA_015067465.1 Oscillospiraceae bacterium
AAATCTGCTCCAAGTGCCACCCCTTCTACACCGGCAAGCAGAAGCTCGTTGACACCAGCGGCCGCGTTGACAAGTTCAACAAGAAGTACGGTCTGTAATCGGATATTCTGCAAATTGCAAAAAAATCCCACCGCTGTATTCTCAGCGGTGGGATTTTTTTGTCCTCGCGGCTGCGCCGAGCCGGAAACGGGCCCGGAACGCAACGCCGCGATGAAAAGAAGCTGAAAATCAGTCCTTCTTCTCATGCTCAAGCAGGAATTTTCTTATGTCGAAATCGCGGTCATAGAGGAAATCAAGGCTGTAGCTGTGCTTGCCGTCTTTTGTCTGCGCCACAGCGAAGGAATCCACCTTGCTCAAAATCACCTTGGCGCCCTCCGTGGTTTCCTTGTTCTTCTGAATGTCGTACACCTCGCCGCAATCGGTAAAGCGCAGGCGGAACCAGTCGGACATAAAGCAGATATCCATCGTGATGTCGCCAACGTCCTCATAAGCGTTGAGGATACGCTCGGTGAGGAATTCTTCCGCCGCGGTGCGGATATCGGATGCGCGCTTTGCGGAAAAGCCGATGCGCGCCGCCTCCGCCTCCACCAGCGAGGCAACCGGAACGATGTTGTAGGCCGTGTTTTTCAGCGTGAGCTGAACCACGCTCAGGCCCGTATAGAGCTGCTCGTCGAGCAGCCTTGCATGCAGTCGCGCGAGCATCATCGATTTCAGCGCGCGCTGGTCGATCTTGTTGTTGTCGTTGAGGGGGAATTTGTCGAAACAGAAGATAAACCAGGGGATTTTGAACGACGCCACCTTGTCCTTCAGCCCGCGCAGCATGGCGGCTTCGTCGAAGTTTTCGGGGCGGTCCACCGTGACGCAGGCGACGATGGTTTCACCGTAAACCGGGTGGGGCGCACCCATCACCTTCACTTCACGCACGCAGTCAAATTCCGCGATCTTCTTTTCGATTTCCATCGGCGAGATATTCTCGCCGCCTTTGATGATGATCTCTTTCAGGCGTCCCACCAGATGCAGGTAGCCCTCTTTGTCGATGTAGCCGAGGTCGCCGGTGTGAAGCCAGCCGTTTGCGTCGATCGCCTGACGCTCCGCCGGCAGCTTATAATACCCGAGCATCACGTTGCCGTCGTCGCGCACAACCACCTCGCCGGATTTGCCGGGGGGCAAAAATCCTTCCTGCTCGTCATAGATTCTGACGGTTTTGCCCGGAAACGGCTTGCCAACCGTGGAAGAGCGCTTGACGATGGAATCGTTCACGCTGGGGTTTGCGATGTCAACGGCGGTTTCGGTCTGGCCGTAGGCATTGAGAAACGTGGCGTTGCGGTAAGCGGACTCAAAGCGGATCAGCTGCGTCTGCGACAGGGAACCGCCCGCAACAAAGCCGACTTTCAGATGCTGCGCCACGCGCTCGTCAAAGTTTTCCACCTCCATCAGCGAGGTGAAAACCGTTCCGACGGCAGCCATCACCGTGGCGCGGTAATCGGAGATGCACGCGGCAATCTGCTCGGCCTTGAAATTCTTCGGCAGCACCACATGGTTGCCGTACGCGAGATATTTCGTGGCGCACTGCGAGCCCAGACAATGGAACATCGGCGCGCACAGGCACAGCGTTTCATCCTCCACATCCACGTCCGTCGCCTCGGCAAAGCCGCGCGCGTCAAACAGGTAGCAGCACTGGCGGATCATAACCGCCTTCGGCTTGGAGGTGGTGCCGCTGGTGAAGATGATGAAGTCCGGCGTTTTTCCGTCGGCGGGCGCCGCTTCGGGCAGCGGCGCTGCGCGCAGCGTCTTGAAATCGCGCGCAGCCGAGCTGATATCGATCAGCGCAGTTTCCGCAATGCCGGCCAGCTTTGCCAGCTCCGCCACCGTGCCGGGTCCGCCGCGCTCCACGGCTTTGTTTTCACCCCAGGCCAGCGCGCACACATCCGCATTGCGCATCAGCTCCGCAATCTCTTCCACGGGCAGGTTATAGTTCACCAGCACAGCCACCGCGCCGAGGCGCATGATGCCGCACCAGGTAATAAACCAGTTGGCGCTGTTGAATGCCCAGAGGGCAACATGATCGCCGCTCTTCACGCCCGCGCGCTGCAAAAACGCCGCGCAGCTGTCAATGGCGTCCACCAGCTCGGCGAAGGTGTAAGCGGTGTAGCTGTCGGTGATCGCCGGGGCGTTCGGCTTTTGGGCCGAAACGCTGCGCAGCGCGTCGTAAATTGTCGTTGTCAAAATCTCCATGCTTCCGTCCGAATCGCCCAAACGCCGTTCGCGCCACACCGGGCACCCGCCAAACCGTTTCCGGGCGTTCGCTCCTCCAATACAAATAAATACAACGTTATATTTTTATCACACTTTCCCGTGCCGTGTCAATATCCGATGCCCCGTCCCCTCCACGCTCCGCGCCCCGCGCTTGCTGCAATCAGGAAAATATGATAGAATGAATTCGATTTTGAGCAACCAAGGAGCTTTGAAAAGGAGCGCACTTGCTATGAAACAGAAGCGCGAAAAAGCCGCCCTCTGCATTCAGCTGGCTTTGTTCATCATATTACTCTGCCTTTTGATCCTCTCCGATTTCGGGCTGATTCTGCCAAGCGAAAACACTGTCGCGCGGGGATTGCTGCATTGCGCTGCAGCACTCGGCATCATTTCGTCCCTGATTCAGCTGCACCGCAAAAAAGGGGAATGAACTCCCTCCTCGCGCAAATTGCGCGCTCCTCGCCGATACATAGAAAAAAGCCCGAAATCTTTCGATTTCGGGCTTTCTTTTGGCACGCCGTAAGGGATTCGAACCCCTGACCTTCTGGTCCGTAGCCAGACACTCTATCCAGCTGAGCTAACGGCGCTTATGCTCAATGCGCCTAAGTATATTAGCACAGGCTGAAATAAAATGCAAGCTTTTTTTGGATTTTTTCTAAAAAACTTACAGACCGATCGCGCCGCTGAGGTCTTCGATCACATCGCCGGCCGCGCGAAACATACGGCTGAGCTTGCGCCGGCTGCTTTTCATATCGGGAGAGAGCATCATGCCGAGCGCTGCGCCCACCATCATGCCGGCGCCCATACCCTTGATAAAGTTCATATTTTTCATACATTTTCTCCGTTTCTCCGGTTTTTCTGCAAAAATAGTATGCGCGGATTTTCATTGCGCATAACGGTAAAACTATGGTAAAATCATGTTGCGGCGTTTTCACTGTGCGCCGATTTGATTTTTTGACATTTTTCGGAATCGAGGTTTTTTATATGACCGTCAGAATCCTTGCCGTGGGCGATGTGTGCGGCAAGCCGGGGCTGGACTTTCTGCGCCGCAGGCTGCGCAGCATTCAGAAAGCCCAGCGCATCGACTTCACTGTTGTCAACGGCGAAAACGCAAACGTTGTCGGCGTCACGCCCGCGCAGTGCGAAGAGATTTTCGACGCCGGCGCCGACGTGATCACCCTCGGCAACCATACCTGGACCCGCACCGAGCTGCAAGACTACCTCAATCGAACTTCCCACGTTCTGCGCCCGGCAAACTTCGCGCCCCAGTGTCCCGGTCAGGGCTTCGGCATCTACGAAACCAACGCCGGCCCGATCATGGTGGTCAACGCCATCGGCCGCTTCACGCTCGACGCCAACACGGACAACCCCTTCGTTGTGACGGACAACATCCTTGCCGACCACGCCGATGTGAAGCTGGTTCTGGTGGACTTTCACGCCGAGGGAACGAGCGAAAAGCTCGCCATGGGCTATTTTCTGGAAGGCCGCGCCAGCGCCGTTTGGGGCACCCACACCCACGTTCAAACCTCGGACTGCGCCGTTTTGCCCGGCGGCACGGGCTACATCTCCGATCTCGGCATGACGGGGCCCGCGCGCAGCGTGCTGGGAATCGACGTGGACCAGAGCATCGGCAAGTTCCTCGGCGACCCGCCCCGCCGCTACGCCTCCGCGGGCGGACCTTGCAAGATGGAGTGCGCCGTTTTTGAGCTGGACGCCGAAACGGGCCGCTGCCTCAGCGCCGAGGCGCTGCGCATCGAATAACGAAACGGAGGTTTCGCAATGGTCAGAAAGCTTCTTCTCTGCCTGACGGTGCTCGCGTGCATGGCGCTCGGCATCTTCGCCGCTTTCTACACACGCCCCCTGCCTTTATCGGGCTTTTTCCCCGGGGTGGACCTCGCGGACTGTACGGAAATTCGCGGCTATTACACCGCCGACCCGAAACGCGAGGACCTTGCCTTTTCCCTCACGCCGGACGATCCGGACTTTGAGCCGCTCCGAAAGCTCTTCGCATCCGCAACCTTCCGCCGCAGTCTGCTGCCCGCGGCAGGCGGACAAATGCACCGCTGGCAGGAGGGCGATTTTCGCTGGACCGCAACGTTGAATTTTGAGGAGCCCGTTCCCCTGTCCGACGGCAGCATGGCAAGCGGCACGCTGCTGCGCATCGACGACTTTTTTGGAAAAATCACAGTCCATGCGGACGGCAACGTCTGGCGCTGCAAAGCCGAACCCTCCGCATTCCGCAACGCAGCCGCAGAACACATCCGCAATCATCTGAACAATCTGGAAACGGAGAATTGATACCATGGGCCTGACGGAATATTTACTGCTTGCGCTGGTGCTGATCGGCCTTGCGTGCTTTGCGCTGCTGCTCGTTTTGCTGCGGCGCGCCCGCCCGATCGACACCGCGCACCTGACCGACCGCATCGCGGACGAGGTTTGCCAGCGCGAAGCCGTGGCGCTCTCCGCAATGAAATCCGAGCTGGCAGGCGAAAACCGCAGCTCGCGCATCGAGAGCGCGGAGCTCATTCAGTCCACCATGCGAAACTACGCGCAAACGCAAACCACCTCCATCAACCAGCAGTTTCGCACCTTTTCCGAGCAGAACAAGTCCTCGCTCGAGTCCATCCGCACCACCGTGCAGGGCCAGCTGGACTCGCTGCAAAAGGACAATCGCGCGCAGCTTGAGCAAATGCGCCAAACCGTCGACGAAAAGCTGCAGAAAACGCTCAACGACCGCATCACGCAGTCCTTTCAGCTGGTCAACGAACGGCTGCAGGAGGTTTACACCGGCCTTGGCGAGATGAAGTCGCTCGCCAGCGGCGTCGGCGATTTGAAAAAGGTGCTCTCCAATGTGAAAACGCGCGGCATTGTAGGAGAATATCAGCTTGGCGCCATCATCACCGAGCTGCTCCCGCGCGAACAGTATGAAGAAAATGTTGTCACCAAAAAAGGTGCGTCCACGCGCGTGGAATTCGCCATCCGGCTCCCCGGCGAGGACGGCAGCAGCGTTTGGCTGCCGGTGGACGCAAAATTCCCCGGCGACACCTACGCCGCCCTTGCGGATGCTTACGACAGCGGCGACGCCGCGCAGATCGCCGCGGCAAAATCCGCGCTGGAAGCGCGCATCAAGTCCTGCGCAAAGGACATCCGCGACAAGTATATCGACCCGCCCAACACCACGGACTTTGCCATCATGTTCCTGCCCTTTGAAGGACTTTACGCCGAGGTTGTCCGCATGGGGCTGCTTGAGGTGCTCCAGCGCCAGTACCGCGTGAACATTGCCGGCCCCACCACCTTTGCCGCATTGCTCAACAGCCTTCAGATGGGCTTCCGCACGCTCGCGATTCAAAAGCGCAGCAGCGAGGTGTGGACCGTGCTCGGCGCCGTCAAAACCGAGTTTTCCACCTTCGGCGAAGTTTTGGAGGCGGCGCAAAAACGCATCACCCAAACCAGCGAGGAGCTCGACAAGCTCGTCGGCGTTCGCACCCGCAAGATCAACAGCCGGCTCAAGGACGTTTCCGCGCTGCCCGCATCGGAAGCCTCCGCCCTGCTTGCCGACACACCGCAGCAAGCGGAATAACCCGCTTCGCCCGCAGCGATTTTCAAACCGCACGCCCGGCAACACCGGACAAACCGCATACATAAAAAACCGACCGACGCATCCATCGCGCCCCAATGCGGGAGCGCATATGCGCCGGCCGGTTTTTTTCGGTCCGTTTATTATGCAGCCGCACGCCTTTTCAGGCGTCCAGCGTTTTCAGCAAAATCTTTCCCGCGGGGAAAATCAGTCCGCCGACCATGTTGCCCAGCGTAACCGTCAGAATGCGCACCAGTGCCTGCGCGCTGAGCAGTTCTCCCGCCATGGCATAGTAAAACATATTCGCAATGCTGTGCTCCGTTCCCGCAAGGATAAACACCGCAACGCCGAGAAACAGCGCCAGATACTTGCCGAGTTCATGCGGAATATTCTTAAACCCGTCCACCGCAATATAAATCAGCACATTGCACAGCACGCCCAGCACAAACAAACTCAGCAGCGAATCCGCGTTTTTCACCGCGATCAAGCTCTGCGCCGCGGCGGCGATATTTGCAGCCTGCCGCGTCAGACGGATGAGCTGCGCTGTCAGCGCAGTGCCGGCAAGGTTGCCCAGCCAGATGACGGCCAGGCAGCCGATATAGGACGGCTTATGCTCAAGCAGGCCGCAGGCCTTGCCCGTAAACAGATTGAAATTTTGCGTGCAAATGGTAAAAAGCCCAACGGTGAACAGCACCGCACCGAAGATCCTGTCGGTCGGCAGCAGCGCGAGAAACACGCTTCCGCCAAGCCCGATGCAAATTCCCGCCAAAACAGCTTTGACGAAATCGCTCAAGGTCTTTTTCATTCGTTTTCTTCTCCTTTGTTTTAAGGGAGCTCAAAGCGCATCGCGCAGCAGCCGCTTCACATCGGCGCAAATTTCCGCAGCCGGAGCACAGGCCGCAGCAGCCCTGTCCGCCTGCGCTTCCAGCGCGCTGCAGCGGTAAGGCGTTCCGGGCAAAAGCTGCTCCAGCGCAGACAAAAAATCCGCCTCCAGCGCATCGGAATCCAGCCGTGCATGGGTAATCACCGCATGCTCCACGCGCAGATTCACCGTCAGCCCGCCCCAGTCAAACCGGCGGGAAATCACGTGGGTGAAATCCGCGTTTTTTCCGAAAATCCAGCGCTCATCGGCAAATTCCGCCCGTGCCGCGGCAAGGTCGCGCGAAAGCGCCTGCGTATCGCGCTGCCATGCAGCATCGGCAGCAATCGTGCCGTCGGCTGCGGCAAGCAGCGTCGGAAGTTCACCCGAGATTGCGTATTCCGCGCAAAATGCGGCCTTCAGCGCCGATTTCAGCGCCGAAACGGTCAGCCCCGGGCAAAGCGCGGCAAGATTCACCACGCGCGAGCGCACCGAGGCCACGCCCTTGCTGCGCAGCTTTTCGCGGTCCACTTCCAGCACCGCTTCAAGCACGGCGGTATCCACATCCACCATCAGCGTGCCGTGGCGGCAAACCACGCCGTCCGCCCGCTTCAAAAAAGCGCTGCCGGAAAATTTCCGTCCGTCCGGCGCGGCAAGATCGTTGCGCCCCGTCTTGGCGGCGGAAATCCCCAGCGCGCGCAGCGCGCGCGCAATCACCGCATCGCCCAAGTCGGACGCTGCGGCTGCATACGCGCCGGTGTGGCGGGTGATAAATGTAAAATTCAGGTTGCCGAGATCGTGAAACACCGCTCCGCCGCCGGAAAGCCGGCGCGCGGCACGGCCGCCAATCGCTTCCAGCGCGCGCACCCGGCATTCGCCGCAGACATTCTGGTTTCTGCCGCATACAACGGTTTTTTCATTCTGCCACAGATAGAAAATCACCGTGCCGTCCGCCGCGCTGTCAAAAAGGCATTTCTCCAGCGCCAGATTAAAATACGGATCCGTCGCGGCGCTCTCGGCATACAAAAACCGCCGCGGCGCACCGAGCGAGGTCATCTCTCCGCAGCAGCGCTCAGCCGCACACTTCCGCGTAGGCGGCAGCGTCCAGCAGGTCGTCCGGCAGCGCGCCGTCCGGGCAGATCTCCACGATCCACGCATCGTAAGCGCCCGCGTTGATGGCCTCCGGCTCATCGTCAAGCAGCGTGTTCACGGCAACGATTTTGCCGGAAACGGGGCAGGGCACTTCCACCGCGGTTTTGGTGGATTCGATTTCCGTGAACGTTTCGCCCGCGGTCACTTCGGTGCCCTCTTCGGGCAGATCGACAAACACGATGTCAAACAGTTCGCCCGCGGCATACTCCGTGATGCCGATCTTCACGGTTTCGCCCTCGCTTCTAAGCCAGGTGTGGGCATTGGTATACTTCAGTTCGGAAGGGAAATTCATATCATTAAGTCTCCTTGTTTGTGCTGCGGGAGGCATCCCGCGCATCAGATTTTGTGAACGCTCATGCCGTGAATGTCGTGCAGGGCTTCCTTCACCGCCTCGCACATGGTCGGGTGCGGGAAGATGCTTTCGCCCACCTGCTCCGCCGTCAGCCCGCAGGCAATGGCGGTTGTGAGCACTTGCAGCATATCCGCCGCACGGTCGCCCGCGATCTCCGCGCCGATGATCACATCGTTCATATCGCAGACCACCTTGACAAAGCCGAAGATGCGGCCCGTGGCCTGCGCCTTGCCGAGGCCCTTGAAATCGAAGCTGCCTACGCGATAATCCACGCCCGGCTGCTTGCCCTGCGCCTGCAGGTCCTTTTCCAGTATACCACAGGATGCAAGCTCTGGGTTTGTAAAGATGCAGCTGGGTACGGCGTTGTAGCGCATGCGCTTGTCCGCGCCGAAAATATTGTCCACCGCAACGCAGCCCTCACGCCCGGAAACATGGGCAAACTGCGGCGTGGGCACAATGTCGCCGATGGCGTAGATGCTGTCCACATTCGTTTTCATGCACGCATCGACCAAAACAGCGCCGCGGCTGTCGGTTTCAACACCGGCGGCAGCAAGGCCGAGCCCCGCCGTGTTTGGCGCACGCCCGACGGCAACGAGCACATACTGCGCGGAAAGCTCTTTTCCGCTGCTCAGGCGCAGCACCGCGCCGTTTTCGCCGCTCACGGTTTCGGCAACGGCGTCGCCGGTGACCACTTTGATTTTCTCTTTCTTAAACTGGCGCGCAAGCAGCTTCGACGCGTCCTCGTCCAGAACGGAAACCAGCCGCGGCAGCGCCTCCACAATCGTTACGTCGGTACCCATCGCGCTGAAAAACTGGCCGATCTCGCAGCCGATCACGCCGCCGCCCACGATAATCAGGCTCTTCGGCAGTTCCGCAAACGAAAGCGCCTCGTCGGAGGTGATCACACGCCGTCCGTCCACACCGAAAACGGCGGGCTTCACGGGAACGGACCCGGTTGCCAGAATGATATAGTCGGCCTCGATCAGCTCGTCCGTGCCGTCGGATTTCGAAACGTGCACGCTGTGACCGTCGCGCAGCTGCGCCGTGCCGTAAACGGTTTTTACGCCGGTCTTGGTGCACAAAAACTCTATACCGCGCACCAGCGTTTCCATCACCTTGTTCTTGCGCGCCGCAATCGCGGGGTAGTCCACTGTCGGCTCGCCCAGTCCGCCGATGCCGAAATCGTCCGCTTTGCGCACGGTTTCCAGCACTTCGTAAGAGGCAAGAAACGCTTTTGTGGGGATGCAGCCGCGGTTGAGGCAGGTGCCGCCCACGCGGTCTTTTTCAACAAGCACAACCTCCGCGCCGCGCTTTGCGGCATAAAGCGCCGCCTCATAGCCGCCGGGGCCTGCGCCAATCACGCAGATTTTCATACACTCACACCTGCCATTTCAAGTATTTTCGGAACATTGCGCTCCGCGCCGATCGCCATGATATGCACGCCGTCGCAAAGCCCCTCGTCCCTGACCGCGCGGATCAGCTCCGCAGCCATTTCCATACCCGCTGCGGCTGCCAGTCCCTTCACGCCGCGCGCGCGGCCTTCCTCCGCCGCAGCCTCCAGCCGGGCGATCATCTCTTCGGGCACGGCAATGCCCGGAACATTTTCGTTCATGTAGCGCGCCATGTTCGCCGATTTCAGCGGAATCACGCCGCACATGATATGCGTGCGGATATTCGCCTTTTCCACCGCATCCATAAACCGGCGCAGCGCCGCAATGTCGAATATTCCCTGCGTCTGGATATACTGCGCGCCGCAGTCCACTTTCTTTTTCAGCTTTGCAACCTGCAGCGCCATCGGCTCATACACAGGCGTTACCGAAGCGCCTTTATAAAACACGGGTGCAGCGCCCTCGAGCGCATTGCCGCCGCAATCGCAGCCGCTTTGCTCCATCTCCGAGATCATCCGCAGAATGCCGCAGGAGTCCAGATCATACACGGGCAGACTGTCGCGGCAATCGCCCACAAGCGGGTGGTCGCCCGTGAGGGCAAGCACGGTGTCGATCCCGAAACCGGCGGCGGAAAGCAGATCGCCCATGAGTGCCATGCGGTTTCTGTCGCGTCCGGTGAGCTGCAGAATCGGCTCATGTCCCTGCGCCTTGAGCGCAACGCAAAAGCCCAGCGAAGACGCCTTCAGGCACGCCGACTGCATATCCGTAACGTTCAGGCCGTGCACCTTGCCGCGCAGCGCTTCGGCATCGTCGAGCTTTTGGGCAAAATCGCAGCCCTTCGGCGGGGCAAGCTCGGCGGTAACGGCGAATTGTCCGCGCTCCAGCGCATTTTTCAAGCTGCTCATGCTTCCGCCGCCCCCTTCTTTTCTCTGAGATTGTCCGTGCGCGGGTGGGCGCGGTCGGCATGGCTGCGGTCGTCAATCATGCGCTCCAGCAGCTCGCCCTCCCGGCCCTGCTCCGTCATTTTATTGTAAATGGCGATCCATGCGCAGTCCTGCGCGGGATTCACCTCGCATTTTCCGTTTTTCTGTCCGCCGCAGGGACCGTTCACCAGCGACTTGGCGCATTGCGTGATCGGGCAGATACCCGCGGTGTAGCCCAGCAGACAGTCGCCGCAAAAGCGGCACATCTCGTTGTAAACGCCGATGCGCTCAACCTGCGCGAGATACATCGTGTTGTTCGCAGGAAACACGGGCAGCGCTGTGTTTTGCGCCACGGTCTGCGCACCGCTGCCGCAAGCGAGCGACACAACGCACTCCGCGCCCGCGTCGCGAACGGCTTTGAGCTCTTTTTTCACCAGAAGCTTCTGGCAGCTCTCCTGAGGAATGCAGCTGCCAACCACTTCGATGCCGTTGGCGCTGAGCGCCTCCGCCAGCGCGGCAACCTCGTCCGCACCGCCGGTTTTGCACGCCGCGGCGCAGCTTCCGCAGCCGACAAGCGCAACCTTTTTCCGCCCGTCAAGCAGCGATAAAAGCTCCTCAAACGATTTCTTTTTCGTAAAAATCATGGTGCTCCTCCTCCCGGCTTATATGCCGCTGCGAATCCGGCAGGCCTTGACCGCATTCCGAACCAGCATCGCGGAGGTGATGCTCCCGATGCCCGGAACCGGCGTGATCCACGCCGCGCGCTCCGCTACGTCGGCGCTGCTGCTGCCGTAAACACGGATTTTCTGCTTTCCGGTTTTTTCGCTCATCACCGGAACGCCGTTTTCGTCAAAGAGTTTTTCCCGAATCACGCCTGCATCAATCACAATCGCCCGGTCGCCGAGCATATCGCCCGTCAGCGTGTTTTTCACCGGCGTTGCCACAACCACAACGTCCGCGCGGCGGATATAATCGTCGCGCACCGAGCCGAGCGTGCGCGTGTGGAGCACGCTGACCGTTGCGCCGCGGTTGACCAGCAGCATGCTCAGCGGCTTGCCGATCGTGTTTGAGCGGTTGAGGATACAAACATTCAGCCCGCTGCAAACATCCGCAGACGGCGTGTATTCGGCATATTTTTCGCGCATCAGCGCGCGGATTTCGTCGGCATAATGGTCCAGCACGGCAACAATCGCCTCCGCCGTGCAGGGGAACAGCCCCGCATCGTTGCCAAGCAGCAGCTTGCCCAGATTTTCCTCTGCCGCACCGTCGCAGTCCATCTCCGCAGGCACCACGTTCGTGATTGCCGCGGTTTCGTCAATGCCGTCGAGCGGGCGGAAAGGCAAAACGCCGTGGATGCTGCCGTCGGCGCAGATTGCGCGCAGCGTTCGGATATACTCCGCCTGCGAAACCTCCGCCGGCAGCGTGAAAATCTCCACATCCACGCCGCAGGCTTCCATCGCCTTCACAGCGCCTTTTTCGTACGAAATGTCGGCGCTTTTTTCGCCAACGCGCAAAATTGCCAGTTTGGGAACAATCCCCGCCGCGCGCAGCGCCTGCGCACGGGCGCGGCAGTCCTCCGCAACCGCGGCGGCAACCGCGGCGCAATCGAGTATGCGAGCCATGGCCATCTCTCCTTTGCAGCGGGTTAAAACCGCAGCGTTTCAAAAAAAGCCGGGGGTATCAGCCGGCTGTCAGGTCGCCGCAAATGCGTTTGTAAATTCGGTCGGCAATCTCGCCGCCCTCGCGCAGCATGGGCAGCAGTTCCGCCTCCGTTGCGGCAACATATGCAGCGTCCCGGGTAAATTTCAGGTTTGTCAGCACGGTCACCCACGCGCTTTGCATCGCGGCTTTCAGGCAAACCACGCCGCAGCCCGCGTCCGACACGGCAAGCGGATTGCCCTTTCCGTCCAGCGCCTCGTGCAGCTTCAGCGCGCGGTAGGAAAGGCGGATAATCTCCGCCGGCGCGGCAATGGCCAGCTTCAGCGCCTCCTGCATCCGCGCTGCCTTTTCCGCGCGTTCGGCTTCCGTTGTTTCCGGCATGCGGTAGCACCGGCTCAGCGGATAAAAATTATCCGCATCCAGCTGCATCTGCAGCATCAGTCCGTGCTTGATCTCTTCCGCCTGCGCCATAATGCGGCGGATTTCCGCCTCCTGCGCGGCAAAGGCCGGCTTGCCCACCGTAAGGCTGCAAACCATTCCGGCCAGCGCCGTTCCGAGCGCTCCCGCCAAAGCAGCAGCGCCTCCGCCCCCGGGTGCGGGAGCGGAGGAGAACAGCTCGTCAACAAATTGTTCGCAGGACATCTGAGGTATCTTCATCATAAAACCAGCTGTCTTTTCGGTTATTTTGTCGGTTTCCGGCGCTGATCAGAACAGGCCGGAAATGCGGCCGGTGCTGTCAACATTGATGCTTTCCGCTGCGGGAACCTTGGGCAGACCGGGCATCTTTACAATGTCGCCCGTCATGGCGATGACAAAGCCTGCGCCGGAGGACACCGACACGGAGCGGATGGTGATGTTGAAGCCCGTGGGACGGCCCAGCAGCGTGGGATCGTCGCTGAGGGAATACTGGGTTTTTGCAATGCAGACGGGCAGATTGCCGAAGCCCATCGCTTCCAGTTCCTCAATTTCCTTCTCCGCCTTGCCGACATAGTTCACGCCGTCCGCGCCGTAGATCTTGGTGGCAACGGCATGGAGCTTTTCCTTGATGGGCAGATCCGACTCATAGGCGAAGCGGAAGTTATTCGGCGCATCGCAAAGGCGGATAACCTCCTCCGCCAGCTCGATGCCGCCCGCGCCGCCCTGCGCCCACACATCGGCAACCTTGACGGCAACGCCCAGTTCGCGGCATTTTTTGGTGACCAGATCAATCTCGGCCTGCGTGTCCGCCGTGAAGCGGTTGATGGCAACAACGGCAGGCAAACCGTAAACCTGCGTGATGTTTTCCACATGCTTGAGCAGGTTGGGCAAGCCCTTTTCCAGCGCCGCGAGGTTTTCCTTGCCAACTTCCTCCTTGGGCACGCCGCCGTTATACTTCAGGGCCTTGATCGTGGCAACCACGATCACCGCGTCGGGATGCAGATTTGCCAGACGGCACTTGATATTCAGGAACTTTTCCGCACCGAGATCTCCGCCGAAGCCGGCTTCGGTTACAACATAGTCGCCGAAATACATCGCCATTCTCGTGGCAATCACGCTGTTGCAGCCGTGGGCAATATTGGCAAAGGGACCGCCGTGCACAAACGCGGGCGTGCCCTCAAGCGTCTGCACCAGATTGGGCTTGAGCGCGTCTTTGAGCAGGGCGGTCATCGCGCCCTGCGCGTTGAGCTGGCCCGCGGTGACAGGCTCGCCCTTGCGGTTGTAGGCAACAATGCTTCTTGCAAAGCGCTCTTTGATGTCGTCAATATCCTCTGCAAGGCAGAAATCCGCCATAACCTCGGAGGCCACGGTGATATCGAAGCCGTCCTCGCGGGGCACGCCCTGCACCTTGCCGCCCATGCCGTCCACAATGCCGCGGAGCTGGCGGTCGTTCATGTCAACGCAGCGGCGCCACACAACACGGCGCGTGTCGATATCCAGTTCGTTGCCCTGATAGATATGGTTGTCCACCATCGCGGCAAGCAGGTTGTTTGCCGCGCCGATGGCGTGGAAGTCGCCCGTGAAGTGGAGGTTGATGTCCTCCATGGGAATCACCTGCGAATAGCCGCCGCCCGCAGCGCCGCCCTTGATGCCGAACACGGGACCGAGCGAGGGTTCGCGCAGCGCAATCACGCAATTTTTGCCCAGCTTGCTCAGCGCATCGCCAACGCCGATGGTCGTCGTGGTTTTGCCCTCGCCGGCCGGCGTGGGGTTGATCGCCGTCACAAGAATCAGCTTCGCCTTGTGACCGGGACGCTCGCGCTTCATAAGATTATAGTCGATTTTCGCTTTATACTTGCCGTAGTACTCAATGTCGTCTTCCGTAAGACCAAGCTTTGCCGCAACATCTCTGATATGCAGGGGCGTTGCTTCCTGTGCAATTTCGATATCGCTCTTGAATCCCATGTTCTTCCCAACCTTTCTCTTCTCTGTTTGCCGTCATGCCATCCCGGACGCGCCGCTTTTTGCAACGAAAAAAAAGCGGTTTCCCCGCAATTTTCCCTATGCTAAAGCCGCATTTTCTCGGTTTAGCGCTTTTTACAATTAAAATTATATCAGCGCCAAAAATCGTTGTCAATAAACGGAGGCGCGCCGACGCACCCGCGCGCGCAATATCATGCAAACCCCGCAATGCCCACGCCGCAACGCAGCGGGGCTTTGTGCGTTTTGCTGCCGCAGCGCAGGCGAAAAGAATCACGACATGCACGAAAAAAGGCGCGCAGCGCCGCGAAAGAGCGCCGCAGGGCAGGGCGCGCTTGACTATTTTTGCAAAGCTGATAAGATAAAAATCAATCCCACCCCGGCGAAAGGAGCAGCGAAACGGCATGACGGACAAGACCGCAATCCGAAAATTCATACGCGAAAAAAAAGCAGCACTGTCTCCGCAGATGATCGCGGCTTGTTCCGCCGCAGTGGCTGAACGGATTGCCGCCCAGCCGTTTTACCGCGAAGCGCCGGTTTTGTACGCATACCTTGCCTACAACGAGGAACTGCGCACCGACGCCCTCATCCGCCGCGCCTGGGCGGACGGAAAGCGCGTTGCCGTGCCGAAAGTCCTCTCCCCCGGCGAAATGGAGTTTTACTGCATCTCGTCGCTCGACGCCGTTGCCCCCGGCTACTGCGGCATCCCCGAGCCGCCCGGACCGCCCGCGCCCGCCGCGGACGATGACAACATCCTGCTGCTCATGCCCGGTCTCGCCTACGACCGCGCCCACCACCGCATCGGCTACGGCGGCGGTTTTTACGACCGCTACATCGCCCGCGCCCGCGCGCGGGGCGCACGCATCCTCACCGTTGCCCCGGCTTACGATTTTCAGATTCTCGGCAGCATCCCCGCCGAAGCGCACGACCTGCCCGCCGACGTGATCGTCACCGCAGACGAGCTGCTGCGCAGACCATGAACCGCACGCCGGTCAAACCCCGACTGCCAATATAAAAAGAACTCCCGAATCATCGGATTCGGGAGTTCTTTTTTCGTTTTTCACACGCTCCGCCCGGGCATCACTCTGCGGAAACCACCACAGTGTCGTCCTCTGCGGAGAGCACGATGCTGCCCACGCAGCCGCGGCGATTGTCCACGATCTCGGCGGCGATGCGGTCCTCGATTTCTTTCTGAATGGTGCGGCGGAGATTTCGGGCGCCGTAGGTGAGGCTGTAGCTCTTGCGGGAAAGGCAGTCGATCACCTTGTCATCGTAGG
>SVMK01000036.1 GCA_015067465.1 Oscillospiraceae bacterium
TCTTCTGGCCCATCTACTCCTACCTGGCAGACGGCAGCAAGGATCTGCTCGACTTCTATGACATGCTCACCGAAGGCTTGATGATGCCGCTCGGCGCTCTGCTGATGTGCCTCCTTGTCGGCTGGAAGGTCGGCTTCCCCTGGATGAAGGAAGAAGTCACCGCCGACGGCAAGCCCTGGAAGATGGAAAAGTTCTTCCAGGTTTGCGTCAAGTTCGTCGCTCCTGTTCTGATGGCATTCGTGCTGGTGTCCCTGTTCCTCAGCTATTTCGGCCTGTAATTCGCCGAACAAAACCGCGTTTTCAAAGCGCCGCTCCCCCGGGAGCGGCGCTTTTTTGTGCCCTGTGAAATCCGGTTTTTGCGCAATTTTAAAAAGTTTTCTTGATTTGTTCATGGATTTTTCATATATGGGCATTATGATTAGTAACATCCGAACCACAAAGGAGGATTCCTTCGATGGAAGATTACGAAAAAAACGGGTTTTCGACCGAGGCCGGAAACGAAACCTCTGCTTCGGAGAATGAACCGACCACCCCCCCGTCCGAAGCGCCGCGTCGCGTGGACGGAGAATACAGCTTTGTACGTCCGCAGACCGAGCGCAGCGCCTATTCCGACGCCGGCTATGTTCCCTCGGAAGCCGCCTCGGCTGTGCCGCGCAGCTACCATTGCGCGCCTGCGCCGTCTGAGAAAAAGCCCAAAAAGGAAAAGCGCGACCGCCGCGGCATGCCCGCGGGCGCCGTTGTGGCGCTGTGCGTTGTCTGCGCGATTCTCGGCGGCATGGCCGGCGGGTTTTTGCCGGACCTGATCGCGGGCCGCGGCGCCACCGAGCCCCCGATCCTCACGCCGTCCCCTGCGGCGGAAGACAAGACGGACCCCGCCGCACCGGAGGCCGACCGCGTCGTTGTCGGGCCGGTTGAGAGCGGCGGCGAGATGAGCGCAACGGAGATCTATTATAATCTTGCGCTCAAGCAGGTGGTCGGCATCACAACCGAGATCACCTACACCAACTATTTCGGCTTCACCAGCTCCGGTGCTGTGCGCGGCTCCGGATTTATCATCAGCGAGGACGGCTATGTGCTGACCAACTACCATGTGATTGCCGAAGCGGTGAAGGGCAGCCACGATATCAAGGTGCTCCGCAGCGACGGAACAACCTATATCGCGGAAGTGATCGGCTATGAAGAGGAAAACGACGTTGCCGTTTTGAAGATCGACGCGGAGGAGGCGCTGAGCGCCGCCGTTGTGGGCAACAGCGACGAGATGCTTGTCGGCGAGCAGGTTTACGCCATCGGCAACCCGCTCGGCGAGCTGGAATACACGCTGACGAGCGGAAAAGTTTCCGCAATGGACCGCGAAATCCGCTCCACCGACGCCTCCACCGGTCAGACCACCACCATCAACATGTTTCAGACGGACGCCGCCATCAACTCCGGCAACTCCGGCGGCCCGGTTTACAACAGCCGCGGCGAAGTGATCGGCATTGCCACGGCAAAGTATTCCGAAACGGGCATTGAGGGCCTTGGTTTCGCCATCCCCATCAACGATGCCATCCGCATCGCAAACGACCTTATTTCCGACGGTTACGTTCGCGGAAAGGCCTACATGGGCATCAGCGTCGGCACCGTCACCGCATCCGCCGCGCAGTATTACGGACTGGTGGAGGGCGCGATTGTTGCCGGTGTCACCGAGGGCGGCTGCGCCGAAGCGGCGGGGCTGCAGGAAAGCGACATCATCGTTGCGATCGACGGCAGGGAGATCACGTCCAGAGAAGAACTGATCGCCGCCAAGCGCGACTACCGCGCGGGAGACAGCGCCGTTTTGAAAGTTTACCGCGGCGGGGCGTATATCGAGCTGACCATCGTGTTTGACGAGGAAACGCCCGAACTGCTGGAGGCCGACAGCGCAAACGAAACCCAGACCCAGCCCCAGCAGCCCGACCGCAGCTATGGCAGCTACTACGATTTCTTCAACGAATTTTTCGGCGGAAATCCCTTCGGCAGATAAATTTGTTTTTTCAATCCTATCCTCTCTTTTCTTTTTCCCCCTTTGCGAAGACGTCTGCGCACCCCCCCTCGGCGATGCGCAGGCGTCTTTTTGCGTCTGCGGCGGATTGACAAACGTGGGGGATGCTGTAAAATGGTTGGAAGAAAAGCCGTCGCCACGGCGGGGGGAGAGAGCGGAAATTGGACTATGAATTGTATATGAAGCAGGCGCTGGCGCTGGCGGCAGAGGCTGCGGCGGAGGGCGAAGTGCCCGTTGGCTGCGTGATTGCCGACGGCAGAGGCGATGTCATTGCCCGGGGACGCAATCGCCGCGAAGCAACGCGCAGCGTTGCCGGACATGCGGAGATGGAGGCGCTGGAGGCCGCCTGCCGCGCCCGGGGCGACTGGCGCATGGATGACTGCACGCTGTTTGTCACGCTCGAGCCCTGCCCGATGTGCGCCGGCGCGATGATCAACGCGCGGCTCGGCACGCTCATTTACGGGGCGCGGGAGCCACAGTTTGGCTCAGCTGCCAGTGTGCTGAATCTATTTGAGGAGCGCTATCCCGGCCACACCGCCATCGTCGGCGGCGTGCTTGCCGAGGACTGCGCCGCACTGATGACGGAGTTTTTTCAGAAAAAACGGTGACACAGCGGGGAATATGAAAAGCGGCACGCCCACAGGGCGTGCCGCTGTTTTTTGCTGTATGTTGCGGGGAGGAAATCAATCCTCGTCGTCGATTTTGAGAACGGCCATGAACGCTTCCGTGGGCATCTGAACGGAGCCGAGGTTGCGCATGCGCTTTTTGCCTTCCTTCTGCTTTTCCAGCAGCTTCTTTTTGCGGGTGATGTCGCCGCCGTAGCATTTTGCAAGAACGTCCTTGCGCATGGCCTTCACGGTTTCGCGGGCAATGATCTTGCCGCCGATGGCCGCCTGCACGGGCACCTCGAAGAGCTGGCGGGGGATATTGTCCTTGAGCTTTTCGCAGATTTTTCTGGCACGGCCGTAAGCCTTTTCGCGGTGGACGATGAAGCTCAGCGCGTCAACCTGCTCGCCGTTGAGCAGAATGTCCACTTTCACAAGCTCGCTGGGGCGATACTCGAGGAATTCGTAGTCCAGCGAGGCATAGCCCTTGGTGCGGGCCTTGAGCGTGTCGAAAAAGTCGTAAACCACTTCGCCGAGGGGGAGATTGTAATGCAGCTCAACGAGGTTTTTGTCGAGATACTGCATGTCCTTGTATTCGCCGCGGCGCTCCTGACAGATGGGCATAATGTTGCCGATATAATCCGGCGGAGCGATGATGCTGGCTGCCACATATGGCTCCTGCGCGTCGCGGATCAGCGTGGGGTCGGGGTAATCGTGGGGGTTGTCGATGCGCAGGATGCTGCCGTCGGACTGCGTGATTTCGTAGATAACGCTCGGCAGCGTGGTGATCAGGTCCAGATTGAATTCGCGCTCCAGACGCTCCTGAATGATCTCCATATGCAGCATGCCGAGGAAACCGCAGCGGTAGCCGAAGCCGAGCGCCACGGAGGTTTCCGGCTCAAAGACGAGCGAGGCATCGTTGAGCTGCAGTTTTTCCAGCGCTTCGCGCAGGTCGCCGTAGCGGGAACCGTCCTCGGTGTAGATGCCGCAGTAAACCATCGGGCGGGCGGGACGGTAGCCGGGCAGCGGCTCATCGGCAGGCGTTGCCGCGGAGGTGACGGTGTCGCCCACGCGGGTGTCTTTCACGTTTTTGATGCTGGCGGTGAAGCAGCCAACGTCGCCGGGGCGCAGGCAGGCGGTGTTTTCAACGCCTTTCGGGCGCAGATAGCCGCATTCAAGCACTTTGTAGGTGGCGTCGGAGGCCATCATGCGGATTTCCTGACCGACCGAGAGCGTGCCCTGCATGACGCGGACATAAACCACAACGCCGAGATAGCTGTCGTACTGGCTGTCGAAAATCAGGGCTTTCAGCGGCGCGTCGGGGTCGCCTTCGGGCGCGGGGACGTTTTTGACAACGCTTTCGAGAACGTCCTGCACGTTCAGGCCCATCTTTGCGGAAATCTCCGGCGCTTCGGAGCAGTCCAGTCCGATGATGTCCTCCACTTCCTGCTTCACCTTTGCCGGATCGGCGGCGGGCAGGTCGATTTTGTTGATGACCGGCAGTATCTCCAGATCGTCTTCCAGCGCGAGGTAGGTGTTTGCCAGCGTCTGCGCTTCAACGCCCTGCGCCGCGTCCACCACCAGAACGGCGCCTTCGCAGGCGGCGAGGGAGCGGCTGACTTCGTAGTTGAAGTCCACATGGCCCGGGGTGTCGATCAGGTTGAGCACATAGTTTTCGCCGTTTTTTGCGGTGTAGTCCAGGCGGACGGCGCGGGCTTTGATGGTGATGCCGCGCTCGCGCTCGAGATCCATGTTGTCCAGAATCTGGTCCTCCATCTCGCGCTCGGGAATGGCCTTGCACAGTTCGATAAGACGGTCGGACAAGGTGCTTTTGCCGTGGTCGATATGGGCGATGATGGAAAAATTGCGGATATGGTCCTGATTGATCATATGGTATTATCCTCCGTGCGCGGATGCGCATAAATCGTTTGTTTGGGGGCTTGGGTGCGGACCGGGCGTTTAGCCGCCGAGGTCTTTGAGCGTTGCGCGGGCGCGGTCGGCAGCGGCGTCCAGCGCGGCGGTCAGTTCGGTGAGCGCTTCCAGCGCGGCGGTGCTGCCGGTGGGAACGTCGGTGAGGCCGAGCAGATAGTCGGCGGAAACGTTGTAGTAGCGGCAGGCGCGGCAGACAAAGTCCAGTCCCGGTTCGCGTGCACCGTTTTCATAGTGGCTGAGCAGCGCCTGACTGATGTTCAGATCGGCTGCCGCCGTGCGCTGGCTCAGGCCGCGGGCGCGGCGAAGGGCAGACATCGTATTGGAAAATGATTGCGACATGCGGATCCCTCCCGTTCGCGGATTGACTGATTACTGCGAGTATTATAATCGAGAGCGCCGCCTTTGTAAAGAGGGGAACGCGCTGCGCCGCCGCGAAAAAAACCATCCCTGCCCGCCGCGGAAATTCCGCTTTGCCTGCAGACAAAGCGCGGTGGGCGGCGGTTTCCCTTTTACCATTTTTGCGGTTTTTGGCTCCAAATCAAACCGCTTCGTCAAAATATCGGAAAAGGACACAGGAAAATGCTCCACAGGACTTTGAAATCCTGTGGAGCCTCATTCATTTCAAACCGCCCGACAAAGTGGAAGTGGCTTAATTGTCTTTCGTAATTCTCTTATCAAGCTGATGGAACACGACACCCAATACACCACAGACAGCAAAGAATGCTAACACTTTGAGAGGTTCAAATTCAGCAAGGAATATTTTGCCTAACCAGCCACCAATGGCAAGAGCCATAATAAACAGAATAATCCTAAATACCTTTTTCATGCAATCACACGCCTCGTCAAATTCAAGTTGGTCAAATTGAAATGATTGCTTCCACAAACCGGTGTGCCTTTTCTGTATGAATACTGTGCCCGCAATCAAATTGCTCGATTTTCATATTTTCAATCAAGGCATTGACTCTCTGCAAATCTTCATCAGACAATGCACCTTGCAGCAAACCATTCTCACCAATCGTTGTCTTTGCTTTCATAAACAGCGTGTTGCATTTGATTTTAGAAAGAAGGTCATTATAATCAACAGCGGCATTGAATGAATCGTTATAAAAGGCTTCTCCTAAATGAGGGTCATAATATTGCAGGCCATTAAAGCCTTCTAAAAACTTTTTAGGCCAAAACCGAACTTTCAGATTTTTGTCGGGATGTTTGGTTCGATATTTCAATGCGAAACCACTCAGCTTTTCTCTGACAGTTTCTCTGGACGCATCGGGAAAGAAATTCCAGCAATACTGATTCCTGAAATAATAATAGACGAAATCCTTTTCGACGTCCTGTAAAAGGAAATTATGGCAGACAGAGGATAAATCCTTGTAATTGTATGTATTATATCTTCTTTCGCCCCAGCTTGAGAAGAACGGAGGGTCTTCCAATATTAGTTTGGTGCATCTGGGAGATTGTGCTGCAATGTATGCTGCAATCAGTCCGCCTGACGAATGACCCAACACGGCAACAGAATCACAAATCACATTTTCAATAAAGGCTATGATGTCGTTGCCGATGCTGACAAGGTTGTATTTTTCCGGATTGCGGGAACTCTTTCCGTGTCCGTAATAATCTACCGCGTACACATGGTAGTACTTTGCAAGTTTTGCAACAACATTGTCGAAACTGCAAGAGTGTGTCCCTTGGGCATGAAGCAGTAATAATTTATTTTTTGCGGTTCCGACCTCATAGTAGTTCAAAATACTGCTATCATCAATTTTATACTCTGCATTATGAATTTTCATGCTGTATACGCACCTCGTCAAATTTTAATTTGTCATTTAGTATAATTTATCATATTTTCCCGCGTTCATCAACACTTGGTAAAACTGCCAAAAATTATCTCAGCCGCAATTAGGGTAAAAGGGATCGGCGGCGGTTTCCCTTGACATTTTGCGAAGAAGTGATAAAGTTAATCTGTTACTTATTTATATAATATCAAAGGAGATAACGTCATGTTTGACAAGCTGATTGACAATCTGAAAACCGCCCGCAAGACCATCGTTTTCACCGAGGGCAGCGATGCGCGCATCCTCAGCGCGGCTGACCGCCTGCTGAAGGAAGACCTGATGGACGTGATCCTCGTCGGCAACGAGGCCGAAGTGAAGGCTGCTGCCGAGAAGGACGGATTCTGCGTTTGCGGCGCAAAGATTCTGGATCCTGCCACCTATGAGGGCATGGACGCCATGGTTGAAAAGATGGTGGAACTGCGCAAGGGCAAGATGAGCGCAGAGGACTGCCGCGCAAACCTGATGAAGGGCAACTATTTCGGCACCATGCTGGTGAAGATGGGTCTGGCCGACGCACTGCTCGGCGGCGCAACCTACTCCACCGCGGACACAGTTCGTCCTGCGCTGCAGCTGATCAAGACCAAGCCCGGCGCACATCTGGTTTCCTCCTGCTTCATCCTCAACCGCGACTTCGGCGAGGATAAGCTCAAGACCATCTGCATGGGCGACTGCGCCATCAACATCGACTATCAGGACGATGTTGACAAGGAAGGCAACGTCACCTTCACCGCCGCACAGAAGCTGGCGGAAGTTGCCGTTGAGTGCGCAAAGTGCGCCAAGATCTTCAATATCGACCCCAAGGTTGCGTTCCTGAGCTTCTCCACCAAGGGCTCCGGCAAGGGCGGCACCGTTGCGCTGAGCAACGAGGCCACCAAGGTTGCCAAGGAGCTGGCTCCCGATCTGGCTATCGACGGCGAGATGCAGTTTGACGCAGCCGTTGCCCCCGAAGTTGGCCAGCTGAAGTTCCCCGGCAGCCCGGTTGCAGGCAATGCAAACACCTTCATCTTCCCGCTGATCGAGGCCGGCAACATCGGCTACAAGATCGCCCAGCGCCTCGGCGGCTACGACGCTTACGGCCCCATCCTTCTGGGTCTGAACGCGCCCATCAACGACCTTAGCCGCGGCTGCAACGCCGACGAGGTTTACAAGATGGCCATCATCACCGTCGCGCTCGCATAAGATAGAAAGATCCCTCCGCGCGAACATAGCGAACCCACCGAAGGCTCCCGTGCAGGCAACCCCCACATGGGAGCCTTTCAAACAGATGCCGCGCTCTGTGCACTATATGTGGCGCTTTTCCCCGATCGCCCGCACCAAATGCGCAGAGAATGCATCATATTTGTAAAGTTTTGTTACCGGGATTGACATAACACGGCGAAAGTGTTACAATTTGGTGACAGGTAGATTGGAGTGATATGCTTGGCAGAGAAAGCAACTGCACTGGAATACAAGGGGCACCCGCTCCGCCGCAAGGACAATCTGATCTATTTCGGCAGCATGGCGGACAAATACATTATCATGCTGCAGATCATGGAAACGAAGAAGGTCAAGGACCTGGACGTTGCCACCAAGGTTTCCGTTCAGCTTCAGCTGACCGATCCGGACATCAAGAGCCGTGACCGTGTCGTGAAAAAGAGCGAGAAAGACAGTCTCTATGCCGCGATGGACGTTGCGTCCGTCTGGCTGCAGAGAGCACTGAGCCAGAAATAAGTCAAAAAAACAGCTTTGCCTTTGCCTGCGTTGCGGCGGCGATGGCAAAGCGGGATATGATCGGGGTAACTGAACAACCATGAAAAGCAAACTTGTGAAAGCCGCCGTGCTGTGCGCTGTGGTGGCTGCACTTCTGGTAACGCCGGCGCTTGCCGCCACCATCGGCGGCGCAACGGTGAACGGGAGCAATGTTCGCCTGCGCAGCGCGGCGGACACCTCCACCGGAACAAACATCATCACCGAACTGCAAAGCGGCACATTCCTCCTCGTTGAGGAAAAGGTTGGAAACTGGTACAAAGTTGTTTACAACGGCGTGCCCGGCTACATATCGGCAAGCTACATCAGCTTTTCCGAATCGCTCAACGGCGCCTACGGCTTCACCGCCGAAACCGCCGGAACGAGCGTGAATCTGCGCGCCGCGGCCTCCACGGCTTCGGGCGTTGTGAAAAACATTGCCGCGGCCGGAACCAAGCTGAATGTGCTCGGCGTTTCCGGACAGTGGCTTCGCGTGAGCGACGCTTCGGGCGTTTCGGGCTATATCCGCAGCGACCTTGTCAAATACAAAGCGGCGTCCGCGCCGCAGCAAACGCAGCCGGTGCAGCCGAGCGCACCCGCCACCGCGGGCGACAAGCTGGTGGAAACCGCGATGCTCTACAAGGGCTACGCCTACACATGGGGCGGTATGAGTCCCTCCACGGGCTTTGACTGCTCAGGCTTTGCAAACTATGTCTGCAAGCAGCACGACATCACGCTCAACCGCGTTGCGCAGGACATCTATTCCTACGACGGCACCGCCGTTGCCAAGGAAAACCTGCTGCCGGGCGATCTGGTGTTTTTCGGCTACGGTCCTTATTGCGTGACCCACATGGGCATCTACATCGGGGATAACGACTTTATCCACGCCAGCACCAGTACCACGGGCGTGATCATCTCCGAGCTGGATTCCAACTACTACACAAGAATGTATGTCGGCGCAAAGCGCGTGGCATAAGCAAACAGCAACAACACCCCCTGCCGGCTGCGGCAGGGGGTGTTGGCTTTTTTGATGTATATGTGCGTGCC
The DNA here is from genome assembly GCA_015067465.1 of Oscillospiraceae bacterium. Classification (GTDB taxonomy): domain Bacteria; phylum Bacillota; class Clostridia; order Oscillospirales; family Oscillospiraceae; genus SVKR01. The sequence continues at coordinate 9,162 of SVMK01000036.1, forward strand.
GCGATGCGCAGGTCACGAAGGCCGTGCGCGCAGCAGCGAAGCGTGCAGCGGGGAAGCGGGTTTATCATGTCCGCGGCGGCAGGGCCAAAAAGCCCAGCAGCCAGTCCGCCAGCGCGTCGGGATCGTCGAGCGCAAACAGGGGCTTATCGCCGGAGGGCAGCGGCGTATCGCTCACAACGGCGACGCAGTCGGCCGGGTTCAGCTTCGGCGGCTGACCGGTGGCGGCGCGGTGGACAAGGATCGGCTTCTCGGCCTGCTCGTGCCAGCCTTCGGCAAGGATCACATCCACATCCGTGAAGCGCGAGCACAGCGCCGCGAACGTCACGGGACGATACTCCATCACAGCGCATTTTTCCGCGTCCGCAATGGCAACAACGTCCGCGCCCGCGCCGGCGAAGCGGTGGGTGTCCTTCCCTTCGCGGTCAAGGTCGAAGCGGTGGGCGTCGTGCTTGATAACGCCAACGCGCACACCGCGGGCTTTCAGTGCGGCGATCAGGGCGGTGAGATAGGTTGTTTTTCCGGTGCCGGACCATGCGATAAAGCTGAAAACGGGAACCATACCGGAGCCTCCTTCCGTAAGTGCGATTTTATCATTTGCGCTTTTCCGTGTCAAACCGAAAAAGTTCTTTCAAAGCGCGTAAGATTATAGTATAATATCCGCAAAATACGCATAGTATGAGGTGACACGATATGAAATATCTGCTTTTTATCGGCGACGGCATGGCTGACAACCCCGTGGCCGAACTTGGCGGCAAAACGCCGCTGGAATATGCAAGCATTCCCACGATCGACGCGCTTTGCGCCAAGGGCGTGCTCGGCAGCGTCCGCAACTGTCCCGCCGGTCTGCCTGCCGGCAGCGACACGGCGATCACCAGCATTTTCGGCTGCGATCCCCGCAAATACTACACCGGCCGCGCTCCGCTGGAGGCTGCCGCCTCCGGCATTTCGGTGAAAGCCGGCGATATTGCCTACCGCTGCAACATGGTTGCTTATGAAGATGCATCCGACAAGGCGTTTGAGGAAAAGCGTATTTTGTCCCATTCCGCCGGCAGCATTGAGGCGGAGGACTCCGACAATATCATTGCCGCGCTGTTTGCCGATCCGGAGTTTGCCGCAGCGGCGCAGGCCGCGGGTATGACGGTGAATCCGGGCCACTCGTTCCGCCATATCGCGGTGCAAAGCGGTGCAAGCGCCGAAGGTATGAAGCTGATTCCGCCCCATGACCACTTGGGCGAGGTGATCGGCCCGCTGCTGCCCTCCGGCGGCAGCAATGGTCCCGTGCTGCGCGAGCTGATGGCGCTGGCGCACAGAATTCTGGATCATCACCCCCTGAACGAGGCACGCCGCGCCGCGGGCAAGATGCCCGCCAACGGCGTTTGGTTCTGGGCGGAGGGCACGGCGGTGGAGCTGCCGGACTTTGCCGACGCGTTCGGCCATCGCGGCGGCGTTGTGTCCGCAGTGCCGCTTTGCCACGGCATTGCCGCGCTCACCGGTCTGGAGCCGATTTTTGTTGAGGGCGCAACGGGCGAGCTGGAAACCAATCTGGAAAACAAAGTGGCGGCGGTGATCAAGGTGCTGGAAACCAGCGATTTTGCCGCCCTGCATGTGGAAGCGCCCGACGAATGCACCCACAACGGCGATCTCAAGGGCAAACTGCAGAGCATCGAATGGCTCGATTCCCGCTGCATGGCGCCGCTGACGCAGGCTTTTGCCGCGCGCGGCTGGGATTACCGCATCCTCTTCCTCTCCGACCATAAAACCCTGACCGCCACCCGCGGCCACGACGGCGATCCCGTGCCCTTTATGCTGTATGACAGCACGAAGGACACCGGCCTCGGCCTTTCCTACAGCGAGGCCAACGGTTTGAAAGGACCCTGCTACGACGACGGCGCCGCCACGTGCATGAAGCTGCTGTTTGACCTATGAAAAGCATCGAAGTGAAAGCTTACGCCAAGCTGAATCTGTGTCTGGACGTTTTGGGCACGATGCCCGGCGGCTGGCACGAGATGAAGATGGTGATGCAAAGCTGCTCGCTGTGCGACGATATCCGCATCGAGCTCGGCGGGGATGACATTACGGTTAAAACCAATCTGCATTTTCTCCCGCGCGACGAGCGCAACATTGCCTACCGCGCGGCGAAGCGGTTTTTTGAAGCCGCCGGTATGCCGGGTGCGGGCGCGCTCATCACGCTGCAAAAGCGCATCCCTGTCGGCGCGGGACTCGGCGGCGGCAGCACGGACGGCGCGGCGGTGCTGCGCGGACTGCGCGACCTTACGGGGGCGGCGCTTTCCGATGCGGCGCTGGAGGCGCTGGGCGCGGAGCTGGGCAGCGATGTTCCGTTTTGCGTTTGCGGCGGAACGCGCCTTGCCGTTGGCAGGGGCGACCGATTTTTGGACGCGCCTGCGATGCCGGATTGCGGCATCGTGATCTGCAAGCCGCGCTTTTCCATCCGAACGCCCGATCTTTTTGCAAAAATTGACAGTCGGCGCAGCCGCATCCGCCCGGACACGGACGGGCTGATGGCCGCTATGGCGGCGGGTGATCTGCGCGGCATGGCGCAGCGGATGTACAACGTGTTTGAAGACGTGCTCCCGCGCAACTGCGGCGAGATCGCCGCGATCAAAAGCGCGCTGCTGGATCTGGGCGCGCTCGGCAGCGTGATGAGCGGCACGGGCAGCGCGGTGTTCGGCATTTTTGAGGACGCGGCGGCAGCGGAACGCGCGTGGACGCAGCTGCGCGGCAGCTACCGCGAATGCTTCACGGCGCAGCCGGTGGCGTCCCTTTCCGCCACGGCGGGTTGAGCGCGCGGCGAAAAAGTATTTTCGGACTAAAGCGCGGCGGATTTGGGCATACTTCCCGCAAAAGGAGGGAAATATGCTTGAAAACTGCAATCAGAATCATAATTTGCGTTTGCCTGCTTGCCGTTGCGGTGACGATGGCGGCTTTCACGCTGTCCGACCTGAGCCGATTGGGCGAAGGCGGCGCGGCGGCGCCGGTGCGGGAGTCTCCGGCGGCGGGGCTGCTGCTGGCGGATTATCAGGGCAGCATCGCCGTGTTTGAAAGCGACGACCGCGGAAGAAACGCGCCCATTCGCATTACGGATATTCCGATGGCCTCGCTGCGCGATTCCGACCGCGAGATGATCGAGCGCGGCTATGCCGTGGCTTCGCAGGAGGAGCTGCTGGCGCTGCTGGAGGACCTCGGTTCATAAGGTGTGCGTGGGTAAAATTGTGATTGATTTCTATGCCGTGTTCGGTTATACTGAAAGCAGAAAGAGAGCCGAAGGAGGCATTGAAACATCATGGAAAAAGAGGAAGGCTTCTTTGTTGACCTGACAGACGAGGAAGGCAACAATTTCAAGCTTGAGATTGTCGGCGAAGTGGAATACGAAAACGACCTTTACCGCGTGTTTCTTCCCACCGACATGGACGAGGACGATCCGGACTACGGCTTTATCATTCTCAAGTCCGTTATGAACGGCGACGAGGAACTTCTCGACAGCGTGGACGACGAGGAACTTCTTGAGAAGGTTTACGCCATCTACATGGAAGAAGTTTTTGACGGCGAGGACGAGGACTGAGCAAAACCGCCGCCGCCCCAAGCCATCGGGCACCCTTCCTGATTTGAAGACTGCGGTGTTCGTGGAATATGGCTTCGTATGGACCTACACTATTAATAAGGGACGCCGAACATTTGCTCTTGCCGTGAATTGCAGGCCTCCCGCGGCGGTAACCAGCCCGACTGCGGAAGTTGGAAGCAGAGCAGCGGCGAGGAGGCGACCCACCTGCAATTATGCAGGTTATCATGGGGCCCCACGGCATCGCGGTTTTATTTTTCAGCAAAAAACAGAAGAGAAGAAGCAAACAGACGTGGATTTTTCCGGGGCAGCAGCTGCCCCGGAAAATTTTGTTATATGCAGTGCGGTTTTTATATATTGTTTTGGCGAAACTTGTGATACAATAAAAGAATGGAACTTTTTCTGATCGGACATGAGAATAAATACGCCGTGGAGCAGACGATGCTGATGCTGTTTCCCGCAGAGCGGCCCGTTTACCCCAGCGGCGCGCCGACGGGGAATTTCTACGCCCGCGTCACGCTGCGCGAAGGCGCGGTTTGGGCAACGGCAAGCACGGTGATCGTGCGCGACGGCGTGCGCTGCAGCGGCGTTGCCCGCGTGAAAATCGCGGAATTCACCGACGACATCATCACGGACCGCCACCGCCAGCGTATTCTGAAGCAGAGCTTTTACCGCGCGGGAATCCGCCTGCTGGACAAAAAGCCCGTTTGGGGCGCGCTCAGCGGCATTCGCCCGGGCAAGCTGATGAGCCGGCTGCTGCTCGAAGGGCTGAGCCCGCGTGCGGCAAAATCGCGCTTTATCGAGCTTTACGATGTCAGCAGCGAGCGTGCCGACCTCTGCATGGACACGGCGCGGGCCGCGCTTGCGGTGCAGGAATGGCTGGGCGAGCGGGATGTCTGTCTGTATCTCGGCGTGCCGTTTTGCCCCACCCGCTGTGCTTACTGCAGCTTTGTCAGCGCCGCGGTGGAAAAGAGCATGAAGCTCATCCCGCCCTTTGTTGAGGCGCTGCTGGAGGATATCCGCGCAACGGCACGCGCCGTTGCGGCGCAGGGACTTCGCGTTGTTTCGGTTTACTACGGCGGCGGAACGCCCACCACGCTCTCGGAGCAGCAGCTGGAAACGGTGCTGACGGAGATGGAACGCTGCTTTGACCTCTCGGCCTGCCGGGAATTCACCGTGGAAGCCGGTCGGCCCGACACCATCACCCCCGGCAAGATGCGCGTGCTGCGCAGCCACGGCGTTACGCGCGTGAGCGTGAATCCGCAAACGATGTCCGACCGTGTTCTGGAGGCCATCGGCCGCAAGCACAGCGCAGCGGAGGTGCTGCGCGCGCTGGAATGTGTGCGCTCCCACGGCGGGTTTGAGGTGAATATGGACCTGATCGCGGGCTTGCCGCAGGACACGCCGGCGGGATTTCGCAGCACGCTGGACCGCGTTTTGGAACTTGGTGTTGAAAACATCACGGTGCACACCCTTTCGCTGAAAAAGGGTTCGCGCATTCTTCTGGAGGGCACCGGCCTGCCGGATGCGCAGGAGGTTGCGGAGATGCTGGATTATGCCGTTTCCGCGCTGCGCGGCGCCGGCTATGCGCCCTACTATCTCTACCGCCAGAAATACATGTCCGGCGGTTTTGAAAATGTCGGCTGGTGCCGGCCGGGAACGGAAAACCTATATAACATATGCATCATGGAGGAACTCTGCGGCATCATCTCGATGGGCGCGGGCGGTTCCACCAAGCTCACCTGCGGCGACGGGAAGCTTCAGCGGTTTTTTGCGCCGAAATATCCGCTGGAATACATAGAAAATATTGCCCGGGTTTGCGGCGACAAGCAGAAAATCGCGGAATTTTATGGAGGACGAAAATGAGCTATTCACTGAAAGAAATCAACTACAAAACAGTAACCGACCCCAAAGGCCTGATCGAAGAGGGCGATAACGCATACAGGGAAAAAATCCGCACTGCTTCGGACAAGATCGTGGCCAACATGAAAAGCAGCCCGATCGTGCTGCTGTCCGGCCCGAGCGGCAGCGGCAAAACCACCACGGCGATGAAGCTGGCCGAGGAGCTGAACAAGCGCGGCGTCGGCACGCATTATGTGGGCATGGACGACTATTTTATCACCGTCAACCCCGAAACCGCGCCCCGCACGCCGGAGGGAGATCTGGATCTGGAAAGCCCGCTGTGCCTGGATATGGACCTGCTCAACAAGCACTTTTCCGCCCTCAGCCGCGGCGAGCGCATTTATGTGCCGAAATATGAATTTTCCCGCAAGATGCGCGTGCAGGAGCCGACCAAGTCCATCAAGCTGAAAAACGACGAGGTTGTGATCTTCGAGGGAATCCACGCCTTGAACGATATGATCACCGATGTGCATCCCGAGGCGTTCAAGCTGTATATCAGTGCCCGCAGCGACGTGGAGTTTGAAGGCAAGATCATCTTCAAGCGCACGTGGTTCCGCCTGGTGCGCCGCATGGTGCGCGATTACAATTTCCGCGGCAGCGACCCGCTGGAAACGATGAGCCTCTGGGCCAATGTCCGCCGTGGCGAGCGCAACAACATCTCGCCGTTCAAAAACAAGGCAAACTACCAGTTTGACACCTCGCTGCCTTACGAAATTCCGGTCATCAATCAGGTGGCAACGCAGCTGTTTCAAACGGTGCCGGAGGGCGTTGAGCGCTTTGAGGAGCTGCGTCAGGTTTTGCCTGCGCTGCAGCTTTTCGGCAATATTGACAAG
>SVMK01000037.1 GCA_015067465.1 Oscillospiraceae bacterium
TGGCGGGCAACCCCGCAGTGATCCTGGCAGACGAACCCACCGGCGCACTCGACTCCCGCACGGGCCGCGAAGTGCTCGCGCTGCTGAAAAAGCTGCACAAAGACGGCAACACCGTTGTGCTCATCACGCACGACAATTCCATCGCGGCGCAGGCAGACCGCATCATCCGGCTTGAGGACGGGCGCGTGGTTTACGACGGCGACGCCTCTGCACCCGAAGCCATGGTGCAGCCCATGATTCCGGGAGGTGGCACCACATGAGTTTCGGCGAAATTTTCGTGATGTCGCTGCGGAATATCCGCTCCAGCAAGATGCGCACATTCCTCACCATGCTCGGCATCATCATCGGCGTGATGGCCGTGATTGTCATCGTGGGACTCGGCAACGGCATGCAAAACTACACGACCGACAGCTTTGCCGCCATCGGCACAAATACGCTCAACGTGATTGTAACCGGGCGCGGCTCGTCCCGCTCGGCAGATGTGGATGATCTTTACGATATCGTCGCCGGGTGTCCGGAGTTTCTGGAGGATATTTCCCCCTCCGTCACGCTCTCCGGCAGCGTGAAAGTCGGCACCGAGGTGCTCAGCCGCACCAGCGCCACGGGCGTGAGCGAAACATATATGAAAATGAGCGACTATGCCGTTTCGCAGGGACGCGGCCTTGTGTATGCCGACATCGCACAGCGCAACAGCGTTTGCGTGATCGGAACGTATATCAGCAACACCTATTTCAACGGCGGCGGCGTTGGCGAAACGCTTCGCATCGGCAGCAACAAATACACTGTGGTCGGTGTGATGGAGCAGGAAAACGACGAGCCCGACGAAGGCACCACGGATGACTGCGTGTATGTTCCCTATTCCACCGCAGCCCGCGCAAACGGCAGCAGCACCATCAGCACCTATGTGATCACCATCACCAATTCCGACTATGCCGCCCAGGCGAAGAAGGCGGTTGAAGACGGGCTTTACGACATTTTCCGCGACTCCGACGCTTACAACATCATCAGCATGACCGAAATTCTTGAAATGATGAATGAGCTCATCGACATCGTGATCACCATTCTCACCATCATCGCGGGCATTTCCCTGCTCGTCGGCGGCATCGGCATTATGAACATCATGCTCGTTTCCGTCACGGAGCGCACCCGCGAGATCGGCATCCGCAAAGCGCTCGGCGCCAAAGAGCGCACGATTCTGACACAGTTTGTCATCGAAGCCGCCGTTACGTCCGGCCTGGGCGGCATCTGCGGTATCGCGATGGGCTATCTTGTCAGCCGCGCGGCAACCGTGCTCGTGACGCTGCTGCTTGATACGCCCATGACCGTAACACCCACGGCCGGCGCAATTTCCGTTGCATTCGGCATTTCCGCCGCCATCGGCGTGCTGTTCGGCTTTCTGCCCGCACGCAAGGCCGCGCGGCTGAACCCGATCGATGCGCTGCGATATGAATAATGGAGGTAAACAGACCTTGAAAAAACGGATTTCATTTTTACTTGCGCTGGTTCTCATCCTTGCGCTCTCCGCGCCCGCTTTCGCCGCCGGCAGCGAGAACAAGGCGGTTCAAACCGTTCGGGCGCTCGGCATCATGATCGGCGACGACAAGGGCAACATGAATCTCTCCGAACCCGTAACGCGCGCCCAGTTTGCCAAAATGATGGTTGCCGCCTCGGCCTATAAGGACACCATCGGCGACAACGGCAGCGGCTTTTCCCTGTTTCGTGATGTGAAAAGCAGCCACTGGGCGAGCGAGTATATCCGGCTTGCCGTGCAGCAGGGCTGGGTTGTTGGCTACACGGACGGCTGCTTCCGTCCGGACAACCCGGTGAAACTGGAAGAAGCCTGCACCGCGCTTGAACGCATGCTCGGCTACGATTCTTCCATGCTGGCAGGTTCCTGGCCCGGAGCGCAGCTGAGCAAGGCCACCGCGCTGGGACTGCGCGACGATCTTGCCTGCGTGCGTGGTCAGGCCCTCACACGCAGCGACTGCGCCACACTTTTTTACAATCTGCTCACCGCGCAAACGGCGGCAGGCAAAACCTACGCCCTCACGCTCGGCTATTCGCTGAGCGCCTCCGGCGAAGTGGATTACGCCTCCGTTACCAAAAATAATCTCAGCGGCCCGTATATCGCCGCCGGCGGGACAAAGCTGCCGTTCACCCCGCTCACCGTTTACCGCAACGGCAAGCTCTCCGACTCCGCCGCACTGAACATCAATGATGTTTACTACTACAACACCGGGCTGCGCACCGCATGGATTTACACCGAGCGCACCTCCGGCAAAATCATGGCGCTCGCCCCCACGGCAAGCGCGCCCACAACCGTGAATGTGGCAGGCGTGAACTACGCCATCGGCAGCGCGGACGCCACATTTGCCCTTTCCGCGCTCGGCGGCGGCAGAGTTGGCGCATATGTCACGCTGCTGCTCGGCATGGACGACATGGTGGTCGGCGTGCTCACCGGCAGCGACATGGAAACCATCTACTACGGCGTTGTGAAAAGCAGCGTGAAAACCGTTTCCACCGAGGACAGCGCGAAAGTGCAAACTTCCGTGTCCGTTGTCTGCTCCGACGGCGTTCAGCGCACGTTTACCGTGGACAAAGAACAAAGCTTCACCGAAGGCAAGCTCGTTTCCGTGAATGTTACCGGCAGCGGCACAAATATGCGCACCATGAGCGAAAGCAGCATGTCCGGCCGCGTAAGCGCCGATGCGTCGTTTCTCGGCGATCTCCGCTTTGCCGACAATGTTCGCATTCTGGACACAGCAGAAAACGGCGCTTTCACCACAGTGGACGCCGATCGCCTTGCCGGCTGCACTCTCGGCAGCGGGAAAATCCGCTGCTGCATCCTCAACACCGCAGGCGAAATCGAGGACCTCATCCTCGACAATGTCACAGGCGATGTTTGGACCTACGGCTATCTCACAGAGCTGATCGATGCCTCGTTCAGCATGCAGATCAACGTCAGCTATATCGGCCTTGCCGATGGCGCCCCCTTCACATTCCCCGCGCAGTCCGTTCGCTATCCCGTCGATGTCGGCGGCGTCGCTTTCTGTCTGAACGACAGCGGCGCGCTCAAGCACATGCAGCCCCTGCAATCGCTGAAGCTCAGCGAACTCGGCGCGCTCACCGGTACCGCAGGCGAGAAAAAATATCCGCTGGACGAAAACGTGCAGGTGTATCTCCGCAAAGGTGACAGCTACTATCCCGCAACGCTCTCTTCCGTCAACGCGCAGGACTACACCCTCACCGGCTGGTACGACGATTTCGGCTGTCCCGCCGGCGGACGCATCCGCGTGATCGTGGCAGCAGAAAAGTAAACCGCGCATATTCTCTCCCGCACAAAAAGCCGGACAGGAAACCGCTCCTGTCCGGCTTTTCATATTTCGCATCAAAAAAACTCCTGCAATATCAATGCTTTCAGCGCAACTCTCCTGGCGGTAGAGTTGCGCATTTGCCGTCTCTACCGCGGCAAATGCCGCTCTATAGCCCCCGCGGGCAGCAGTAGATTGACGCTGCGGCGAGCACCCCGCTATAATCAAGGCAAGATATGCAGCGCGCAATTATTTTTTTGGGAGAACAGTCAGCTATGGAAAAATTTAAAATCGTCGCGGATTCCGCCGCGGATTTGCTTTCGCTTGAAAACCTTCCCTTTTCCGCCGCACCGCTGAAAATTATAACCGCAAACCGCGAGTATGTGGATGACAAGGATCTGGACGTTGACGAGATGGTGGAAAACCTGCTGTCCTATAAGGGCAAAATCACTTCCTCCTGTCCGAATCCCGCGGACTGGATCAAAGCTTTCGGTGATGCGGAACATATTTTCTGCGTGACCATCACCGGCACGCTCTCCGGCAGTTACAACGCCGCGCTGATTGCCAAGGACATGTACGAGCAGGCGCACCCGGGTCGCCGCGTGTTTGTTTTCAATACCCTGTCCGCCGGTCCGGAAATTGTTTTGATGATCGAAAAAATCAGCGAGCTGATTCTCGCGGGCAAGGAATTTGACGAAATTTGCACCGCCGTTGCCGATTATTCCAAATCCACCGGATTGCTGTTTATGCTCGAGTCGATGAAGAATTTTGCCAACAGCGGCAGAGTGAGTCCTCTGGTTGCAAACGCCGCGGGACTGCTCGGCATCCGCATTGTGGGCAAAGCCAGCGACATCGGCAACCTGCACCCGCTGGATAAATGCCGCGGCCAGAAAAAGGCGCTGCACGCCATCGTGGCCCACCTCAAGGAGCTTGGACTCAAGTGCGGCAAGGTGCGCATTGCCCATTGCCTGAACGAAAGCGCCGCCCAGAGTTTGAAAGAGCTGCTGCTTGCGGAGTTTTCCAAGGTGGAGATTCAGATTTACCGCTGCAGAGGTCTTTGCAGCTTTTACGCAGAGCGCGGCGGCTTGCTGGTGGGCTTTGAAAAAGCCTGAGTTTTGCCATGCAGCGCATCGCAAAGCGCGGTTGACATAATATTTTATTTTTAAGACAGCATACCGTAATGGGGTATCGGCTCATGTGGGCCGATACCCCATTTTTGTTGCTGCCATCAGGGACCGAAGCGCGATGCGGTTACGGTCAAACGAAGCGTCACCGCCAAAACCAGCGGTGATGGTTCTCAAAACGGCGAACCTGATCGGGATGTCGAACCTGATCGGGATGTCGAACCTGATCGGGTTAGCGGCAGGTTTGCGGATGCCAGGCGCACGCGCACCCACGGCGTTCGGTTTTTTTGCCAACGGGAAACGCACGGGCGTATGACGAAACCCATAAATCGCATCCTCAGCCGCTAAGCCCCCCTCTGATTGCGGCGCAAAAAGCCCCGGCAGACTGCCGAATTTAAGTAAATCTGAACAAATATGTTCTTTTATTAATATATATGTATATATTGACATATATTCTTGCAATTCGTTATAATTAATCGCAATTACTTTTTACTAAAAAAAGAAGTGCCGGCAGCAGGATGGCAGCGGGCGGAACCGCATACTGCAAAGGAACCGTAAACCGCATGTGCTTCAGGCGCATGAAGCAGCAAAGAAACCCACAAAAACAACATCCCATCCCACGGCAAAGCCCCGGCACACAACAAGCATGTTACAAGGAGGACACCAATATGAAAAAGCATCTGCTCGGCATAGTTATAACACTGGTCATGTGTATGGCGCTGCTGCTCGTACCCGCGATGGCAGCAGAACCCACGGAGACCACGCTCGCAGCCGGCAAAACAACAACCATCAACGGCATCACCTTCACCGCCGGCGCAGCCGGCGCAACGGTCGTTCAGGCCGAGGATGAAACTGTTGCCGTTGGTCCTTTCATCGTTGTGACCGGCGGTGAAGTCAGTGCAACTCTGACAAACGGTCAGTCTGTGACCGTGGCCTATCCCGATGGAAACGGCGGCTACACCAACGCCGAAACCATCGAGGCCGACCCCATGGACGGCGTTGCACTTACACTGCGCGCGGAGGGCAAAAACTCCGTCACGCTCAACCACATGGAATCTGTGACCATCTCCGATGTAATTTATGTATACAATAACAGCATGGGTTCAGCCTATATCACCTTCGCCTTCAAAGCAGGGGATATCTCGGTCATTGATCACAATCAGGGGGAAAACAGCGGCCAGCTGACGATTAACGCCGACATCGGTACCACAGGCGTTCTCCGCGGCGTTGACTTCCCGACGGATACCGGCGAAGTGGTGTTGCAGGTGAAAAATGCAAGCACAAGCTCCGAACCGGACATCATCCTCTATTTTATCTCCGGCGCAATATCGATGGACAGCAGCGACGCTCCCGCCATTAAGATCGGAAGCGCGGCGATCGTATCCCCCGATGAAAACGGCTCCATCAATGTCGTCATCAGCAAGAGCAATAGCACCACCACTGTGGACGGCTCTGCACTCATCACTGCAGGGGACGGCTCCTGCTCCTATACCATCAGCGGCAATCCCGGCGAAGCGCCCGGAATTGCGGAAGGTGTTGTCGCTCCTGCCAGTAAGCTCCTTATCAACGGTAGCAACGTAACCATGGAGTACGGCATCGCAGAGCAGGTAAGCGGCACTCCCGTAATTACTCTGCCTACGACCACTATTACAGTTCCGGAGGAAGGGTCCATCATACCGCGCATCACGCTCGATGCGGAAAACGCGATTACCTTTGCCGGATATTCCTATCCTCTGATGCTGGAGAGCTTCAGTGAGCTGACCATCGAGGATTATGTCGGTGATGTCAAGCATGCCAGCAGCGACAGCCGGCTCTGGATCAACTGCAAAGGCGAAAATACCTGCACCCTGTACGAATGGGGCGAAGGCGGCATCCAATGCGAGGTCCCCACAGGCAGCGAGGCCTGCATCAACGGAGATCTTTATGTCTGCTCCAATGATGCAGATAACAACGGCGATGATGACACGATTGAAGTCGTGGTGGACGCCGAGGAGAATTATCTCGTGACCGTAGAAGGTCCGGCAGAATTCACTTACAACAAGTATACGACACCGGAATACAACTTCAAAACCGGCGATCAGCCTGCCGTCACCGTTGCCCAAAACGGAACTGTCAGCCTCCTGCACGGAACCATAGACTTAATCAGCGGCGCACTCCCCATCACTTTGAACAGTGATGATATCATTCTCACCGACAACGCGTCTATCTCCTATCAAGACGAGTCTCTCAGCCTCGACAGCGGCTGGGCACTCAACCTCGACACGCTGGTTTATTCCGATGGCGAAGTAACCATCACCCCGAATGATATCAATGCCAGCTATAGCTACGGAAAGCCTGGCGGTAACACCGGAATGCTGACGCTTTCCGAGGGCAGCGTGCTCGCCGCCCTCAGCAGCACCGGAGACAGCTTTATCTATCATGAAGCCGCCACCGGCACAGACACCGGCGAAGGTGAATTCACTACCGCACAGGATACGACTTTTCAGGCCGGCGAACCCAATGTCAGCGTCGTGTTCACCGTAACCCCCACAGATGGGGATAACGTGCACAGCTTTATGACCAGCACGACCGCAACCTATGAAAACGGTGTCTGCACCATCGGCTCCACCTTGAATGTCAGACTCAGCATGGCATACCCGACGCACACCTACAACGGCATCACATACACCCTTGAAACGGAAGATGAGGACGCTTTTATCCAGATGACCGTCGGCACCGGCACGACCAACATCGCCGATTTCGAAGTCTCGGCGAGCGAGGACGCCACTTTGACTGTGACCGGTTCGGTGGATCTGATGTTGAACGGCACGCTCGAGTACAAGGTCGATCAGAGCGCGACGTTTAGATTTAACGGACACGAAGAAGAGACTATTACCATTGCACTCACCGGCGGCTGCGTAGATCTGGTCGGTGAAGAACCGGTGCAGATTCTGGGCAGCTGCACTTACGGCATCAGCGGCCCCGCAACGGTCACAGTCACCGGAGAGACCAGCGCTGCAGTCCAGGCCAACGACAGAGCAATCCTCTGGACGATTGACGACGAGGGCGGTCTTGATACCTATACGTACCTCGCTTCCATCTCCGGCAACGCGGACTTTACCCTGTCCATTGACAATAGCCGAAAACTCACCATCAGCGGCTCTGTCACGCTGACTAACGATGAAGGTGTCGGCACCTACACCTATGGCAACACTCCGTATACCGTCACCGAGATTTCCATCGAGGAAGGCTTCGCAGTCACGATGACCAAGGCCGACCGCACGATCTCCAGCACAAAGCCCATCCGTGTTAAGAACGTGGATGAAGACAACAGAACCTGCACCCTTGCGCTTTCCCGTGATCTTTATGTCGGCGGCGTCGGCATGACGGTCGGCGATTACCTCGCCAGCGGCGCGGGCAGCGTCAGCGCAACCCGCCCCGCAAGCGGCGGCTATGCGTACTGTGAGTCCGCAGATAAGCTCATTCTCAATAACTACGAGTATGAGGGCGTGGGATATACCTATGACGGCGACAATGCATACTCCGCCGCCATCTATCCCGCAAACGGCGATCTCACCATCGAACTTATGGGCAGCAGCCGCATTACCAATATCCAGGCTCAGGGCGAAGGCATCTTCTCCGAAAATGCTGTAACCATCAGCGGCAGCGGCTCGCTGGACATTACTGCGGATTATTCCGGCATCAACGCACACGGGATCGTCATCCAGAGCGGCACGATCACCGTTGACGCAACCGACGATGACGCCGACGCCATCGTCGGCTACGACGGCGGTGATGTAATCATCAACGGCGGCAACATCACGATTGAAGCGGACGGCGACTACGCCTCCGGCATCACCGGCGACGACGCGGATGTGATCATCAACGGCGGCACCATCACCATCGAGGCAGGTTACAGCTCCAACGGCATTTTCACCGATAATGGCGGTAACGTCGTAATCCAAAACAGCACGCTGGATATCTCCGCCTATGACGGCATTGATGCCAGCGGAAAGCTGACCGTTCAAAGCGGCACCGTTACCATCGAATCCGAAGATGACGGTTTTGAGGCTTTGAAAGGCATCGAGGTCCGCGGCGGCAACATCTCCATTACGTCAACAGACGGCTGCGGTCTTGAGGCATGCGGAGATGTGGTTATCTCCGGCGGCGCGCTGGACATCACATCGGCCGACGAAGGAATATACATCGAACCCGATGACGATGTGGGCGGCGGCAGTGTGACCATCAGCGGCGGCACGGTCACCATTGAAACGCAGTATGACGACGGCATTGATGTAAATAGAATTTACAACGAGTACGGCGAGCGGATCGCCGACGGCAGCATCACGCTTTCCGGCGGCACGCTGGACATTACCGCCTACAACGTAGGTCTGGAGGCCAATGGCAACATCAGCATCACCGGCGGTTCTCTTACCATCGAAGCCGACTATATGGCTATGTGGGCCGGCGACCAAATCACGATTGACAGCAGCATCACCATGCAGACACCGTCAAACGGCAGCGTGCAGGTGCTGGAAGATGAAGGTGATGACTACAGCACCATCGTGGACAGCAACGGCGCAATAGCCACCAGCGTAAATCTGGTATCTTCCGGCGGCAGCTCCGGCGGCGGCTACTCCGGCGACGATTCCCCCGCCAACACTACCACCGAAACTACCAAGAATGAGGACGGCTCTACCACCGTTACCACCACGGACAAGTCCACCGGCACGGTGACGGAAACCACCACCAACACCGACGGCTCCACCTCTGTGGTCGAAACCACCAAGGACGGCACCGTGACCGAGACCGTCACCACCGCCGACGGCGTTTCCGGCACCGTGGTCACCAACCCCGAAGGCACTGTGACTGAAATCACCGCGAAGGTTCCCGCCTCCGCCGATGGCGAAAGCGTCAAGCTGCCTTTGGAAGTCACCGCCTCCACCAACTCCGCTGACGCCGTACCGATCGACGTAACCGTTCCCGCAAGCGTGGACAATGTCACTGTCACCATCCCCGTGAAGGATGCTGCCCCCGGCACCGTCATCGTTCTGGTGCACGAAGACGGCACCGAAGAGGTAGTTCCCAAGACCGTGCTGAACGAAGACGGTCTGGCTGTCAACCTTGACGGCTCTGCTACCATCAAGGTTGTGGACAACTCCAAGCGCTTTAACGATACCGAAAATCACTGGGCCGGCGACGCCATCACCTTTGTCTCCTCCCGCGAGCTGTTCAACGGCGTGGGCAACGATGACTTCGCTCCCGAGCAGACCATGGACCGCGCCATGCTCGCCACCGTTCTGTGGCGTTTGGAGGGCAAGCAGGAAGCCGACGTGAACGACACATTCAGCGACGTGGAATCCGGCACTTGGTATACCGACGCCATCAACTGGGCTGCTGAGGCCGGTATCATCACCGGCTATGGCGATTCCTACGGCACCAACGACCCCATCACCCGTGAGCAGATGGTCACCATCCTGTATCGTCTGAGCGGCTCCCCCGCTGTCAGCGGCAGCGTGGAGGGCGCTTCCGACTGGGCTGCCGACGCCATGGCCTGGGCTGTGGAAATCGGCCTGCTGCAGGGCGACGGCAACGGTCTGAATCCCCAGGGCACTGCCACTCGCGCTCAGGTTTCCACCATTCTGATGCGCTACATGGGTCTGTAATTCCCGCGTAACGAGCCGCGGTTCCATGCAGCGGCGCGCTTTCAGCGCTTCTGCGGGAACGCGGCAGACAACTAAATCACACAGCGAAAGGCGGGGAGCTTCGGCTCTCCGCTTTTTTCTGATTTTATGGTTTGCTTTCCTTCCTCTTTTGCGGCACTTTGTGTTGCTGCGGTATGATAGTTTTTACGAGTAGCTACCTGAAAAGCAGAACTGTATGCAAGGAAAAAAGCACCCTGTTTCAACGAGCTGTTTCGTTGCGCAGGATGCTTTCCGCTATGCGTGGATAAACAAAAAATCAGGGAAGTCTGCAACACAGACTTCCCTGACAGAAAATGGTGGACCTAATCGGGATCGAACCGACGACCTTACGGATGCGAACCGTACGCTCTCCCAGCTGAGCTATAGGCCCATATAAACCGCGGCGGCTGCCGCCCGGAAACATTCGCGTTTTGTCTAATCGCTTAAACAGTATACCACAAATAACGAATTTGTAAAGAATTTTATTTAGGCTTGATAATCCTTTAATTTTGTTGTAAAATAACCAAGCGGTCTTTGGCAAGGCTGCACTAGTCGGGGAGCCAGCGGTGCCCTGTTACCTGCAATCCGCTATAGCAGGGATGAATTCCCGTCCGAGGGAAAATGATGTGTCGACTGACCCGTATAAGCGATGTTGACGTTCCGGTCTTGCGCAACAAGGCCCCGTGAACCGTGTCAGGTGGGGAACCAAGCAGCACTAAGCGGGTATCTTTGTGTGCCGCGAGGGCGCCGGAGCCGAGTTGGCTGTGCGGGTAACGGATGGATCATCTTTCTCAGAGCCGGGTGTGCAGTCTTGCCAAGGGCCGAATTTTATTCCGCATAATTCCGAAACCATCGAATCGAGGTGTTTTTCCGTGTATCAGGCGTTATACCGCAAATGGCGTCCCAAAACATTTGACGACGTTGTGGGGCAAGAGCATATCACGGAAACGCTGAAAACGCAGATCGGCAGCGGCCGGTTGAGCCATGCCTATCTGTTTATCGGCACGCGCGGCACCGGTAAAACCACCTGTGCAAAAATCCTCGCCAAGGCGGTGAACTGCGAAAACCCCGTAAACGGAAATCCGTGCAACTGCTGCAGCACCTGCCTCGGCATCGACGACGGCAGCATTATGGACGTTGTGGAGATGGACGCTGCGAGCAACAACGGCGTTGAAAATGTTCGCCAGCTGCGCGACGAGGCCGTGTTTTCCCCCGCAAATGCCCGCATGCGCGTTTACATCATCGACGAGGTGCACATGCTGTCCACTTCCGCGTTTAACGCGCTTTTGAAAATACTGGAAGAGCCGCCCGCGCACTTGATGTTTATCCTTGCAACAACCGAGCTGAACAAGGTGCCCGCAACGATTCTGTCCCGCTGCCAGCGCCATTCCTTCAAGCGGCTGGACACCGAATCCATCGTGGCACGGCTGCAGTATGTTGCGCAGCAGGAAACGCTTTCCCTGACGGAGGACGCCGCAGCGCTGATCGCCGGACTGTCCGAAGGCGGCATGCGCGACGCGCTGAGCATGCTTGACCAATGCTCCGGGCGCGACCGCATCGACACCGACACCATCTATTCCGCACTCGGTCTCGCCGGAAACCGCGAGATCGGTCGTTTGCTCCAATGCATCGCCGCGCACGCCACCGCCGACGCCATCAACCTGTTTACGCAGCTGTGGCAGGGCGGCAAGGACCCCGCAACGGTTTTGGGCGAGCTGGTTACGCTCATGCGCGACATTCTCATGTGCGCCGTTGCCCCAAAAGGCGGACGCGAACTGCGCTCCGGCAGCTTTGACGATGCACTGATCGACTCTTTCAAAAATACCTTCACCACAGGTGCACTGGTCAATATGATCAGCACTGTTCAAACCTCGCTTGGCGATATGCGCAGCGGACATGCCCGCATGGTGTGCGAGCTGTGCTTGATCACGCTGTGCGAACCGGGGCTCAGTGATTCTCTCCCCCAGCTGCGCGAACGCATTGGCGCGCTGGAGCAGCAGATCAAAGCCGGGATCCTCGCAGCGCCGGTTAACATAACCGAAGTTTCCGCGACACCCGCTGCGACAGAACTCCCCTCTATTGCACAAAAAACCACTGAAAACGCTGTCGTCCCCGCTCCTGCGGTTTCGTGCGCAGTTGACATAATTTCGCCTCTGGCGCAAGCAGCGTACGACGCGCCGCCTTTTGACGATCGCGACGCACCGCCACCCCCGTCGGACGATGATGCGCCACCTTTCGACATGTCGTTTTCGCCAAGTCCCCGCAGCGCGGCTCCGGCGGCTCCGGTCATGAAGCCTGCACCTGCACCGGTAGCGGCGCCCGCACCGGCACCGGCACCCGTTTCCGCAGAGGGCGCGGATTTCTGGGAGCAGCTGCGCCAGCGCGCGGGAAAGCTCTTTCCCATCGGAATTTCCGCTATTATCTGCGACCCGATGCAGGTGAGCGGCAGCTACGACGGCCACACCCTCACACTGGCGGTGCAACCGGGCTTTGCAAGCAACATGGTCAACCGTCCGGACACCGTTTCCAAGCTTGCAGCTGCGGCTGCGGAGCTTGCCGGACACGCGGTGGAAATCCGCATCGGGCAGCCCGCGCAGGACAAGCCCGCTTCCCCTTCCCCCGCGGTCAACAGCAAGCTTGACGCGCTTGGAAGCTTTGACATTGTGAAATTCAAATAACCATAGTTCAGGAGGAATACAGTTTATGGCAAAAGGCGGTTTCCGCGGCGGCTACGGCGGCATGGGCGGAATGAATCAGATGCAGATGATGAAGCAGGCACAGAAGATGCAGCAGGATCTTCTGAAAATGCAGCAGGAACTTGAACAGACCGATTACACCGCGGCAGCCGGCGGCGGCGTTGTTACCGCAACCGTAAACGGCAAGCGCGAGCTGACCTCGCTGGAAATCAAGCCCGAAGCGGTTGATCCCGATGATGTTGAAATGCTGCAGGATATGGTCATTGCGGCCGTGAACGAAGCGCTGCGCAAGGCAGAGGACGCTGCCAGCTCCAACATGTCCCGCCTGACCGGCGGACTCAACCTCGGCTTCTGAGCTTCCGGGACATCACCGGGCAAGCAGCCAAAACCGAACATAAAAAAGCCGTGTATCGCACAGGATACACGGCTTTTTTCATTTTTCCGTTTTGCGCAGAGCTTTTAATGCTCACAGCGGCCGCAGTTGTCGCATTCCAGACCGCGCTTGCAGGCAGGCGGATTGAGCAGCTGCGCGTAAAACGCGGCGGAAAGCTGCGGAATTTCCGTCCGTTCAGCCGGGGCCTGCGCAGCGGTTTCCCGCTCGTTCGGGCAATCGCGTTCCGGCGTTACCACTGGCGGAATTTCTTGAGGCTGGCCTTGTCGGCTTCCTCACGGGCCGCTTTCGCCATATCGGTGTAAAGGCCATACTGCTTTTCCTCAACCAGCTCTTCATAACTGGGATCCTTGGCACGGAATTTCTCGTTTCTGGGCAGGGGAACATCCTGCTCAACAAGAATATCCTGCACCTTGGCAATATTAACATCGTGGGTGCCGGTGCCTTCCGCCACGGCAACCGCAGCCGCAACGCCGGCGGCCTGACCGGTCTGGACGCACTGGGGAATCAGGTTCACCCAGTCAATGGCAACATTGTCCGCGGAAAGATGGCGGCCGGGCGCCAGCAGATTGTCCACCTTCTGGGGCAAAATGGCACGGTAAGGGATTTCCACGGGGCCGCAGTCGTTGATCTGGCAGATGGTAGAACTCCATGCAATAACGTCGTCAAACTTCGAGGCAAAGGCAAAATCGTTTGCGGTCATCACATATTCGCCGGTGAGGCGCTTGCTGCAGCGGCAGCCAAGCTGCGGCGCGATATCGTAAAGATATGCGTTGCGGAACGCGGGAACCGCTTCACGCATATAGTCGAGCGCATCGTAAATGGTGGCGCGCGTGTGCATCTCGGTGAAGGTCTGGTCATCAATTCTGGAGCAGTCGCGGTCCGCATGCCAGTTGTTGATCCAACACATATCGTTGGAGTTGGAAGCAATGGGGATGCTGCGGAATCCGACGCGGCCTTTCAGTTCGGCCTTAAACGCCTGGTCCACCTCGGGATAGCGGGTGCGCCACTCATGGTAGGCGTTCCAGTCAATTCCCGCAACGCGCCATACCAGCGCCGTGGTGCTCGAGCGGGTTTCGCCGTCGGCAAGGGACTGGAACGGAACACCGGCCTTGGTGTAAAGGTCGCCGTCGCCTGTGGCGTCGATCACAACCTTGGCCATCACAGCCTGGCGGCCCTCTTTGCTCTCAAAGATCACGCCCTTGCAGCGATTGTCCTCGATGATGGGCTTGGTGCCCCAGGAATGGCAGAGAACGCGGATACGGTCGCTGTGCTCAAGGAGCATCTTGTCCATCTCGATTTTGAGATAGTTCGGCTCAAAAAACACACTGCGCACCAGGCAGGAAGGCTTGCAGCCGCCGTAAGTTCCGCGGCTCACCGCGTCGCTTACGGATTTCCAATGATGCACAAGCGCCGGTTCGGTGGAGCCGATATCTTTCAGCGCAGGACCGCGCATCGCACCGGGAATTTTTTCCAGGCGGGTGAACCACTCCTCCTGCAAGCCGCGGATAAAGCTCTTGTTATACCAGGAAAGGTTGGGCAGCATGATCACATAGCCGCCGGTTACGTCGCCGCCCATGTAGCCGTAGCGCTCCATGAGGATCACATTCTTTGCGCCGGCTCTTGCCGCAGCGATTGCCGCGCTGTGGCCCGCTGCGCCGCCGCCGACAACCAGAACATCACACTCTGCATAAACGGGAATTGAGCAGGCTTCTTCTCTGAATATTTTGTTCATATTGATCTACCTCACAGTGTCAATCAGTCTGTTTCTCTTCCGAACACAGCGGCAGCAGCCAGCATCTTGCGCCCCGGCAATTCCGGCTGCCGCAGATAGAAATATTATACCACATTCCCCCCTGCTGTCCATACCCGTTTCCCGATATTATTCTCCGCTGCCGCAGCGGCTGCATCTCCCGCGCGCAAGGCCGAACCGCGCAACGCCGAAAAAATCCCCCGCTGCGTTTCCCGAAAAACGTTGCAATCACACAAGGGTATATAGGAAGCTTTGATTCATATGACATCATGCGAAACAGCGGCTGCGCAAGCCATGACTGTCTTGCGTGTTCTTGTACTGCTATGATAGAATGAAAGCGACAAACTTGAAGTTGATGAGGAGAAATATGAAGCTGACAAAGAGAAATATTGTTATTTTATGTTGTTCGCTTGCGATGATATGTGCAGTCACATTCAGTGCAAGATTCATTAAATACATAGACATACGTGTATTTAAAATTCTATCTCAAGTAGTCCTCAATCTGTTGAATGGACTTATTGCATGGATT
>SVMK01000038.1 GCA_015067465.1 Oscillospiraceae bacterium
GAAAAGGGATTGTGGCTGGCGGAAATCATCACGCCGCAGTCAAAATTCTCCGTGCGGGTGATGAAGCTGACGCAGGGGGTTGTGGTGACGTGGAGAAGATAAACATCCGCACCGGACGCCGTGATGCCGGCGGCAAGCGCGTTTTCGTACATGTAGGAAGACCGGCGCGTATCCTTGCCGATCACGATGCGGGCTTCGCGTTTTCCCTGCTTTACGCCGTAGTACCAGCCGAGAAACCGCCCGATCTGAAATGCGTGCTCCGCAGTCAGGTCAACACCGGCCTTGCCGCGGAAACCGTCTGTTCCGAAATACTTTCCCATATAAAAGCTCTCCTTTCACATACGGTTGTCTGTTCCGGGAGCACCGCTCCCGAAAATCGGCTGTATTATAGCACACGTGCCGCGCGCACCGCAACAGAAAAATTGTTAACATTATGTAACACATGCGACGCGCACGCGCACGCAAGCAAGGGATGCGCAAGGGACAGATTCGCATATTTCCGCTCCCCGGTCCGCATCGGCGATGGCGAAATATTTTGTCTGTTCGCCGCCCCTCTTTGGTTGTTTTGCACAACTCATCAAAGCAAAAAAGAAAAATGGGCCGGAAACAAAACTTCCGCCCCATTATGAAGTGATATTATTTTACAGGACATGCCGAAAAATTGCAAGTATTTTTTAATTTTTTCGGCATTGCATTTTTCCAATTCGTAGGTTATTATGTTACACGAACAGTGGTTGTTTTTGTGCAACATGTTCCAAAATGTTCCACTTGTTACATACATTTGTTACATTAGGAACTTTCAGACTCACATATTTTCAAGGAGAAAAACACTATGGAAAACCTGATCTGGCTTGCCCCCGTATTCGCCGTGATCGCCCTGATTTTTGCGGCCGTCAAAACCGCAAAAGTGTCCAAGGCAGACCCCGGAAACGACAGAATGAAAGAAATTTCCGGCAGTATTGCCGAAGGCGCCCGCGCCTTCCTTTTTGCAGAATATAAAATCCTTATTTTCTTCGTGATCGTCCTGTTTCTGCTCATCGGCTTCTTCATCAGCTGGATGACCGCCGTATGCTTCCTGGTCGGCGCGCTGTTCTCCGTTTTTGCCGGCTATATCGGCATGAACGTTGCCACCAAGGCAAACGTGCGCACCGCAAACGCTGCCCGCACCGGCGGCATGAACGACGCGCTGAGCATCGCCTTCTCCGGCGGCTCCGTCATGGGCATGTGCGTTGTCGGTCTGGGTCTGCTGGGCTGCGCACTGATTTATATCTTCACCAACAACACCGAAATCCTCACCGGTTTCTCCCTCGGCGCTTCTTCCATCGCACTGTTTGCCCGTGTCGGCGGCGGCATCTACACCAAGGCAGCCGACGTTGGTGCCGACCTTGTCGGCAAGGTTGAAGCCGGCATCCCCGAGGACGACCCCCGCAACCCCGCTGTTATTGCTGACAACGTCGGCGATAACGTCGGCGACGTTGCAGGCATGGGCGCAGACCTGTTTGAAAGCTATGTCGGCGCACTGGTTTCCGCGCTGACGCTCGGCGTTTCCGTGCTCGGCACCTTCACCGGCGCAGGCGCCATCTTCCCCCTGCTGCTGGCTGCCGTCGGCATCTTCGCATCCGTGATCGCAACCTTCTTTGTCCGCAGCGGCAAGGACGCCAACCCCCACAGCGCGCTCAAGATGGGCTCTTATGTTTCCGCAGCCATCGTTGTGGTCGGCGCTCTTGTGTTCGGCAAGATCTTCTTCGGCAACTTCAACGCAGCCATCGCCGTCATCGCCGGCCTGATCGTCGGCCTGCTCATCGGCATCGCAACCGAGGTGTACACCTCCGGCGACTACAGTTCCGTTAAGAAAATCGCAAAGCAGTCCGAAACCGGCTCTGCCACCACCATCATCAGCGGCCTTGCCGTCGGCATGCGCTCTTGCGTGATCCCCATCCTGCTCATCTGCGTTGGCATCTATGTTTCCTACAGAACCTGCGGCCTTTACGGCATCGCTCTGGCCGCTGTCGGCATGCTCTCCACCACCGGCATCACCGTTGCCGTTGACGCTTACGGCCCCATCGCCGATAACGCCGGCGGTATCGCCGAGATGAGCGGTCTGGACGAATCCGTCCGCGAGATCACCGACAAGCTCGACGCTGTCGGCAACACCACCGCCGCCATGGGCAAGGGCTTTGCCATCGGCTCTGCCGCACTGACCGCTCTGGCTCTGTTTGTTTCCTATGCACAGGCCGTTCAGCTCAGCGCCATCGACATCCTCAATTCCAACGTTACCATCGGTCTGCTGATCGGCGGTATGCTCCCGTTCGTCTTCTCCGCTCTGACCATGGATTCCGTTTCCAAGGCCGCCTATAAGATGATCGAGGAAGTTCGCCGCCAGTTCCGCACCATTCCCGGCATCCTCGAAGGCACCGGCAAGCCTGACTACACCAGCTGCGTTTCCATCTCCACCACCGCTGCGCTGAAGGAAATGCTGGTTCCCGGCGTCATGGCCGTTGTGGTGCCCCTGGTCGTCGGCTTCCTGCTCGGCGCAGCTGCGCTCGGCGGCATGCTGGCCGGTTCTCTGGTCACCGGCGTTCTGATGGCCATCTTCATGTCCAACTCCGGCGGCGCATGGGACAATGCCAAGAAGTATGTCGAAGAAGGTCACTTCGGCGGCAAGGGCTCCGAAACCCATAAGGCCACCGTTGTCGGCGACACCGTCGGCGATCCCTTCAAAGACACTTCCGGCCCCTCCATCAACATTCTCATCAAGCTGATGACCGTTGTTTCCCTGGTGTTTGCTCCCGTCTTCATCAAGATCGGCAGCATCCTGTAATCGGCAAAATATACCTATATGTAATCCACACCCTGTCGGCTGCTGTCCGGCAGGGTGTTTTTTTGTCCTTTTTGGGAGAATTTTCAAAATTCATATATTTTTCATTCTTTTTTCGGTCAAACTATGCTATACTGTGGTCAATTCGAATAAGCGCCCCCAGGAGGAAGCCTATGAACATCCAGCGCCGGGAAATCTTACCCGATGTGTTTCTCACCACGCTGCAAACCGAAAAATTCAAATCCGACTGTCTTTCCGTCAACCTGCTCACGCAGCTTGACCGCGAAACGGTTTCCAAAAACGCGTTGCTGCCCCGCGTGCTGGCACGCGGCAGCGCCGCGCATCCGGATATGGACGCAATCTCCGCCGTCTGCGATGAGCTTTACGGCGCGCGCATCATCCCCTGCGTCCGCAAGCTGGGCGAAATTTTGTCCGTCGGCTTCTATGCCGGCTTCATTGCCGACCGCTTCACGCCCGACGGCAGCCGCTTACTTGAGCCGGTGGCGCGCCTTGTCGGGGAGCTGCTGCTCTCTCCGTCCACCAAGGGCGGGCTGCTGCGCAAGGAATATGTCGAAAGTGAGAAGGAAAAGCTGATTGACGATATCCGCGCCCGCGTGAACGACAAGCGTTCCTACGCCGTGGACCGGCTGATTGAGGAGATGTGCGCATTCGAAAACTACGGCTGCGACGATTTGGGCAGCGAAACGTACGCCGCCGCGGTTGGCTATGTGGAACTGACACGCTGGTATCACGACCTGCTGCGCACCGCGCCGATTGAGCTTGTTTACTGCGGCAGCGCAGACGCAAACCGCGTGGCCGCGGCGCTGCGCGATGCGTTCATCACCCTGCCGCGCGGCGAGGTGGACTATGAACTGGGCACCGACATCCGCATGAACGCCGTGGAAAGCAGCCCCCGCTGCTTTGACGAGGCGCTTGATGTGACGCAGGGCAAGCTCTGCCTCGGCTTCCGTCTGGGCGAATGCATGGACGAGCCGGACTTTGCCGCCATCCGCGTTTTCAACGCGCTTTACGGCGGCAGCGTGACGAGCAAGCTGTTTATGAACGTGCGCGAAAAGCTTTCTCTCTGCTACTACGCGTCCTCCAGCTGCGACAGCTTCAAGGGCATCATGCTGGTTTCTTCCGGCATTGAATTTGACAAGCTGGACGAGGCAAAATCGGAGATTCTTGCCCAGCTGGACGCTGTGCGCAGCGGTGATTTTTCCGACGACGATCTGGAGTCTGCGCGCAAGAGCGTGGCAAGCGATCTGCGCGCCCTGACCGATTCCCCCGGCGCGCTGGAGAGCTTTTTCCTTGCGCAAACGCTCAAGGGTCTTGATTACGGTCCGATGGAGCTGGCTGCGCTTTGCGAGGAAGTGACGCGCGAAGACGTTACCGCGATTGCCGCAGGCATTGAGCTTGATGCCGTTTATTTCCTGCACGGACAAGACGGCGCGGATGAGGAGGATTGCGAAGATGCAGAAGATTGAATACACCTCCGTCGGCGAAACGCTCTACCGCGACACGCTGCCCAACGGGCTGCGCCTTTCCGTTGTGACCAAGCCGGGCTACACGCGCTGCTTTGCGTTTTTTGCCACCAACTACGGCGGCGCCGACCGTCGGTTTAAGCTCGGCGGCGAGTTTATCGACACGCCGATGGGCGTTGCGCATTTTCTTGAACACAAAATGTTTGACATGCCCGACGGCGACAACGCCCTTGCCACCCTTGCGGCAAACGGCGCGCAGCCGAACGCCTACACGTCCTCCGGCATCACAGCCTATCATTTTGAGTCCACCGAGAATTTCGACAGCAATCTGCGGATGCTGCTGAAATTCGTGTCCACCCCATATTTCACGGAGGAATCCGTAGCCAAGGAGCAGGGCATCATCGGTCAGGAAATCCGCATGTGCGAGGACAATCCCGATTATGTGATCTACGACGAGCTGATGTGCTGCCTTTACGACCATCACCCCATCCGCGACAGCGTGGCGGGAACGATTGCCTCCATCGCGGACATCACCGCCGAAACCCTTTATAACTGCCACAAAATCTTCTACAATCCCGGCAACATGGCGCTCGCCGTTGTGGGCGATGTGGATCCCGAAGCCGTGCGCGCCGCAGCAATGGAGCTGCTGCCCGCCGAAGCCGGCGAAGTGCCGGGCAGGGATTACGGCGCACCCGAAACCCTGATGCCCGCAAAGCCGCGCTTTATCCGCGCGATGGAAGTTTCCGCGCCGCAGTTCCTCATCGGCGCAAAGCTGCCGTATCCCGAAAGCGGCGATGCGCTGCTGCGCAGCAAGCTGCTCAGCGGAATCGCCCTGCGCTATCTCTACAGCCAGTCCTCCCCGTTTTACTCCCGGCTTTATTCCGAAGGCCTGCTCAACACCGATTTCTCCGCGGACTGCGACACCGCAGCCGGCACCATGACCGTGTTCGCCGGCGGAGAAAGCCGCGACCCCGAGGCCGTTTTTGACGCATTCTGCGCCGAGGCACAGCGCGTGGCGGATGAGGGGATCGACGAGGCTTATTTCTCCCGCGTGATGCGCTCCGGCTACGGCGCGCGCGTTCGTGCGCTCAGCTCGTTTGCAGGGCTTTGCGCCTCCATGGCGGATGCGGATTTCGGCGGCTATGACTGCCTGGATTCCTTCGCTGTGACGAACACCATCACCGCGGACGAACTGCTCGGTTTTATCCGCGAGCATTTTCGCCGTGACCGCTTTGCAATGAGCGTGATCACACCGGCCGGAAAGGAGTGCTGCGAGAGCAATGCGTGAAGCCATCATCAGTTTTCCCATGCTGGGCGAAGGCTTTGCCATCAACCCGCCTTACCGCATTCCCATCGGCTCGTTCGAAATCTATTTCTACGGTTTGGTTATCGCATTCGGGTTTCTTCTGGCGATCTGGTACGCCTCAAAAACCTGCGACAGACTGGACATCAAAATGGACGATGTCTACGACTATGTCATCTGGGGCGTGCTTTTCGGCGTGATCGGCGCCCGACTTTATTACTGCATCACCTACACCGATGACGCCGGCGTTCACACCTATCTGCAAAATCCCGCTTCGTTCCTCGCCATTCGCGACGGCGGACTGGCCATATACGGCGGCGTGATCGGCGCAATCGCCGCGCTTTGTGTTCGCGCGCGGATGCGGAAAGAAAGCGTGTTCCCCGCGCTGGACGTTATGGCTTTCGGATTTTTGATCGGTCAAACGGCAGGCCGCTGGGGGAATTTCTTCAACCGTGAGGCATTCGGCTACGAAACCGACATTTTCTGCCGCATGGGTTTGACGCTCAACGGGCAAACGATTTACGTTCACCCGACATTTCTCTACGAAAGTCTCTGGAATCTTGCAGGATTTTTGATCCTGCACTTCCACTGCAAAAAACATCGGCGCTATCAGGGCCAGTATTTCCTCGCATATCTCATCTGGTACGGCGTTGGCCGCGCCTTGATCGAGAGCCTGCGCAGCGACAGCCTTTGGCTCATCCCCGGCGTGATCCGCATCTCTCAGCTGCTCGCCGCCGTCACGGCGCTGGCAGCGCTGGCCGTTTGGCTGTGCAACGCGCATCGGCTGAATGCAGGCAAAGCGCCGCTGCTCGGCAGATTGCCCCGCGCAGCCGATACCGGCGATCACAGCTGCGCCGACGAAACCGCGCAGCCCTGCGCTGCCGCCCCCGCGGACAGCGACACCACCATCAAACATTCATCCGCCGCCGGACCTTCGGCGGGGCAGGAAGAATAATTTATTATTCAGGAGGTATATCAAATGGATTTTAACGGACTGAAAGACAAACTGCTCTCTTCTCTCGGACAGGCAAGCGACAGCACCAAAGATTTTGTTGAAAAAGCCGCCGACGCAACCAAGGACTTCGCAGGCAAGGCAGCCGACAAGGCAAAGGCCGGCACCCGCATTGCCAAGCTCTCCATGGAGCTGGCAACCGAGAAGGAAAACATGAAGAAAACCTATCTCGAAATCGGCAAACTGTATTACGACACGCACAAGGCCGATCCCGAGGGCGTTTTCATTCAGCTTTGCGAGGAAATCGCTCTGGCTGAAAAGAACATCGCCGAGAAGGAAGCCGAGATCGCCGAGCTCAAGGGCACCATCAACTGCTCCGAAGCCGATGTTACCGTTGAGTTTGAAGAAGTTGTGGCTCAGGAAGAGGATGCCGCAGCCGAGGCCGTTGACGTTGTTGCCGAAGAAGGCAACGACGAGGAGTAACATCCCGCTTCGGCCCCCATACGCTGACACAACATAAGCAAACAGTGCCGCTCCCCACTGCGGGGTGCGGCACTGTTTTTTCGTTTTTTCAGTAATAGCGAACCAGACCGGCTTCGTCCGTCACGCGCTTGATCCGGCTTTGGGCAACAAGCGTATCGAGATGGGCAATCGCTTCGCTGATGGCAAAAACCTTTTGTCCCGGCGGGAAATCGTCCCAGTTGCGTGCGCGGATATGCCAGTGCATTTTCCCGGTAATGTCATAGGCCGTCAGTCCCGGGGCGGCTTTCACAATTTCTTCCGCCTCGGCAATGCGCGCTTCGTGATGGGAAATCAGCGCATCCACGCGCTCGGTCAGGCTTTGGGTTCCCATGCCACGGTGGGCCGGCAGGCAGCGCAAATCGCCAAGCGCCCGCACACGGCGCAGGCTGTTCATATAAATGCCGAGAATATCCGGAATGCGGCCGTTGGAGCAAATGTTCGGCGTGATGTCAAACAAAACATGGTCGCCGAGGAAGATCAGGCCGTGGTCGCTGTCGTAAAGGCACATATGCCCCTGCGTGTGGCCCGGCGTTTCGATGCATTGCAGGCGGCATCCGCCGTAGCAGAGCATGTCGCCATCCTCCACGGTTTCCGCCGTGAAGGGGCCGGAAACATAAATTGCGGCGGGATTATGACCAAATACATCGTCCATAATCGCCTCCGGCATACCCTCGCGCAGCATCTGGTTGCGCACATCGATGCGCCGGTAGCCCAGCATATGCTCATAGTCCACACGGCCCATGATGATGCGGCAGCCGAGCGATTGCAGCAGCGCCGCATTGCCGCTGTGATCAGCGTGGAAATGCGTCAGAAACACGTCGGTTTCCTCGGGCTTCAGTTCCAGCTCACGCATACCCGCGAGCAGCGCTTCGCTGCATTCGGGGCGGTTAAAGCCCGTGTCGATCAGCAGGTTTCTGCCGCTGCCGGTGCTTTTGATCACATAGCAGTTGAGCCATTTCAACGGATTTTGCGGCAATTCAATCGGGAATGTATAAATATTTTCTGTAATCTTTTCGCTCATGAATGTATCACGCTTCCTTTGTCTGCGCAGGTTGCTCCGCCGGTTCCGTTTCCGGTTCGGCTACGGGGCAAAACCATATATCAATGTCCACATCGCCCTGGATTCCGTCGATTTCCGGACGAATGCGGCACTGCCAGAATTCGTGGGCATAGTAGAAATCCGGCACCTCGCCGAGTGCGCCGATCCACCATGTGTAATCAGCTATGCGCTCGAGGTCGTAGTTGTAATAAGCCAGATAGCGATAGGCATAAACGCCGGGCGTGTGGCCCGCAGCTTTGACGCGCTCGCAGAATGCCACGGCGCAGTCCGTAACCGCTTCGCCGCCCATGCCGTCGGTGCGGGCGGTGTCGTGGGTGATTTCCTCCCAGTCGTAAAACACCGGCAGGGTGATATCGCCGCGATACGGTTCGAGCAGCTGCAAAAGATAGTCCGCTTCTTCAACCGCCTCCGCCGCGTCGAGCGCCTGGGAGAAAAAGTATACGCCAACGTCAATGCCGTTTTCCCGCGCTGCTTGCACATTGGCTTCAAAATAGGGGTCCGTGAACAGGGCGCCGGTTTCGCCGTAAGCGCGGTAGCCCGCGCGGATAATCGCAAAATCCACGCCGCAGCCGGCTACGGCTGTCCAGTCAATCTCCCCCTGATGCATGCTCACATCCACACCGCGGCGGATCTCATAGGCATCGGAAACGGCGTGGAGATCGCTTTTGCCCAAAAACGGGTTCACATCCAGCGTTTCGTAGTCTTTCACCCAGATTTGCGTGCCGTAACCGCTTTCCACCGGAACCAGCCCCGCGTAAGGATCAATCGTTTCAACCGGGCGCGGGGTAAAGATACCCCTGCAGCCGCACAGCAGCAGCGAAAGCAGCAGAAAAACCGGCAAAAGTATTCCGATTTTCTTTCTCATATGATGTTTAGACCTTTTCCTTTTTTATCTATCATACCACGGCTTTGCATCAGCATTGCAAACCATGAAAACGGACAGCGTCCGAACGGGAATTCGGTACGGATGCTGTCCGTTTACAAATTCAGCTTGCGTCATGCGGCACGCAGCGGCACGTTTCGCCGATGCACGCCAAACTCAGCCAAGCAGCATGCGGTCGTTGTCCAGCGCGCTGCCGGTTTTTTCGCGAAAACGCTTGAGCAGGGTTTCCACCGTCATGTTCGCACGCTCTTCACCGGAAAGCTCCAGCACAATGCGGCCGTCCGCCATCATCAGCGTGCGGTTGCCCAGTTCCAGTGCGGAGGCAATGTTGTGGGTAATCATCATGCAGGTGATGCTATGCTCATGCACGATGGATTTGGTCAGGTCCAGAACCTTTTCCGCCGTGGCGGGGTCAAGCGCGGCGGTGTGTTCGTCCAGAAGCAGCAGCTTGGGCGTGACCACCGTGGCCATCAGCAGCGTGAGCGCCTGACGCTGGCCGCCCGAGAGCAGGCCGACAGGCTGCTTCATGCGGTCCTCCAAACCGAGTCCAAGCTGGCTGAGACGGGCACGGAATTCTTCGCGCTGCTTGCGCGTGACGGAGGAAAAGGGGTTTGTATGGCCGCTCGCGCGCAAATACGCCAGCGCCAGATTCTCTTCAATGGTCATGTTCGGCGCCGTTCCCTTCAGCGGATCCTGGAACATGCGTCCGACATATTTGCTGCGCTTGTATTCCGGCTCGAGGGTGATATCGCGTCCGTCGAGCACAATGGAGCCGGACTCGGTGTAAAAGCTGCCGGAAACCGCGTTGAACAAGGTGCTCTTTCCCGCGCCGTTGGATCCGATCACGGTGACAAAATCACCGGGGGCAAGATGCAGCGACAGATCGGTGATCGCTTTCTTTTCCGTCACCGTTCCGGGGTTGAAGGTTACATGGATGTTTTTAATATCAAGCATTGCCTGCGCCTCCCTTTCTGCGCTGTGTGCGGCGCTTTTGCAGGGCAACCCAGCGGCGGATTGCGGGCATGGCGATGGCTGCGGCAACGATCACCGCAGTAACCAGTTTGAGTCCCGCAACGGGGAACACCTTGGTGTAGAGCACGATGGCGTAGATCAAGCGGTAGAGGATGGAGCCGAGCAGCGCGGCGATCACGCCCTTGACGATGCTGCGGCGGCCCAGCACGGTTTCGCCGATGATCAGGCAGGCAAGGCCGATGACGACGATGCCCGTTCCGCCGTTGATGTCGGCAGCGTTCTGATACTGGCCGACCATGGCGCCGGAAAGACCGGTGAGGGCATTTGCAATGCAAAGGCCGATCGTAACCGTGAAAGTGGGGTTGATGGAGCTTGCGCGCACCATATCGCGGTTGTCACCCGTGGCACGGATGGAAAGGCCCAGCCGCGTGCGCAGAAACAGCACCAGCAGCACGCCGACAATCACAACCGCGCTTCCTGCAATGACAACGCCGCCCCAATCGCCCACGCCGTTCACCTCGCTGAGGTCGGAGAAGATGGTTTCCGCTTTCAGCAGGCTGACGTTGGCGCTCCAGCCCATCACCATCAGGTTGACGGTGTAAAGTCCCATATTGGTGACGATACCGGCAAGAATCGACGGAACGCCCAGCTTGGTCTGGAGAAACGCCGTGACAAACCCGGCGCATGCGCCCGCAATCACCGCCGCAAACACGGCGATTACCGGATGGCCCGCCGCCGTCAGCGTAACCGACACGGCAGCGCCCAGAATGAAGCAGCCGTCCGTGGTGAGGTCGGCAATATCCAGCACACGATAGCTCAGAAACAGAGCCAGCGCCACGGGCGCATACAGGCAGCCGAGTTCCAGCGCGGTGCGAATGATATAGAGCATTTTACCGCTCCTTTCAGCTTAGAAATAAATGTTGCGGAATCAGTCCTCGGTGGTGGTAACTTCGACCAGTTCCTTCGCCATCTCCTTGAATGCGGAGTAGTCCGCGCCGAGGGTTGCGGCGGTTTCGGTGTTTACGGTGATGATGTCGCCGGCACTGACATAGTAGTCTTCCACGCCGTCCATGCCTTCGGCAACAACCTTATAAGCAAGGTCCGCCGTGTCGGCGCCAAGCTGGGTGTAGTTCACGCCGCAAGTGGCAAACGCACCGTTGCGCACAAAGGAGTCCGCGCCCGCATAGTGGGGGATGCCGGCCTTTGCAAGGTCTTCATAGATGGCCAGTTCGGCAGCGGCAATGATATTGTCGGTCGGAGTAAACACGGCGTCCACGCCTTCGGCAATCAGAGCGGAGGCGGCAGCAATCACTTCATCGTTGGTGGCTGCGGTCTGTTCGCTGTAGGCAATGCCCTTGGTGTCCAGATATGCCTTGGCATCCGCGATGGCAGGCTTGGAGTTGGCTTCAGAGAGGGAATACAGCAGGCCGACGTTCTTGACATCGGGATTCTGGGCCAGCATCATGTCGATGAGGGTTTCGGCGCTCAGCGCGTCGGAATAGCCGGTGACGTAGTCGATGCCGGTGAGGTCTGCGTTCTGGGGATAAGAGATTGCGGAGAACACCACGGGAGTTTTGCTCTTTTCCGCGCTCACGGTGGCAACCTGGGCCGCCATGGTTGCGATGGGAATCAGCACATCAACGCCTTCGGCGATGGCCTGGTCGCAGATCTGCTTGATGGTGGACTGGTCGCCCTGACCGGAGTAGATCTCATAGGAGATGGTGCAGCTATTTTCCGCTGCGATCGCATCCAGTCTTGCAGCAATCGCGTTTGCGATTTCGTCGAGGGATGCATGGTCCATCTGCTTGATGATGGCAACTTTGCAGGCGCTGTTGTCGGTGGTCTTGCCGCCGCAGCCGCTCAGCAGGCACAGTGCCATTGCGGCAATCAGAATCAGAGAAATCATTTTTTTCATGTCAGTTTACCTCATTTCAATATTTCAGTTTATGTTCTTTTTTTCGTTTCGTCCCGTCGGGGCAATGTGTTCAGCATACCGGCGCAGCGCGCCATCGCTTTGATAAAATCTTCATGCCGTTCGTTTTCCTTTCAAACGCGGAATAAAAAAATCCCTGCTCCCTTTCGGGAGCAAGGACAGGAATTACAATTAAATCGTACCTGCGGTACCACCTTGCTTGCTGCGAACTAAGCGCAGCCACTCAATACAAAAGAGCCATCACTCTTCCAGCCGGTAACGCCGGCTCTGCGTCAGAAGATACTCGGCGGCGCGCTTTTACAAAGCGCCGACTGCTTTTCCCCCTGCCCTCGGCGGTCCATTTGCTGCCCCGCTCTTCACCCCACTTTCAGCCTGCGGTGGGACTCTCTGTGGATGCGCTGACAACTTTATCTCCGCTTCAACGGTTTAAACAAGTTTGAAATTCTATCAACCACTAAAACACATTCCCGATTATTTGTCAAGAACAATTTTTGACCCGGCGCGGTATTTCCTTCAAATTGCGCCGCCGCGTCAGGCTTCGTCCGGAGCGCGCTTATTCGTAAAACGCCGCCGTCTGCGGGCAGCACGCGATCATTTCCTCGCGGTCAAACATGCGGAAACCTTCGTAGGAAAAGCGCGGCACGGTGACACAGCTGAGAAACGTGCCTTCCTCCGGCGCGCCGGTGTGGCGCGATGCAAAGGCAACGCCCCGGCGCACAAACACAGCCGGCTCGCAGCCTTCCGCAATGCCGAGCCGCTGCACCGAAAGCGTACCGTCCGGGTCCAGCAGCCAGATATCCAGCGGCGAGCCCGCCACATAGCACCAATATTCGTCGCAGTCGATCACATGAAACTGCGTCAGTTCATCGGGCGCAACATAATAATATATGAGTCCGGACTCTGCCCGTCCGGCCTCAGCGTTTTCGTAGTGGCGCTCAACAAAGGCACCGTTTTCAATATGGGGCTGCAGGGAAAAGCGCCGTATCAGCATTTCCGGCGTGGGTTTGATATCAGGCATGGCGTTGCAACGCTCCTTTCGCATTGTGCTTTTCATTATAACACAGATTTGAGAAAACGGATTATTAAGAATTTGTTTACATCATATTCAAACAAATGCCGCACTCGTTTGCTACAATATACTATCATTGAATTGCTATATTTCCGGGAGGAATCACAGGTATGACATCCATCATCGAAGAAAAAAACGAAACCCGGTCCGAATCCGCCGCAGTGCCGGCCCCTGCCGCAGAGCCGAATTCCGCTCCGGCGGAAAAACCGAAATTCCGCAGAAAAAAGCGGCGCTGGAAATGGATCGTTCTCGCGGTTGTGCTGGTGCTCGCGGCACTGATCGCGCGCTCGGTTTCCGTTTCGCGCAGCCGCGCAGCCGCCATGCAGACCGACTATCTGCTTGCCGCAGCCGAAAACCGCTCCGTCACCGCAACACTCAGCGGCAGCGGCGCGCTCAAGCCCGCAAACTCCTACACCGTCATCTCTCTGGTGCAGGGCGAGGTGCTTGCCGCGGACTTTGAAGAAGGCGATATTGTGGACAAGGACACCGTTCTCTACGAAATCGACAGCAGCGACGTTGCCAACAACATCGAACGCTCGCAGATTTCGCTGGGGCAGGCACAGCGCGGCTATGCCAACGCCGCAGACAACTGCTATATCCGCTCAAGCATCAACGGTCAGCTCTTTGAACTGAAAGTCAAGGTCGGCGACGAGGTGAGCATGGGGCAGCAGGTTGCCGTTTTGCGCGACAGCGCCGTGATGCAGCTCACCGTGCCTTTCCCTGCCGACGACGCGGTGAATTTCTATCCCGGTCAGGCCGCGGAAGTGATTCTCGACGGCAGTTTTGAAACGCTTTACGGCACGGTGGACACCGTTTCCGGCAGCGACATTGTAGGCATCGGCAATTCCATCACCCGCAATGTGCGCATCACGGTTTCCAATCCCGGCGGACTGAGCGCTGCGCAGAGCGCCGCGGCAAGCATCGCGGGCATCGGCTGCTCCGCCCCCGGTGTGTTTACATACAACGCGGAATCCGTTGTAACCGCTTCCGTTCCCGGCACTGTGGTTGCCGTGAACACGCAGGAGGGCTCCGCCGTTTCGAAAGACCAGATCCTCGTCACGCTCGGCGGCGACGATCTCAACGACAGCCTGCAAAACGCCGCAGACAGTCTGCGCAACGCACAGCTTTCCATGGACAGCTCGCAGAATCAGCTGGATAACTACACCATCACCTCCCCCATCAACGGCACCATCGTTGACAAGCAGTACAAGGTGGGCGACAACGCCGAAACGGGACGCAGCCTTTGCATCATCTATGATCTGAGTTATCTGGAGATGACCATCTACATTGACGAGCTGGATATCAGCAAAGTTGCCGTGGGACAAAGCGTTGCCGTCACGGCAGATGCGGTTGAGGGCAAAAGCTACAGCGGTGAGATCACAAAGGTTTCCATCGTTGGCACAACCGGCGCCGGCGGCGCAACATCCTATCCCGTCACCGTGCGCATCAACAGCTTTGACGGACTGCTCCCCGGCATGAACGCCGACGCGGAGATCACCGTTGCCAAAGCAGACAATGTGCTCACCATTCCCGCAGCCGCGCTCAACCGCGGCAACACCGTGCTCATCACCGCCGACTCTCCCAGCGCAGTCAACGCGCTGGAGCAGCCCGCGCCGGAAGGCTACGTTTATGTTTCCGTCAAAACCGGCATCGGCGACGATGATTATCTTGAGGTTTTGTCCGGCCTGCAGCCGGGCGACACCGTTGCCTATCAGCTCGACACCGCAGCCGCCAGTCTGTTCGCCATGATGTACGGCATGTCCGGCGGTATGGAACCCCCGCAGGGCGGCGGTATGGCGCCTCCGCAGGGCGGCATGGGAGGTGGTCCCGGAGCATGAGCGCACTGATCGAATTCCGTGACGTCTGCAAATATTATCCGATGGGCGACGAGGTTGTAACCGCAGCGGATCACATCTCCACCACCATCAACCGCGGCGAGTTTGTTGCGATCGTCGGTCAGTCCGGCTCCGGAAAATCCACCTGCATGAACATCATCGGCTGTCTGGACGTTCCCTCGCAGGGCACTTATCTGCTCGACGGGCAAAATGTCGGCCGGATGAACAAAAACCAGCTTGCCGAAATCCGCAACAAAATGCTCGGCTTTATCTTTCAGCAATACAATCTTCTGCCCAAGCTCAATCTGCTGGAAAATGTTGAAATTCCGCTGATGTATGCCGGTGTGCCGCGCAAAGAGCGGCGCGAGCGCGCCATTGAAACGCTGCAGCAGGTAGGGCTGGGCGACAAGCTCAAACACCGCCCCAACCAGCTCTCCGGCGGTCAGCAGCAGCGCGTTTCCATTGCGCGGGCGCT
>SVMK01000039.1 GCA_015067465.1 Oscillospiraceae bacterium
GACGCCGTGCAAACCGCCGGAAACCTTGTAGCCGCCGCCGCCGAACTTGCCGCCGGCGTGCAAAACGGTGTAAACAACCTCGAGCGCGGGCTTGCCCGTTTGCTCCTGAATGTCCACGGGGATGCCGCGTCCGTCGTCGCTCACGCGGATGATATTGTCCTTTTCAATGGCAACGGTGATGTTTTTGCAGTAACCGGCAAGGGCTTCGTCGATCGCGTTATCCACAATTTCATACACCAGATGGTGCAAACCGCTGGCGCTGGTGGAGCCGATATACATGCCCGGGCGCATACGAACCGCTTCAAGTCCTTCCAGAACCTGAATTTTACTTGCGTCGTATTCCTGCGTTATCTTTTCGGTAATGTCAGACATAATAAAATGATCTTCCTTTTCCGTGTATTTTCTGTATTTTTCCGGTGTAGGTGCGATGATCTGATCAGTCGCCCAGCAGAATTTCGCTGCGCTTGAGCAGCGTGGAGGAATTAAGCTGGCTGAGATAAACGGTTTGGTGTCCGTTTCCCGTGCAGACAACGAAGCTTTTCGGAAGCTCCGCGCCCGCAGCGTTTACCACCTCGCCCGCCTTTTCCGCGGCGGAGAGGAATTTTCTTGTCAGGTGGGACTGTGATGTGTTGTCCAGATCGAAAACAGCGAGAATATCCTGCTTTCGCACAACAACTTCGTTTCCTAAGTGGAGATACATACCGGCTCCTTTACGCTGCCGGAGGCGACAAATATCACCTTGCCCCCGGTTTTTTTGACAATCTGCTCATCCTCGCAGCAGGTGATGAAAGTTTGCCCGCCGCCGATGCGGTTGAGAACAAATTCCTGCCGCCTTGCGTCCAGCTCGCTCAAAACATCGTCCAGCAGCAAAATGGGATATTCGCCAGATTCGCCGAGGAAAATGTCGCGCTCGGCAAGCTTGAGCGAAAGCGCTGCGGTGCGCGTTTGGCCCTGGCTGGCGAAAGCGCGCGCGTTTTGTCCGTTGATGCCGATTTCAAGATCGTCCTTATGCGCGCCGGTCAGACAGCTGCCGGAGGCCAGCTCCGCGGCCTTATGGCTGCGCTGATGCTCCAGAATCTGCGCATAAATCGTCTGCTCCGCCGCCGTCGGGTCGGTAACGGTGCTCACGGTTTTGTATTCCAGCGTTAAAATCTCGCCCTTGCCGGAAAACTCGCTGTGGATGGGCGCGGCATACTCCGCCAGCCGCCGCGCAAACGAGGCGCGGTAGCGGATGATCTGCGCGGAGATGCGCGCAAGGGCATCGGAAAATTCGTCAAAGGTGTCCATCATGGCGCGATCGTCGGAATAATCGCGCAGCAGCCGCATTTTGTTTTCGTAAACGCGGTTGTAGTCGTGCAGAAGTCTGGCATAGCCCGGGCGAAGCTGGCAGATGGCAAGATCCATCAGCTTGCGCCGCGCGCTCGCGCCGTCACGGATGAGGTTTAAGTCGTCCGGACAGAACAAAACCGCCTTCACCGTGTCCTCCAGCTCGCCGCCGCTGCCTTTCACGCGGTTTCGCGTTATTTTTTTCTTCAGTCCGCGCCGCAGGAGAATTTCGATGTGCTGCGCGCGCTCCGCTGCGAAAATATCGGCGTGAATCTCCGCAAAATCGCGGTCGAAGCCGATCATTTCCCTGTCAAATCGCGTGCGGAAACTGCGCCCGCCTGCCAGCATGTAAACCGCCTCGAGCAGATTGGTTTTTCCCTGCGCGTTTTCGCCTGTGATCACATTGATCCCGTCGGAAAAGCATACCTCCGCCTCGCCGTAGTTGCGAAATCCGCGCAGCATGAGCCGGTCAACTCTCATGCCTGCTTCACGCTGTAGCTTTCCTTGCCGAAGCACACCGTGTCGCCCGCGCGCAGCTTTTTGCCGCGCATGGTGCAAACTTCGCCGTTTACGGTGATTTCACCGTCGACAATGCGGATTTTTGCTTCTCCGCCCGTGCCGACCGCGCCGACAAACTTCAAAAATGCGTCCAGCTTGATGAATTCTGTGGTAATTTCAATATCCATATTGGTTTCCGTCGTTTCTGTTTTTTTAGTCTGCCTTCAGTCTGACAGGCAGGATCATATAAAGGAAATTGTCCGATCCGTCCACGGGCGTGATCACGCAGGGGGAGGAGCCGGTGTTCAAACCGATGCAAACTTCCTCTGCGGGAGCGGCTTTGAGCGCGTCGAGGAGATAGCGGTTATTAAAGCCGATCTCCAAATCGCCGCCGTTGCCTTCCACAATGCAGACGTCCTCCGCCTTGCCAAGCGCCGTGGCGCAAACGATGCGAACCTGATTGTCGCCGAAATAGCAGCGGATGGGATTTTTGATTTTATCGTCGATAATGAGGGAAACGCGCTCCACCGTGCGCTGCAGGAAATAGCGATCGGTGCGGATTTCCGTGTTGAACGTGGAGGGAACCGTCTTTTTATAGTTCAGAAAATCGCCTTCCAGACGGCGCGAAACGAGCACAGTGCTGTCGATAGAGAAGCTGATGTGCTTGCTGCCGAGGCTGATCTGAACAGGGTCGTCGGTGTTGCCGCAGAGCTTTTCCAGATCGGAAAGCGCACTGCCGGGCACGATAAAGCTGCATTCCGCTTCCGTATTTTCAACGGGCGCACGGCGCAGGGCAAGACGGTAACCGTCCACCGCAACAACCGTGAGGCGGCCTTCGCTGATTTCAAACAGCTCACCCATATAAATCGGGCGTGCCTCGCTGTCGGAAACTGCGAAAATGGTCTGGCGGATGATCTCGCTGAGCAGATTCTGCGGCAGCGCAACGCCGGTTTGTCCGTCAATGGCGGGAAGTTCGGGATAATCCGCAGCATCCGTGCCGAGGATGGAAAAATCGCTCTTCTCGCAGGTGATGGAAACATTGCAGCCTTCGCTTTTCACGGTAACATTGCCTTCGGGCAGCGCGCGGACAATATCGCCGAAGATGCGTGCGCCGAGCACGATGCTGCCCTGCTCCGCCACATCCGCTTCAATGGTGGTGTAAATTCCTTTTTTCAGATCGTAACCCGTCAGCTTTACGTTTCCGTAGCCGGCTTCGATCAGGATGCCTTCCAGCGCGGGAATGGGGCTTTTTGCGCTGGCTGCCTTTGCCGCGATGGAAACGGCGGACTGCAGCTGTGCTCTTGTGCAGGTGAACTTCATATCATGATCCTCCCGTTTTCTCTGTATAGAAAGATAGATAGTATATTTTTAGTAGCAGACAGTAGTAGAGCAAATTTATGTGGAAAAGTGGGTCAAAGCATTGATACGCGGGAAAAACGCATGTGGAAGATTTTGTGGAAGAAAAATCGGGTTTACAACAGGCATTTTTCGACCAAACGGCTTTCCACAGCAATCCACAGAAAAGTTACTGTGTTTTCAAAAAAATGTTGAAAATTATATCAGCGCTGTCTGGAGTTGATATTGCTCGTAATATCGCGGATGGTGTCGGTGGTTTCCTTGTCCTTGCCGACGAGCTGCTCCATCTTGTTGATGGAAGCGAGGATGGTGGCGTGGTTTCTGTCCTCATAGATGCTGCCGATATCGTTGAGTGTGCGGTTGGTCAGGGTGCGGATGAGGTAGATGGAAATATGGCGCGCCGTGGCGATGTTTTTGGTTCTGCGCTGGCCCTTGATGTCCTCCACGGAGATGGAGAAATAGCGCGCGGTTTCTTCGATGATGTCCTCGGGTGAGGGTATGTAAACGCCGGTGCGTACAACGTCCGTGATTGCTTTTTCAACGGTTTCCTTCGTGATCAGGTCGCCCGTGATCTCGCGGTAAGCGGTCAGGCGCTTGACAACGCCCTCGATCTGGCGGACGTTGGAGGTGATTTTTTCGGCAATATACGCAACAACTTCGTCGGAAAGCGACATGCCCAGCTGGCCTGCCTTGTTGCGGATGATCGCCATGCGCGTTTCCACATCGGGGGGCTTCACGTCGGCCATCATGCTGCCTTCAAAGCGGGTGCGCAGACGGTCGTCGAGGCGGAGCATATCGATCGGCGGACGGTCGGACGTGACGACGATCTGGTGTCCGGACTCATAAATGCTGTTAAACGTGTGAAAAAACTCTTCCTGCGTGCCTTCCTTGCCGGCAATGAACTGGATGTCGTCCACAAGGAAAAGGTCTATATTGCGATATTTCTGGCGAAATTCGTTGGCTGTGCCGTCGCGGATGGAATTCACCATCTGGTTGGTGAATTCATCGCCCTTGACAAATTCGATTTTTGCCGCGGGATTTTTCTCATGGATGGCCGAACCGATCGCGCGCAGCAGATGGGTTTTTCCGAGGCCGGAGTTGCCGTAGATGAAAAGCGGGTTGTAAACCTTGCTGCCCGGATTTTTCACAACGCCCTGCGCCGCGGCATAAGCGTACTCGTTGCTTTTGCCCACGATGAAGTTTTCAAAGGTGTAGCCGTCGCCGGCGAGCCAGGCCTGGTCGTCCTCTTTCTGGTCGTTGTAATCCTCAAGCTCTTCACCCGCAAGAATCAAAAGCTCGAAATCGCAGGAAAACAGCTCTTTCAGCGCGTCTTTGATCATGTCGGAAAAACGGTTTTGCAAGATGCCCTTTTTGTATTCCGTCGAAGTGTGGAGCACCAGGGTGCTGTTTTTCAGATCAATGGGCGTGCAGTCGGCAAACCAGGTGTTGATCGATGTAGAGGTCAGATTCTCCGAAAGAACCTCGATAATACTTGCCCATATGTCGTTGAGAGAATTCATAAGCAAAGCTCCTGTTGAACAAGATTCGGGTTAAAATTCGCGGAATAACCCAGTGTCCATAAGTAATTCTTATTGTAGCATAATTTTATGTAAAAAGCAAAAGAAACTTGTAATTGTTATTATTAAATATGTATGTTTTTGCATTGCATCAAGATATGGTTTCTCTGCGTTGCGGACGGAACTATATATATACAAAAAAGACAAAACCGTTTCCGAAAAGGAAACGGTTTTGCATGTTTTTCGGTTGTGGTTTTGCCGATGAATTCCGAGCATGCGGCTCAGAAATCGGCGTTTCCCGTCGTGCGGGGATGCAGCTCAACATCGCGGATGTTGCTCACGCCGGTGAGATACATCACGATGCGCTCAAAGCCGAGACCGAAGCCGGCGTGGCGGCACGAGCCGTAGCGGCGCAGATCGCAGTACCACCAGTAGTCCTCGGGGGCCATGCCAAGCTCGATGATGCGGCGCTCAAGAATGTCGATGCGCTCTTCGCGCTGGCTGCCGCCGATGATCTCGCCGATGCCGGGAACAAGGCAGTCCGCCGCGGCAACGGTTTTTCCGTCGTCATTCAGGCGCATGTAGAATGCCTTGATCTCCTTCGGATAGTCGGTGACGAATACGGGCTTTTTGAAGATCTCTTCGGTGAGATAGCGCTCATGCTCGGTTTGCAGGTCGATGCCCCATTCCACGGGGAAGTCAAATTTCTGTC
Source organism: Oscillospiraceae bacterium (assembly GCA_015067465.1). GTDB lineage: Bacteria > Bacillota > Clostridia > Oscillospirales > Oscillospiraceae > SVKR01. Next base: position 5,410 of record SVMK01000039.1, read on the forward strand.
CGGACTTTTTGAGCATCTCGATCGCATCGGTGTAGGTCACGCGGCCAAAGTCGCTGTTTGCAACGTGCTCAAGGCGCTCTTTGAGACCCTTATCAACAAAGCTGTTGAAAAATTCGATTTCCTGCGGGCAGCGTTCCATGGTGCGGCGGATGATGTATTTCACCATTGCTTCCATGCATTCCAGATCGTCGTCGAGATCGGCAAAGGCCATCTCCGGCTCGATCATCCAGAACTCTGCGGCGTGGCGGGCGGTGTAGGAGTATTCGGCGCGGAACGTGGGACCGAAGGTGTAAACATCGCCGAATGCCATGGCGAAGTTTTCGGCGTTGAGCTGGCCGGAAACGGTCAGAGAGGTTTTCTTGCCAAAGAAGTCCTTGCTGTAGTCAACTTCGCCGGTTTCGGTTCTGGGAATGTTGTCGAGGTCGAGCGTGGTCACCTGGAACATTTCGCCGGCGCCCTCGCAGTCGCTGCCGGTGATGATGGGGGTGTTGATGTAGGTGAAGCCGCGCTGCTGGAAAAATTCATGCACGGCCTGCGCCGCAACGGAGCGAACGCGGAACGTTGCGGAAAACAGATTGGTGCGCGGACGCAGATGCTGGATCGTACGCAGATATTCCACGGTGTGGCGCTTTTTCTGCAGGGGATAATCGGGGGTGGAAACGCCCTCGACCACGATGCTGTCGGCCTTCAGCTCAAAGGGCTGCTTGGCTTCCGGCGTGCACACCAGCGTGCCGTGCACGATCAGCGCCGCGCCGACGTTCTGACGGGCGATTTCGTCGTAATTTTCAAGGCTGCCGCGCTCAAAAACAACCTGCAGCGACTTGAAGCAGCTGCCGTCGTTGAGCTCGATGAAGCCGAAGTTTTTCATGTCACGAACGGTGCGGACCCAGCCGCAAACGGTGAGTGCCTGTCCGTCAAATGCGGCGGCGTCGGCATAGATGCCGGAAATTTTCTGATGTTTCATTAAAGGAAGCGTCCTTTCCTGTTTTTTTCGTAACAATTTATTATATACAGTGCGGGTTGTTTTTTCAATCCCTATTTCCCGCGCAAAGCAGCCAAAACCGCCGCGGATTCACCACAAAAACGGAATGATGCGGTATTTCACCTTCCGCTTATATTCCGCGTAGCCCGGCAAATCCCGCTCCAGCACCTGCTCCTCGTTGCGGATGCGCTTTGCGATGATCACGGGATAGACAAGGAAAATCACCGTGGAAACCAGCGAGGAGAGCACCAGCGGCATGGAGATGAAAAGCAGCACGGTTGCCATATACATCGGGTGGCGCACGATGCCGTAAAGTCCCGTGTCGATCACCTTCTGGTTTTCCTGCACCTCCACCGTGCGGGAGAGGTAAACATTTTCCCGCAGCACTTCCGCGTAGAGCAGGTAGGAAAACAAAAACACAACCGCCGCCGCCGCGGAAACCCATACGGGCAGATGCGTCCACCCAAAGCGGAAATCCAGCCCCGCGGCAACAAAGCCGAGAACAAACATGCCCGCGCTCAGTGCAACAACGGCTTTCTGCTCGCTTTCCGCTTCCTTCGCCTGCAGGCGCTTTTTGAGCAGCAGCGGGTTTTTGCGCATCAGAACGAGCCCGGCAATGAACATGGGAACGAACAAGATGCCCATGAGCAGCCATGCGCGGGGATAACGCAGCGTGCCTGCGGGCAGGAAAAGCAGCAGCGCAACCGCCGCCACGCCGGCAAAAAATTTCGCAATCGCCTGAAAAAACAAAGTTTTTGTCATATTGCGCCTCCTGTTTTCGAAGTCTGCGCGCCGCTTGCCGTAGTATTTCCGGCCTGTGTGCCGGATGCGGCGCCGGAGTGTTCCTGTGCGGCATAGGCAGCGACAAATTCGCGCGCCGCTTCGATCACGCGGCGGCCGCTTTGCAGCTTGAGCGAAAGGCAGGGCTTTGCGCCCGCTTCCACTTTCAGCCTGCCTTTAAACTGCGGCATGGCATACAGCGCGGAAATGCGCTCCATGTTGAAATCCGCAACGCAAAAGCGCAGATGTCCGCTTTTCTGGGCGATGTCCGTGATGCCCGCGCGCGTGGCCTCGCCGCGCAAAAGCGCAACGTGCACCAGCGAGTTTACAGAGGGGGGCGGATCGCCGAAGCGGTCGATCAGCTCGTCGGTCAGATCGTCCGCGTCCGCTTCGGTGCGGATTTGGGCGATGCGGCGGTAAAGGTCCATGCGAATCTCCGGGGAGGAGACGTAGCGCTCGGGAATGTTGGCGGAAACGGCAAGGTCCGCTGCGCAGTCCGCGCGCACCTCGGGCGTTTTGCCCTGCTCCTCCAAAACCGCCTCTTCCAGCAGCTGCAGATACATGTCGTAGCCAACGTCCACCATATGTCCGCTCTGCTCCGCGCCGAGCAGACTGCCCGCGCCGCGGATTTCCAGATCGCGCATTGCGATGCGGAATCCGGCGTTGAATTCGGCAAACTCGCGGATGGCGGAAAGGCGCTTTTCGGCAACTTCGGTGAGCACCTTTGCCTTGCGGTAAGTCAGATATGCGCTCGCCCTGCGCGACGAGCGTCCCACGCGCCCGCGAATCTGGTGGAGCTGGGCAAGGCCGAGCTTGTCGGCGTCTTCAATGATGAGCGTGTTCACATTCGGGATGTCAATGCCCGTTTCGATGATGGTGGTGCACACCAAAACCTGCGTTTCGCCGCTGATCATGCCCTCCATCGCCGAGGAGATGCTCTCCTGATCCATTTTTCCGTGGGCAACGGCAACGGAAACCTCCGGCAGCAGCTTTGCGATGCGCGCCGCCGTGCGCTCAATGGAATCCACAACATTGTGGAGATAATAAACCTGTCCGCCGCGCTGAATTTCGCGGCGAATGGCGTCGGCCACGATGTCCCAGTCGTGCTCCATGACGTAGGTTTGAACGGGCATGCGGTCCTGCGGCGGCTCTTCGAGCGTGGACATATCGCGCAGTCCGCTCATGGCCATATTCAGCGTGCGGGGAATCGGCGTTGCCGAGAGCGTGAGTACGTCAACATTGCGGCTCATCTCCTTGAGCCGCTCCTTGTGGGAAACGCCGAAGCGCTGCTCCTCGTCCACAACCAGCAGTCCCAGCTGCTTGAAGCGGATGTCCTTCTGCAAAAGCGCATGGGTGCCGATAACGATGTCCACGCTGCCGTCGGCGATGCCCGCTTTCGCGGCGCGAACCTGCGCCGGCGTGCGAAAGCGAGAGAGCTGCTCAATGCGCACGGGATAGCCGAAAAAGCGCTGCACGGCGGTTTGGTAGTGCTGCTGGGCGAGCACCGTGGTGGGCACAAGCACCGCCGCCTGACGGCCGTCAAGCACGCATTTCATAATTGCGCGCAGTGCCACCTCGGTTTTTCCGTAGCCCACATCGCCGCAAAGCAGACGGTCCATCGGCACGGAGGACTCCATATCGCGCTTGATTTCGGCGATGCAGCGGAGCTGATCGTCCGTTTCCTCATAGCCGAAGGCCTCTTCAAATTCCACCTGCCAGGGCGAATCGGGGGCAAAAGCATGGCCGGGCTTGCGCCGGCGCTCGGCATACAGCGCGATCAGCTCTCCCGCGATCTTTTTTGCGGCGGCTTTGGCGCGCGTTTTGGTTCTGGACCAGTCCGAACCGCCCATTTTGCTCAGCTTCACGGGGTGATCCTCGCCCGCGCCGATATATTTGCTGACAAGATCCAGCTGCGTTGCGGGAACAAACAGCGTGTCCGTGCCCGCGTAGCAGATTTTCACATAGTCCTTGTCCACGCCGTCCACGCGCATCTGAACGATGCCCGCGAAGCGGCCGATGCCGTGGTATTCGTGCACAACCAGATCGCCCACGGAGAGATCGGCGTAGCTTTCCAGCTTTTTGCGGTTTGAGGGCAGTTTTTTCGTGCCGCGGCGGCTGCGGCGCAGGCCGGACTGCATCAGCTGCGCGTCCGTGAGCACGGCGAAGCGCGATTGAGGATACTCAAATCCGCCGGAAAGCGCCCCCACCGCGATGCCGCATTCGCCCGGGGCAAGGGGGTCGGCAAGGGAGGCGAGGATGCGCGCGGAGATCTCGCGCCGTGCAAAAAATTCCTGCAGCGACTGCGCCCTTCGCTCGTCCGCCGCGAGAACGAGCACGGCAAAGCCTGAGGAAATATAGTGGCGAACATCGTCGCAGGCGGTGTCCAGCGAGCCGCCGTAGCCCGGCAGCTGCTTTGCCGTGACGGAAACGATGGCGCGCGGCTCCGGCAGGCAGCGGCCCTGCGTGAAGCTGTCGCCCATCACAACGGGAAACGCCTCGCACAGCGCAGCGGCTGCGCTTTCCCATGGCCTGAGAAAATCGGCATACGCGCCGATGAGCGTGCCGCACTGCAGCTGCGCCTTGATGTCCTCATGCAGCAGCTTCTGCTGATCCTCCGCCAGCTTTGCAAGGCGCACAGGCTGGTCGAGAAAGACGAAGGCGCTTTCGGGAATATAGTCCAGCGCGCAGGAAAATTCGGGATAAATCAGGCCGGCGTAGCGGTCGGCTGCGGGCAGCAAAACGCCCTGACGCAGCTTTTCCGCGTCGCCGCGCAGCGTGGCGGCGAGCTTTTGCTTTTCCGGGGAACGTCCGCGCGCGGCCTTCACCGCTTCCAGATCGAGCGTGTCCGCCAGCGCGCATGCCCCGCCTTGCGCCAGCTGCGGCAGCGTTTCCGCGGCGGGCAGGATGCGGCAGGCGGAGATGTTTTCGATGCGGCGCTGGGTGTTGATGTCGAATGTGCCCATCGAGTCGATCTCGTCGCCCCAGAATTCCATGCGCACGGGGTTTGGCAGCGCGGGGGAAAATATGTCGAGAATGCCGCCGCGGCGGGAATATTGACCGGGTGCATCTGTCTGCACACGGTGGACATATCCGGCCTCAAGCAGCGCGGTTTCCACAGCCTCGATCGCGATTTCCTGACCGTCGCGCAGGTCAAAAGCGGCGGTGAGCAGGGCGGATTTCGGCATTGTGCGCTGCAGCAGCGCGCCAACGGCGCAAACCGTGATCTGAACTTCTTCGCGTGCAAGAAAGTCAAGCGCTGCAATGCGTTTCTGCTCCGCAAGGCGCGCCGCGCCGTCGGTGCTGTAGAGATTAAAATCGCGCCACGGCAGCAGGGAAACGCGCTCGCCCAGCAGCGATTCAAGATCGCGGGCCATCGTTTCCGCGGCGGTGTCGTCCGAACAGACAACAAACAGCGGCACATCAAACTGTCTCCGCAGAGAGGACACCATATGCGCGCGCGAAGCTGCGCCCACGCCGCTGACAAGCACGGGGCACTGCCCGGCGTCCACGGCGCGGAAAAGCGGCTGCGTTTCAATCTTCCAAATATCGTTTGCCATAAATATGTATCGCTCCAAACGTCTTTAGCCAAGAAATCGGAGGGGATCCCCCTTCCGGCTTCTTGGCAATTATGATTTTATACGATTTCCCGCGCGAAGGCAAGCGAAAATTGCCGCTGCGCATACATATTATAATATAGTATGGCGCAAAGCGGCGCATCGGACCTTCCCGCATCCGGCAGCGGCCTTTCCCGCGGAGAAAAAAACCTTCAAAGCTTGTGCCGCAGCGCGCCGATGAGCAGCGACAGCGCGGGAATGCCGAGCGAAAAGCCCATATTCAGCCGCGGCACAAGCGTTTCCGAGAGCAGGTCGAAAGCGGACTTGTCATTTGCCATCGTCAGCGCGGCGGCAGCGGCAGCCAGCGTGCAGCCAACCAGCAGCCAGCGTCCTTGGCGCAAATCGTGCGCTTTCGCCGTTTCCGCGCTTGCAGCCGCGGAAAAGCCGAGAGCAAAGCGGAAGTTTTCCGCCGAAACGCGCAGCAGCAGCGAGATCATCACAAAATCCGACAGCACCCAAACCGCGATCACCAGCGGCTCGATGCGCTCAATGGAGCCGAGCACATCCACATCGCGCACCAGCAGGAAAAACGGAAACGACATATTCGCCGTGAGCGACGGCCCGAACAGCGCAAGGCAGCAAACCGTCATCAGCTCGATGATCACCAGCAGCGTAACCGTCCAGCCGATGAAATCGCGCGGGGAAAAGCGCCCTTCCACGCTGCCGCCGAGAAAGACGAGAAACCCCGCCGCGGAAATGACGTTGACCGTTTCCAGCGCGGCAATGCCGTTTGCCGGCAGGTCGGCGGGACGCACGGGCAGCAGCATGCTCAGATCCAGTTCACGAAACGTCTGCGCGCACACCAGCACAAAAAGCGCCGTCATCAGCGGGCGAATGATCATGGCCGAGCGCGCCGTTGCCCGCACGCTGCCGAACACCGCGGGCAGGCACATCAGCACGGTTACAACAACGAAAATGCCGATCCCGGTGTCGTGATACACCGTGGAGATAAACCGCTGCGCGCCCGAGCGCAGCAAAAATCCGGCGTAAAAGGCAAACCACAGCGCATACACCGCCGTGATGCATTTGCCCGCGCCGCGTCCCCAGATGTCCGTGAGGATTTCCGCAAAGCCCGTGGGCGCGCTGCGCCTGCGGTAAAAAAGCCACAGACCGAAAAACACCAGCGCGAGCGGCAGCGCCGTCAGGGGCACGGAAATCCAGGCCGTGCGCCCGGCGGCTTGCACGCAAACGCGAGGCAGGCGCCGGATCATCGGCGAGAGGATGATGACATAGGCCGTTGCAACCAGCTGACGCCGGGAGATGGTTTCTTTCATGTGCCACCTGCCTTTGCCGCAGCCATGCCGACGGGATGCTCCATTTCATAGCTGTGGTCGATCACAGCCTCCACGCAAACGCGAATCTCGGCGTCGGGCAGTGCGACGGTCTCGCCCGCCAGCCGCAGCGGCTTGCCGAGGGCGAGAAAGTCCGCGTCCAGCTTTTGCGAAAGCGCCACGGCGGATGCAATGTCCTGCTCAAATTGTGCGGCGAGCTGCGAGGAAAAAAGATCCAGCATCTCTTCGTCCACCAATTCGGTGCGGTCGGAGGATTTCTCCGTCACAACCGCACCGAGCCGCGCGCGGATCTCCAGCACGGGCGATGCGGCGGTGCTTTCGTCCGATACGAGGCGAATGTCCGCCTCGGCGCGGCTGATTTCGAGCGAAACCGTACCGCCCGCGCCGTCGGACACCATGCGGGAAACATTGCCGAGATGCCCGTGAAGGAGGCTCACCGCCTCGGCTTCGCCGCCGTCGATAAAACCGACCAGCTGCGTACCCTTGAGGATGCCGTAGCCGTCGGCAACCACGGCGGGGGCCTCGGATTCGGGCTGTCGTTTGTTCTGCGCGTCCTGCGTGCGCAGCGCGCACACAAGCGCTGCGCCGTACTCCTCCAACGCCACGGCGGTGGAGCGGAAGTTATAGACATGGCTCGCCCCGCTCACGGAGGTTTCGCGCCGGATGGTGTCCAGCGTTTCGGAAATGCCGCCCTGCTGCGCCGCGTCGCGCAAAAGAGCGCCGGCCTCCCCGCTGCGGAGCACAAAAAGCTCCGTGCCCATGCGCAGGTTCACGTCGCGCTCAACAAAGTCCAGCAGCGTGCCGATGCCCTGCTGCGCCGCGTCGCGGCCGAGCACGATGTGCTGCGTGTGGGCGAAAAAGAGCTGCGCGTTGTCGGATAAATCCTGCAGCGCGTCCATTGCGGAGATCAGATCGCGGGCGCTGTTTTCAAAAACAGCGGGCTGCTTCCCGTCGGAGGGCGCGCCGCCGGAAGCGGAAAGGCGAACGCCCGCGGCAGCGGCGTCGAGGCCGAGCGTGCCGACGATCTGCAGATGCTCAATGGCGCGAAAGTTGGAATAGATGCCCGTGGAGAGCGAACAGCCGGTTTGGGTTATGAGGGTGAAAGCGGCGAGGGCGAGCGCCGCGGCGCGCAGCTTCATCGTTGATTCCTCCTGTCGGGCGTATGCAGCGCGTGTTCGCGCAGCTTGGTTTTCGTCAGCGACGGACGCAGAAAAGCCTTCAGATTTTCATGCCAGCCGCCGTCGCAAAGCGGCGAGGTGTAAGCCACGCCGAAGCAGTCCATCGAGCACAGATACCATATCAGCAGCGCAAGCCCCACCGCGATGCCGAACAGTCCGAGCACGATCGCGAGCAGCACCAGCAAAAAGCGCACGCTTCGCACCGCGGCGCCAAGGTCGCGGCTGGGCAGCGTGAAGCCGCAGATGGCCGTTGTGGCAACAACGATCACCGATATGGGCGAAACCACGCGCGCATCCACCGCGCTTTGTCCAACAACGAGCGCGCCGATGATGCTCACCGTGTCGCCCGCAGGATCGGGCAGACGCATGCCGGCCTCCATCAGCAGCTCAAACGCCAAAAGCATGGTTAAAACCTCAAACGCCACGGAAAACGGCACGCGCTGCTTGGCCTCGATGATGCTCAGCAGCAGCTTGTGCGGCACCATCTCCTGATGATACATGCAAACAGCCACCAGCAGCGCCGGAAACACCGCGGAGATCACAAACGAAAGCCAGCGCAGCAGCGAGAGTGCGGAGGCAACAATGAAATGCTGCGCGCGGTCCTCGGCCACTTTCATAAAATGTGCCAGCGTTGCCGGAAGCAAAAAGCCCAGCGGCAGTCCGTCCACCAGAATGCCGATGCGCCCTGCGAGCAGCTCGGCGGAGAATTTGTCCGGGCGCTCGGTGTGGATCAGCTGCGGAAACGGCGAGTTTGGCCGGTCAACAATATATTGCTCCAGATTGCCCGCAGCGGTAAGGCCGTCGATGTCGATCTCGTCCAGCCGCTGCCGCAGCAGCGCGAGCGTGTCCGGGTTGGCCACGCCGTCGATATACATTATATTAATAGTAGTGTCGCTTTTGCGGCCAACGGTGGTCATAAGGGTTTTGAGCGCGGGGTTTCGCAGCCGCCGCCGCACCAGCGCCGTATTGGTGCGCAGCGTTTCCACAAAAGCGTCCTTGCCGCCTTTCACGGTTTTTTCCACCGTCGGGGTGCTGACGGTGCGGGTGCTGGACGAACGCACCTCAAACGCCACCGCTGCACCCGCGCGGTCAAACACAACCGCGCAGCAGCCTGCGGTGAGCGCTTCGGCCAGCGCGTCCATGCTCTCGCAGCGCCGTGCGTTGCAGCACCAAACCCCTCCGCCGAGCAGCAGCTCGATGCAGGCCTCTGCCGAGGCGGGGAACGGGTGCAGCCGCTCGGTCAGCGGACGAATCACGGTTTCGGAAACGTCCACCGCGGAAACCAGACCGTCAATCCAGCATACACTCACGCCGCCGCGCGGTTCCATTCCGGGCCAGACGGGACGCAGAATGAAATCCGCGCAGTCGGAAAAGAGCTTTTTGAGATTTTCCGCACTGACAGGAAAATTAAATTTTGGATTTTTTTCGGGATGATACGGCAAAGCGCAATCTTTTTTGCGCCGCTTAAAAATTCCATTTGTAGACATATGGATAGTATTTACCGCTTTGCGCCACAATATGTAGTGCGTAAAAAAAAGAAGAAAAAAGTTTTGAAAAAAGTGTTGACAAAAGGGAACCGGCGTGCTATATTAACAAAGCTGTCGCCAATCGGAGCGCATGAGCGGGCCGAACGGAACGGCGGTGTACCTTGAAAATTAAACATTGTAAGACATGACTTTTAACAAGTCATGGAAGCTTAAGCAAAACTTAAGCACCAGCAAGAAAAGGGCTTTTGAGACACGAAAGTGTCGAAAAGATTTTTTTGAGATTTTGAAGCTAAGATTTAGTTTCAATAAATCGATTTTAGCCGGAAACGGTTAAGATACAATTTATTGAGAGTTTGATCCTGGCTCAGGACAAACGCTG
>SVMK01000040.1 GCA_015067465.1 Oscillospiraceae bacterium
GAAAGGTTTGCCAGTTCTGTGTTGACAAGTCCACCTTTGTCGACTACAAGGACATCGTTAAGCTGAAGAAGTACACCAGCGAGCGCGGCAAGATTCTGCCCCGCCGTGCAACCGGTACCTGCGCTATGCATCAGCGTCAGCTCACTGAGGCCATCAAGAGAGCCCGTCAGGTGGCCCTCCTGCCTTACGTTGTTGACTGATTATTGCATACACAACCGTAACAAAAAAAGCTCCCGACCGTTTCGGTCGGGAGTTCTTTTTTTATCATCGCGTTATCGTGCCGCTCGCATAGCCTCCGGCATCAGAGCACAACCGGCTCCATCGCGCCGTGCAGGCGGTCGCTGATGGCGTCGGCAAACACCTCGTCGGCGTTGCGGTGCAGCGTTTCCATGCGCTCCGCCGCCGCACCGAGGCGAACGGTTTCGAGGAAAAACAAGTCCAGATCCAGCATAAAGCGCACTTCCGGCTCCTGCACGGTTTGAACGCCGCCCTCAGCGGTGCGCACATTGCGGCGCACGCGTCCGGGCCCTGCATGCAGCTTCAGCGTGCAGCCGTCGCGCAGCGTGCGCTCTACATCCACCGAGCAGCGCTTCACGCCGCCCTCGTCAACGCCGTCGTCGCCCAGCACACCGAGATACTGCCTGTGCAGCAGTTCGCTCCAGCGGCAATCCTCCAGTCCGAGCGCGCTGCGCGAAAATCCGTTGACATACCGCAGCCCGATCCGCTCGAAAAACGCCGGCTTATACAGGCTGATAAACTGCCCCAGCGGCTCATCAAGCATCCCGGCAAACTGTTCCCAGCCCTGATAGCGCATGGTGGAAAGCGCTATAAAATCCTTTGCCAAACTCAGCTTGCTCATACCGTCGGCTGAGATGAAGCTGTGGTTTTTCTCGCGCTGGGGCTGTGCGCCGCCAAGCTGCGGCACGGTTTCCGTCTGGCAGGCATAGCGCGGAAACATCTCCCGGATCCTGTCCTGAAACTCCGCGGGTTCTTTTGTTTCAATGCTTAAAATCGCAGGAAAGCGGAGCTGGCAGATGGTTTCAACCAGCTGCGGCTTTTCGTATATCAGCCGTTTGCCGTCGGCAGAGAGCATAGCGTCGGTCCTCCGTGGTGTGCTTTTTTCCTATATTACACCATCTCTCCGCCGTTTTCCAGCGCAGAACAAAATTTTCCGCCGCCTTCAGCGCTTGAGATCGAGCACCGCAGCCTCGATCATCGCGTTCACATGCCCGCTCACCGCAATCTCCAGCTGCTCCAGTTCCTGCTTCACATAGCGGTTTCGCATCGTGCCGTCCGGGTCCACGTCCTTGAAAAGCTGGTCCGCGCTTTTCACCAAAACCGCAACGATCCGCTCCACCGCAGCCACGCCCTCGCTGCCGATGCGCTCTTCCAGCCAAATCCGCAGTGCGGGCACGAGTGCATGCGCCGCATACGCCAGCACGCCCGCCAGCGCCCCGCCGACCACCGCGGCGGCAATCTCCCAAAGCTCCGTCATATCCTGCCCTCCTCAAAATTGTGCGCTCTCGCCGCTTCGTAAGTAATCCCGCCCTCGCGGTGGTCCGATTTTGCCATGCTCATATAGCAGCTGCAAACCGCCGCGTGCGCCGACCAGGGCAGCCCCACCATCGCGGTGATCCACGGCAGCGAGCCGGTGTAGCCGCGCCAAACCGCAAAAAATGCCAGCGCCATGCCGCCGAGCGTAACCATCCAGAGCAGCGGTCGGATGTCGCGGACAATGCGCTTGGAAAATCCGCTTTCCCCGTTCATCCCAGCACCCCCTGCCGTGCCAGCACCATCGCCAGTTCCTGCCGTCTGACATAGCTTTGCGGGCTGTCCATGCTCCCGTCGCCGTTGCCGTCGGCAAACAGGCCCGCCCGCACCGCCTTCGCGCAAACCTCCTCCGCCCAGACCGAGGGCGACTTTTCCCTCTGCTCGGCCTCATAGCGCTCCATAAAAGCGCGGAAAACGCGGTAGTTTTCTTCCGTTTCCTTCATTTTCTCGTCCTCCAGAAATTGTTTCAGGTCGGCCCGAAAGCCGTCCATGCTCAGCCCATGGCGCGGCCACCAGTGCATCACATCGCCGTGGTTGCTTGCAAAGCCCTGCGCGTGGGCCTCGCTGTGGGTTACAACCGCCTGCGGGTCGATGCCGTATTCCATGCACAGCATCGCGCAGATCTCCAGCGCCGCGCCGTAGGTTTCGCGGCACCACGCCGCATCGTCCAGCCATTCGCAGATCTCAAACTGGATGTGGCTGTTGTTATAGCTCCCCTTCGCGCCGCTGCCGCAGCCCCAGCAGCGCATCTCAAACGGCAGCGTTTGCGTAAAGCACAGCGCCCCCGCACCGTCCAGCCCAAGAAATCCGTGGACACAGGCGGCAACGCCAGGCCGGTTCCACTGCGACGTGTAAGCGCCGATCCGCTTTTGGTCAACGCCCGTGGAGTGAACGATGATGCCCTTCGGCTGCAGCGGCCGCCCGGCACGGTAGCAGTCGTTTTCCGTCAAAAATTCTTCCGCATAGCGCATGAATGCAGCACCTCCCTTTCACCCCACGTCCTCTTCGGTGTGCTTTTTTGCATTCTTTGCTGCAAACCGTTTCCTCCGCAGCAAAAAAATCCCCCTCCGCCGCCGGAATTTTCCGTTCCCGCAAAGCCGGGCAGATTCCGCGGCGGCGCTTGCCGATTTCGCGGCGAAATGGTATACTGGGCTTATATCGTTCCGGCGCCGGCACGCTTTTGCGCCGCGCCCGTTTCAAAGAAACCATAAATTCGGGAGGTTTTTCGCGTATGTTCCGTAAAATTCCCTTTGTTGAGGCCGAACTGCAGCAGATCGGCACACGCCCGAGCATGATGGGGCTCGGCACATCGCCCGTTTACAATACGCCCGTAACCCCGCGCGCCAATTTCGACGCCATGTATGATGATCGCCACCCCTACTGGATGCCCAGCGTCCGCGAGACCATCGCCCTGCGCCCCGCGCTCTACACCAACACCCTCGGCCGCGGCTCCCGCGAGGACATTACCGACGTCTTCGGCGTTCGCTGGCGCTACGAGCCGGTAGCCGGCGGCTCCATCGCCGTGTCCGGCAACCCGCTGCTGCTCGATGCCAACGACTGGCGCGAGAAAATCAAGCTCCCCGACATCGACGCGTGGGACTGGGCCGCTTGCGCGCGGGAAAACCCCGTGGACCCGCGCTTCCCCTGCTTCATGTCCTTCGCCAACGGCTTCTGGTTTGAGCGGCTGATTTCCTTCATGGATTTCATGCCCGCCGCCATGGCGCTCATCGACGACGACCAGATCGAAGCCGTGCGCGAGCTGTTTGACGCGATGACCGACCTCGGCTGCCGCTTGGTGGATAAATTCTGCGAATATTTCCCGATGGTGGATATTCTGGAAGTGCACGACGACTGGGGCGCGCAAAAAGCGCCGTTTTTCTCCGAAGAAGTTGCCCGCGACCTGTTTGTTCCGTTTATGAAGCGCCTGACCGACCGCATCCACGCCTGGGGCCGCCACGCGCAGCTGCATTCCTGCGGCCACAACTACGACCGCGTTTCCTGCTATATCGACGGCGGCTTCGATATGTGGGCCCCCCAGCCGATGAACGACATTGAATCGCTCTACGACAACTACGGCGACAAGATCATCCTGTGCGTATTCCCGAAGGAAACCGACCTTGCCTTCCGCAGCGAGGAAGACCAGCGCGCGTGCGCACGCGCTTTCGTGGACCGCTACACCCAGCCCGGCAAACCCGTTTTGCTCGGCATGGAAGCGTTCCGCCGCGCAACTCCCGCTTTCGACGACGAGGTTTACCGCTACAGCCGCGAAGTTTATCTCCGTCAGGCCTGAGCTTTCCCGAAGGGGGGGACGCCGCTCCCCGCCAAACAATCACAAAAAAGCACCCCGTGCATCGCGTTGATGCACGGGGTGTTTGTTTTTCTCTCCGGCTTCGGCACCGATAGCGCCGCATTGCGCCGCCGGCCTATTTATTCTTCTTCGCGCACAAAACTGCGTCCTTCACACAATAAATCCGCCGCCGAGCACGCGCGCGCCGTCATACACCACGGCGCTCTGTCCGCGGGCAGGGGCACGAACGGGCGTGTCCGTCACGATGCGAACGCCGCCGTCCGGCAGGGGATACACAGTGCACGCCGGCTCGTTGCTGCGGCTGTGGCGCACTTTCACGCTGCCGCGCTGCGCCGCCGCAGGCGAGGGGATCAGCCAGTTGAAATCGCGGGCGAAAAATTCCGTCCGGTGCAGCTGCGCATCGGTGCAAACGGCAATGCGATTGTCTTCCGGGCTGATGCTTTGCACATACAGCTTCTCTCCGTCATAAACGCCGGGGATGCGCTGCCCAACCGTCCAGCGATGGATGCCTTCGTGGCGTCCGACCACAACGCCGTCGCGCACAAATTCACCCGGCGGCGGGTTCACCCCCCGGCGGCGAAGCCAGCCGGCGTAGTCCTTGTCCGGCACAAAGCAGATTTCCATGCTGTCGGGCTTGTCCGCCACGGGAACGGAAAACTCCCGCGCAAGCGCGCGCACCTGCGCTTTTTCATAGCCGCCCAGCGGCAGCACCAGCCGCGAAAGCTGCGCGCGCGTCAGGCGGCAGAGCATATAGCTCTGGTCGTTTGCCGGCATGCCGCGCAAGAGCACGCCGTTCTCGGCTCGGGCGTAATGCCCGGTGGCGACATATTCCGCGCCCACAGCGTCGGCATGCGCGCAAAGGGCTGCAAACTTCACCGCCGGATTGCACAGAATGCAGGGATTCGGCGTTTCGCCGCAGCGGTAGCTGCGCGCAAACGGTGCGCAAACCAGCCTTTCCAGCGCTTCGGACACATCTTCCACCGCAAGGTCCACGCCAAGCGCGGCAGCCGACGCGCACGCATCCTCGCGTGCTTCCGCCGTGCCGATATCCAGATAGAGCGCGCTCACGGCGTAGCCGCTTTGCTGCAGCAGCCTTGCCGCAACGGCGCTGTCCACACCGCCGGAAAGGCCCAAAACCACTTTTTTCATAGCTGCTCCTTTGCTTTTTCCCTCTGCGCAGGTCAACGCAGCGGCTGTTTCCGCTTTTCCTCCGCGCGCAAAGAGGGCGGGATCACTTCATGCTCTCGATATACACCATCAGCGCCGCAATGTCCGCCGGCGAAACGCCGCTGATGCGGCTGGCCTGACCGAAGTTTTCCGGACGGATGCGGTTAAGCTTCTGGCGCGCCTCCAGACGCAGGCCAAGCACCGTTTCGTAATCCAGATCGGCCGGCAGCTTGTGCGCTTCCAGACGCACCAGCTCTTCCACCTGCTTGTTCTGGCGGCGGATGTAGCCGTCATATTTAATGCGCACCTCCGCGCTGTAGCACACTTCGCGCGGCAGCGCCGGACGCTCGGGGTCAAACAGAGCCAGCGCATCATAGCTCACGCGCGGGCGGCGCAGCAGGTCGGCAAGCGCCGCGCCGTTTTCAACGCCCTTTTCGCCAAGCGAGGCCAGATATTCGTCCAGCTCCGCCGAGGGCGCAACGCCCGTGTGCTCCAACCGATTCATTTCGCGGCGCACCGCGGCATATTTTTCCTCAACGCGCGCAAGCCGCTCCGCGCTCACCAGCCCAACACGGTTTCCGATGGCGCAAAGGCGCTCGTCGGCGTTGTCCTGACGCAGCAGCAGGCGATATTCCGTCCGCGAGGTCATCATGCGGTAAGGCTCGTCGGTGCCTTTGGTCACAAGATCGTCGATCAGCGTGCCGATATAGCCGTCGCTGCGCTTGAGAATCAGCGGCTCGCGGCCGAGAATCTTCAGCGCGGCATTCACGCCCGCAACCAGCCCCTGCGCCGCGGCTTCTTCGTAGCCGGACGAACCGTTGAACTGGCCCGCGCCGTAAAGTCCCGCCACTTTCTTGCTCTCAAGCGTGGCATAAAGCTCCGTGGGGTCCACGCAGTCATACTCAATGGCATAAGCCGTTCGCATCATCTCGGCGTTTTCCAATCCCGGCAGGGTGCGGAGCATGCGCATCTGAACCTCTTCGGGCATGGAGGAGGAAAAGCCCTGAATATAAAGTTCCTCCGTGTCCAGTCCCATCGGCTCCACAAACAGCTGATGCCGCGTTTTGTCGGGGAATGTCATCACCTTGGTTTCGATGCTCGGGCAATAGCGCGGCCCGATGCCCTCGATCACGCCGGCATAGATCGGGCTGCGGTCAAGGTTGGCGCGGATAATATCGTGCGTCCTCTCGTTTGTATATGTCAGATGGCAAACGCGCTGATTGCAAAGCGCCGTATCGTCCGTTTCAAAGGAAAACGCCTCGATCTCCTCGTCGCCGGGCTGCTCCTCCATCTGCGAGAAATCCACACTCCGGCGATTCACGCGCGGCGGCGTTCCGGTTTTGAATCGCCGCAGCGACAGCCCGAGCTCCGTAAGCGATTCCGTCAGCATCCCGGCTGCGGCAAGACCGTCCGGGCCGGAATCGCGCAAAACCTCGCCCACGATGGTGCGTCCGCCGAGGTAGGTTCCCGTTGCAATCACGGCTGCGCGGCAGGCATAGCGCGCGCCGTTTGCCGTAACCACGGCGCAAACGCGGCCGTTTTCCACCTCCACGCGTGCAACCTCCGCCTGCTTGAGCTGCAGATGCTCCTGAAGCTCAAGCGCATGCTTCATCAGCTCCTGATACCTGCGGCGGTCGCACTGGGCGCGCAGCGAATGCACTGCCGGCCCCTTGCCGCGGTTGAGCATGCGATACTGTATCGCCGCAGCGTCCGCCGCGCGGGCCATCTCGCCGCCGAGCGCGTCAATTTCGCGCACCAGATGTCCCTTGCCCGTGCCGCCGATGGCAGGGTTGCAGGGCATATTGCCCACAGCGTCCAGATTGATGGTGAACACGATCGTTTCCAGGCCGAGCCGTGCTCCGGCCAGCGCCGCTTCAATGCCCGCATGGCCCGCGCCGATCACGGCAATATCGCATGCGCCGGCATCATAAATTGGAACGCTGCCCAGCTTTTGCGGCGGGGTTGAAGTGCGGCGACCGTCCCAGGGCCGCGCCGCGTCTGCGGGAATTGCCCACGAGCGTCCAAAGCGCTTCGCACCAGGGATCTTTCCCTCGCTGCAAAGATGCTGCACCTGCCGCAGCGTAAGCCCCCAGGCGTCTGCTTTGTCTTTTACTCTTACATATTCCTGATTCATATCTCTCGCCCCATTTTGCGTTTATGCGAAAATTTTACTCTTTTGCGCGCGCAAAGTCAATGCGCGGCGAAAAATATTTCGTTGCGCGGTATATTTCCGGAGCATACAGGCAAAAATACCCGTACAAACCAAATTTCCGGAGGTTCACAAATGGAAAATCAAAAATCTTTCGCTGACCGGATGGAGGCGTTCTTCGCCGGCAAGGGCTTTTACATTGTGCTGTTTCTCTGCGTTGCCGTGATTGGCGTTTCCGCGTGGAGCATGCTCTCCGGCGGCGACGCCGCGCCCGCAGACGATCCCGGCATGTCCATGGCGGTTTCGCGCCTTGAGGAGCCCGTTGCCGAGGCGAATGTGCCCGCCGCTGCCGAAAAAGCCGAAACCGACACCCTGCGCGAGGTTCCTCCCGCGGTTTCCACAGCCGCCCCCATCGTGCCCGCTCCCGCTGCCGTTGAATCGCCCGATGCGGCCGCACAGCAGACGGCGCAGGCATCCGAAGCGCCCGCGCAGGCGTCCGATTACTTTATCTGGCCCGTCACCGGCGAGATCGAAAACCCCTTCAGCGTGACCGTGCTCACGTTTAACCGCACCATGCAGGACTGGCGTGTTCACGACGGAATCGACATCGCCGCGGAACTTGGCACGCAGGTGAAAGCCACGTCAAACGGCACGGTTGCGGAGATCTACCGCGATGATCTCTACGGCACCACCGTTGTGATCAGCCATCGCGACGGACTGACAAGCGTATACTCCAACCTTGCCGAAACGCCCACGGTAAGCGAAGGGCAGCAGGTGAGCGTCGGGCAGGTGATCGGCGCCGTTGGCGACACGGCCCTCGCGGAAACCGGCGAAGTGTGCCATCTGCATTTTGCCATGCAGCTTGACGGCGTAAGCCTCGACCCCGTGGAATATATGCCCTGATTTGCCGAAAATCCCGCGCAAAATAAGCCCGTATAAGCGAACGGTTTGCAACGCCGTTCGCTTATACGGCATGTTTAGGTTAATTTTTTTCAAAAACTGTTGACAAGCCGAAATTTCTTTAGTATAATCAAAAAGCTGTTTGGCAGATATGGCGGCGTAGCTCAGTTGGCCAGAGCACTCGGTTCATACCCGGGGTGTCATTGGTTCAAATCCAATCGCCGCTACCATCTACGGGACGCCAAATATCGGCGTCCCGTTTCCATTGGCCCGGTGGTCAAGCGGTTAAGACACCGCCCTTTCACGGCGGTAACACGAGTTCGATTCTCGTCCGGGTCACCAGATACCGCAAAAGAGTCAGCACCCGCTGACTCTTTTGGGTAACATGGAGGCTTAGCTCAGCTGGTTAGAGCGTCCGCCTCACACGCGGAAGGTCGATGGTTCGAGTCCATTAGTCTCCACCAGATAAGCAATTCCCCGTCCTATGCAGGACGGGGAATTCTTTTTTTGCCAACCCGCACGCCCCCCACTTTCGTCTATTGCAGCCGTGTGTTTCGGCGTGCTTCCTCCACCGAGTACGCAATATCGCGCACCGCCGTTATCTTAATTCCCCACCGCGCGCTTTTCCGCCCTGCTTTTTGCAACAAAAATTCCCCCGTTCCGCTCCGACTGCTGCGCAGCCGGGCGGACGGGGGATATGTGCTTTTTCGGCTTTGCGGACTTTTCCCGCGCGGGCTGTGCCCCACGGCGCGATCGTCTGCGTGCTGCTGCGGCAAGCCTTTTCGCGCAGGGGCAGGACACGCCGCCGCGTTATTCTTCCGTCGGGGATTCCGCTTCGGTTTCGCTCATGTCGGGCGCTGTGCCGACTTCTTCCTCTGCCGGCGCGGGCGCGCCGATGAGCACGCGGCCGTTTTCCACGCGCAGTTCGCCGCGGCAATAGCGCCCGACGGCTTCCACCAACGCGGGCCATTCGCCCTGACGCATCACGCGGTCGCTCAGCGTGGCCGCCGTGTCGTCCGGGAAAACTTCCACAGCGCGCTGGGCGATGATGGGACCGAAGCCCGTGTCTTCCTCGTCCATAAAATACGCCGTTGCACCCGTGACACGAACGCCGAGGCGCAGCGTTTCCTCAACGGCACGCAGCGCGTTGAACGTATCACCCCCGCAGAAAGCGGGAAACAGCGCAGGCTGCACATTGATGATGCTATGCTTGAAAAAGCGCACGATCGGGTAGCTCAAATGCTCCGTGAACCCCGCGCAAACCACCAGGGAAATGTCCAGATCGCGCAGCTTGCAAAGCAGCGCATTGCAAAACGATGCGTTATTCGGAAACAGCGATCTGTCCACAACATAGGTCGGGATCCCCGCATTCTGCGCGCGCTCAAGCGCATATACGCCCTCTGCCGAGGAGATCACCGCCGCCAGCTTCAGCTGCGGCAGCTCATCAAAATACACCTTGTCCAGCAGCGCCTGCAGGTTTGCGCCGCCGCCGGACACAAGAACTGCGGTTCGAATCATCCCGTAATCTCCCTTCCCAGCAGCCGCCGTGCGGTTTCGCCGTTGCGGCTTTCAATCGCCATAATCCGCTGCGTGGAGTCGCGCAGCGCGTCGCGGTCCGCCTCGGCAGCGGCATCCACCATTGCAAACAGCTGCTCCCTGTTCGTCAGGTCGCCGTATTCCGTGTAGTTTGTCTGATCCAGATAGTCAAGAAACGCGGACACCTTGGGATCGTAAGACACCGCCGCGAGCGGCACGGCACGCGACGCGGCAAAAATTAGCACATGCAGACGCATCGCCAAAACCGCGCGCATCCGGCCGATAAATCCGATCATCTCCGGCGTTTCCATCGGGCGGCACACCAGCGTGCACGGCACGGTGATGCGCTCGCGCAGCGCTTCGGCCACGCGGTCGTCCTGCGCGGGATTCACCGACAGCAGCACCGGATGGAGGCCGTGGACGTTCCATGCATAGTTCGCCGCCGCGGCAAACAGGTCCAGCTTATCGCGGATTCCCGCCCAGCGGCGCAGGCAAAAGCAGATATAGCTGCCGTTCGGGTCCATATTCAAACTGCGCAGCAGCGCGTCCACCGCACCGTCCGGCGCAGGGGAGAGAAACAGCGCAGGATCCGACGCCACCGTCATCTCCGGCGTTTTCACGCCGAAAGAACGCAGTTCTTCCAGCGAATTTTCCTCACGCAGCGTAACGGCGTCAACGCACGTTTCCACAATCTTTCCCGCAAGCCGGCGGTTGAGTCTGCCGCGCACGGGTCCGACGCCGCAGCCGTACATCATCACCTTGCAGCCGCAGCGCTTTGCCGCGCGCAGGGTGAACAGATAATACCACAGGCTACGTGAGCTGGTAACATCCTGCAAAAGGCTTCCGCCGCCGTTGATATACAGCTCGCTGCGGCGCAGCGTGCGCAAAATCCGTGGCAGGTCGAAGGTGTAAATCGCATTCACGCCGTGGGCAACCGCCGTTTCTCCGGCGCGGCGCGAGAGCACCGTGACGGGCATATCGGCGTCAATGCTTCGCATCTCCGACACGATCGCCTCCAAAATGGCTTCATCGCCGGCGTTTTTCATGCCGTAAGCGCCGCAGATCAAAACGCCGCAGCGTCCCGTTTCGCGCTCGCGTGCGCGGCGGCGGAGGATGCTCTCATAAATCTCCAGTTGGCGCCGGGCGGTGGCTTCGGCGGAAAATTCGTCGCGGGCTTTGCTGAAGAGCGCGTCGCCCAGGCGGCGGCGCAGCTCCGCGTCTGCCGCCAGCGCAGCCAGATGCCCGCCGAGCGCGTCGGCGTCGCCGGGGTTGATAAGGTACCCGGTTTCGCCGTGAACAATCAGCGCGGGAATGCCGCCAACGCGCGTTGCCACCGTGGGCAGGTGCTCTCGCGCGCCCTCCGTCAGCGCGTAGGGGAACGTTTCCGAACGGCTGGTCAGCGTGTTTACGTCGATCGCGCGGTAGAAGCTGCGCATATCGGTGAGCCATCCGGCAAAGCAGGTAACCTCCGCAATGCCCAGTTCCTCCGCCAGCGCCAGCAGCTGCGCCTTGTCCTGTCCGTCGCCCGCGATGAGCAGGCGCAAATTTTTCTGCTCCCGGTATGCCGCCGCAAAGCCGCGCAGCAGCGTCGGGATATCCTTGACCGGGTGCAGGCGCGCCGCGATGCCAACCACAACACTGCTTTCATCCGCAGGCAATCCAAGCTTTTCCAGCAGCGCGCTGCGGACGCAACGGTCCGGCGCTTCGTCCGATTCGGAAAACTCAACGCCGTTGTAAATCGACTGGATGCGGCAGGCTTCAAAGCCGCGGGAAATCAGCAGCCGGCGCATCGCTTCGGAAACGCCGACGTAACGGTCCATGCGGCGCAGCGCAAGCGCGTTGAGCGTGCCGTAGGTAAGGTGCGCGCCCGGGCGGCCAAGATAGTCCAGCTTCGGGTCGCTGTGCACGGTTGTGATCACAGGAACATGCACGCTGCCGCGCAGCAGCGCGCCCATCAGATTGCCGCGCGAGCCGTGGCAGTGGATCAGGTCGTATCCGCCGTCTTTGATCATGCGGCGCAGCTTCGGCAGGGAGCGGAGGGGGTTGCCGCTCATCACCTCTGTCGGGATGCCCATCGCGGCTGCGTCCTGCGCAAACGGCCCGTCCATAAAGCAAACCAGACGCGCCTCTATATTCTGATTCAGGTATTTCAGCAGCAGGTGCACGTGCGTTCTTGCGCCGCCGCTGTCCCCGCCGCTGATTAGATGGATCACTTTCATGGCGATCCTCCCGGTTAAACATCTTGTGTCAACGCCGAAAATGGCGTATAATTATATGATATTATACTATCCGCAGGAATTGCAGTCAATGCAGAATGGAGAAAACAATGACCAGAGTTTATCTAATCCGCCATGCCCAGGCCGAGGGCAATATCTATCGCCGGGCGCAGGGATTTTACCCCAGCCCCATCACCGCCAAGGGCCACCGTCAGATTGCCGCGCTGGCGGAGCGCTTTCGCCACGAGCACATTGATGCGCTCTATTCCAGCGACCTGCTCCGCGCCGCCACCACCGCCGGCGCCATCACGAAATATCACGATCTTCCGCTGCAGCTTGAGCCGCGCCTGCGAGAGGTGGACCTCGGCCCCTGGGAGGACCGCCCCTTCGGCGACCTTGCGTATCGCTATCCCGACATGATGCGCGCTTTCAACGACGATCCCGACCGCTGGATTGTGGACGGCGCGGAAACCTTCCCCCACCTGCGCGAGCGCATCCGCAGCGTGATCTGCGAGATCGCCGCCCGCCACGACGGACAGACCGTTGCCTGCGTGAGTCACGGCATGGCAATCCGCAGCCTGCTCTCGGACATCATGGGCCTTGCCTCCCACGAGATCCACCGTATGCCTCACGGCGACAACACCGCCGTGGCGCTGCTGGAAGTTGAAAACGGCAGCATCCGCATCGTTTTTTACAACGATGCATCCCACCTTCCCGAGGCGCTTTCCACTTTTGCACGCCAGACCTGGTGGAAAAAGCCCGGCGCACAGGATGTCAACAATGTCCGCTTCCGACGTCTTGACCCGGAGGCACATCCCGCGCAGTATATTTCCTATTACGAAAAAACCTGGCGCGCCGTTCACGGCAACACAGACGGATTTATGCCGCAATTTTACCTCCAGACCGCCATCCGCCACACCCGCGCTTTCCCCGACGCCGTGGTCACCATCGTCCGTCCGAACGACGAGGTTGTTGGCGTGACGGAGCTGGACACGGAGCGCGAAGCGGAGCAGGGCCTCGGCTGGATCTGCCTTTGCTACGTTGAGGAACCTTACCGCCGCATGCAGCTCGGCGCGCAGCTGATCGGCCACGCCGTCAGCGTGTTTCGCCGCCTCGGCCGCCGCGCTATCCGTTTGTGCGTTTACGAAGGCAACGCCGACGCCATCGCATTTTATGAAGAATTCGGGTTCCGCCCCGTGGGCGAAACGGAGGGCGTTTCGTCCCGGCTGATTATTATGGAAAAGGAACTGTGATGCCTTATGCGCGCTCCCGTCATCGCATCCACCGCGCTGCCTGAAAACCGGCGGATTATCGTTATTTCCGACATTCACGGCAACCTTGCGTATCTGCAGGGTTTGCTTGCGCGTGTGGCGTTTTCCCGCGACGATGTGCTCATTCTCCTCGGCGATCTTCTCGAAAAAGGTCCCGACAGCCTCGGCACGCTGCGCTACATCCTCCGTCTTGCCGAAACACACGATGTTCGCGCCGTTGCGGGAAACTGCGACTGGTGGGTGCCGCTGATGTACGGCGAGGGCACGCTTGAGGGCAACCTCTGGTATATCAACAACAAGCCCTACTCCCTTGCGCGGCAGATGTGCCGGGAGCAGAATATTGAAATTTCGCCGGATATGGACTATATCGCCATGCGCGACACCCTCGCCGCGCGCTATCCCGAAGAGTTTGCTTTTTTGCGCGCAATGCCGGAAATTCTGGAAACACCGCACTACACCTTTGTCCACGGCGGGCTGCCGGAGGGTGATGCGGATACCTGGCGCGCCTGGGACTGCATGAAATACGACCACTTTCTCACCACGCAGCGCCGCTTCGACAAATGGGTGATCGTCGGCCACTGGCCGGTGGTGCTCTATCGCGAAAACATCGTCAACGCCAACCCGGTGTTTGACTTCGACAAGAAGATCATCAGCATCGACGGCGGCTGCGTTTTGAAAGACGACGGGCAGCTCAATGCGCTCATCATTCCCCATGCCGGCAGCGAGGAATTTTCCTTCGTCGCTTACGACCCGTTCCCCACCGCAACCGTGCTCACGGCGCAATCCGCCTCGAAATCGAGCTGGTATATCCGCTGGGGCGACGCAACTGTGCGTGTGATCGAGCGCGGCGCTGAGTTTTCCCGCGTTGCACACGTTCGTACTGGCTATGAAATGTCCGTTTTGACCAAATATCTCCGCGGCGACGGCGAGGAATGCACCGTGAACGACTGCACGGACTATGTTTTGCCGCTTTCTCCGGGGGATGTGGTGTCCGTTGTGGAGACCACGTCGCGCGGCTGGTTTGTCAAGCATCGCGGCATTTCCGGCTGGTATTTCGGCGAGCTGGAATTTTCGCGCTGAGGCCGCCTTTTTTCTTCGGTTTTTTCAACAATCTTTTGTTTTTCGCCGCAAAACACGCGGTTTTTGCGTGCGTTTTTCAAAAATCACGGTAATATTTTCAAAACCAAAACGAATATTTTTCAAATCACAACGCATAATCTTCCAAAATCGACGCTGAATTCTCTCAAATTTTCGCCCCTTTCGGGCGCTTCGGAGTGGATTTCCGGCGTTTTGACGGACAGCAGAGGTGAATTGCATGCTTGCAAGCGAATTTCTTCCCGTTTCCAAAGAGGATATGAACGAGCGCGGCTGGTGGTGGTACGATTTTCTCATCGTCACCGGCGACGCTTACGTTGACCATCCGACCTTCGGCGCGGCGATCATCAGCCGCGTGCTGGAGAAGGCCGGTTACCGCGTTGCCGTGCTCGCCCAGCCGGACTGGCACAGCGCGTCGGACTTTGCCGCAATGGGCAGGCCGAAACTCGGCGTTCTGATCGGCGCCGGAAACCTTGACTCCATGGTGGCGCATTACACCGCGGCAAAAAAACGCCGCAGCGAGGACGCCTATTCCCCCGGAAAACGCATGGGATTGCGTCCCGACCGCGCAACAATCGTTTATGCCAACCATGCGCGCGAGGCTTTTCCCGATCTTCCCATCATTATCGGCGGTTTGGAGGCCAGTT
>SVMK01000041.1 GCA_015067465.1 Oscillospiraceae bacterium
GCTTGAAGAGGTCATCGGCATCCGTCCGAGCGCCTGCTCGCTGGCGGAGTACGGCGTCACCTACGCGCAGGCCGATCTGCTGCCCAACGGCGATTTTGACTTCGACGCCATCAAAAAGGCCATCACCCCCCGCACCAAGCTCATCACCATCCAGCGCAGCAAGGGCTACGCCATGCGCCCGACGCTCTCCGTGGCGCGCATCGGCGAGCTGATCGCTTTCTGCAAGCAGTGCAAGCCGGATGTTCTTTGCATGGTGGATAACTGCTACGGCGAGTTTGTGGAGCCAATGGAACCGAGCGATGTCGGTGCCGACATGATCGTGGGCTCGCTCATCAAAAATCCCGGCGGCGGCCTTGCCCCCATCGGCGGCTACATCTGCGGCACCAAAGCCTGTGTTGACCGCTGCGCCTATCGCCTTTCCGCGCCCGGTCTCGGGCAGGAAGTCGGCGCAAGTCTGGATGTGAAAACCAGCCTGTATCAGGGCTTCTTCATGGCCCCCGTTACCGTTTCCGGCGCACTCAAGGGTGCTGTTTTTGCCGCACGGCTGTATGAATCGCTCGGTTTCCGTGTGCTTCCGGACGGCACGGAATCCCGCCACGACATTATTCAGGCCGTGGAGCTCGGCAGCGCGGAAAAGCTGATCGCATTCTGCGAAGGTATTCAGGCCGCCGCGCCGGTGGACAGCTATGTCAAGCCCGTTCCGGCACCCATGCCCGGCTACGATTCGGACGTGATCATGGCAGCCGGTGCCTTCGTGCAGGGCAGCAGCATTGAACTGAGCGCGGACGGCCCGCTCCGCGCGCCGTATTCCGTTTATTTTCAGGGCGGTCTCACCTGGTATCATGCCAAGCTCGGCATCATCATGAGCGCCCAGAAACTGCTGGAAAAGGGTTTGATCGAGCTTCCCTGAAGCACGCTGCGGCGCTGCTTCTCGCGCACGGCGGCGTTTTGTTTGCCGCCGGCTTATCCCTCTGCAACGTACAATAAACAACACACCGCAAGAGCCGTCGGCTTTTGCGGTGTGTTTTCTTATGGTTTTGTTCGCCGGGTTATTCCTCCGTGATCTCCGGCGGCTCCGGTTCCACGGGCTGTTCCGGCTGCGGCGTTTCCTCCGCAACAGGCGTTTCCGCCGGCACTTCCGTTTCCTCAACGGGCGGCTGCGTTTCCGCCGGCGTTTCGGTCGGTTCTTCGGTCGGCTCCGGCGATGTCGTTTCTTCGGGCGTTTCCGTTTCGGTCGGTTCTTCGGTCGGCTTCGGATTCTTTGCCTCTTCCTGTTCCTTCAGTTCATCCTCAAGGTTTCCGAAAATGTTCGTTGCCTTGCCGATGGAAGGTGCCGGGAAATCCTGATACGGCAAACCCTCATGGATCTTCTGCATCACGCTTTTCCAGATCACCACGGCGGGGTTGGAGTAGAAATACATGGTTTCCGGCATATCGTAGCCTGTCCAGACCGCCGCAACATAGTACGGCGTGATTCCGACAAAATAGCGGTCCTTGTTGTCCGCCGTGGTTCCGGTTTTTCCGCCGACAGCCACGCCGGAGAAGTAAGCGCCCGCACCCGTACCGCCGGGGGACACCGCATTTTCGAGCATATTGCAGATATTCGCCGCCGTGTTCGGCGTGAAGGAATTGATCGTGCGCGCGTCATTGTTCAGCACAACATTACCGTTGGAGTCGAGCACTTTGGTATATGTTCTCGCATAGGTCATGGTTCCGTTGTTGACAAAAGCCGTGTATGCCTGCGACATTTCGCGCACCGTCGCGCCGATGGTCAGCGCGCCTTCCGCCATCGGTGCATAGTCCGCATCCGAGGGTTCCAGGCTTGTAAATCCAAGGCGTTCTGTCAGGAATTTGTATGCTTCCGCGGGTGTCAGCTTGTCAACGATCTGTGCAGCAACCGTGTTTTTCGACTGCTTGAGCGCCTCACGGATGGTGATGATGCCTGCATAAACGTTCGGAGAGTTGTAAGGATACCAGACCGTTCCGTCCAGTTTAATGTCGGCCGAATCGTTCACCAGCGTGTTTTGCGTAATCAGACCGTATTCCAGCGCTGGGCCGTAAACCGACAGCGGCTTAATGGACGAGCCGACCTGACGCTTGGAGTCCGTTGCATAGTTCCACGCATCATTCACCGTTTTTTCGCCCACCGCACCGGCAATGGCTTTCACCATACCCGTGTAGGGGTCAATGACCATCATACCGGACTGCAGCTGCTGCTTGGAGGTGTAATACGGTTTGGGCAGGTTGTCCACATCCTGATAAACCCCGTCCACGATCGCCTGAATCTTCGGGTCCATGCAGCAGTAAATCTGCAAACCGCCGTAATAGAGCTTGTCACGCGCGGTTTTTTCGTTGATATCCAGTTCGGTCATCAGATCACGGATCACGTCGTCAATCACGGTTTCAACATAAAAGCTGTTGATTTCCATGACATACGGCTCGTTTTCCGCGCGCACGAAGTTCAGTTCCTCGTTTTTCGCAGCAACATACTCGTCGTAAGTGATGTAGCCGTACTGATACATCTGGCTGAGAATCAGTTCCTGACGGTATTTGTTCCATTCGCGGCAGGACAGCGTCAGATCAAGATCGCGGTCGGTAATGGTGTTTGCAATAAACGGATCGTACTTCGAGGGGTTGTTGGTGATGCCCACAATGCTGGCGCACTCGGCAAGCGAAAGTTCCCACACGTCCTTGCCGAAGTAGGTCTGCGCCGCGGTGTAAACGCCGTAGCAGCCCTCGCCGAAATAAACCGTGTTGAGATACCACTCCACGATTTCTTCCTTGGTGTAGGTTTTTTCAAGTTCCAGCGCCTGAAAAATCTCCAGCAGCTTGCGCGACACAAGATCCGCATTGTTTTGCGTGTTGTTTTTAATCAGCTGCTGCGTGATGGTGGAGCCGCCGAAATCGTTGCTCATGGACAAAAACATCTGCGCAAACGCGCCCGCGGTGCGATACCAGTCCACGCCCTTGTGGGTGTAAAATCGGTGGTCTTCAATGGCAACCAGCGCATGCTCCATGCCTTCGGGCAGGTTTTCATAGTCCACCCAAATGCGGTTTTCGCGGCTGGAAAGCGTTTTCAGTTCCTGGGCCACGCCGTCGGCGTCCGTATACCAGATCGTACTGCTGAGCGACAGCGATGCGTCCTCGAGCGTAACTTTCAGTTTGGGGTTGAGTTCCGTTTTGACATAGTAGGCAAAAATGCAGGCAAACAGCAGTCCCGTAATCAGAAACACCATCAGCGCCGTGACGAAAATACGCAGCACAAGGCGCAGCGCCCCGCCCACGGTCCATGCCGTGATGTTCGCTGTTGTGCTGACGATCTTTCTGGCTTTTTTGCTATCCATGAAGGCGGCGCCTCCGTTCTGCAGTGTAATGGAGACATTATAGTAATCTCCGTGCAAATAGTATAGCATATCTTGTCAAATGGATGTATCCGAATTGTAAATTGTTTCCCCCCTGCGCTCACGCACCGCGCAAAACCGCGGGGCAGCATCTTTTCCCATGCTCCGACATATACATAAACCAGACTTTTTGTTTGGAGTTGGTGCATTTGAAACCGGACATCGAGGAGCGCGCCGTCAGGCTTGCGGAATACATCATAGAAAACGACACAACCGTCCGGGCGGCCGCAAAGCAGTTCGGCGTCAGTAAATCCACCGTACATAAGGACGTCACGGAGCGTCTTCGAAAGCTGAATCCGGAGCTTTGGCAGCAGGCCAAGACGGTTCTTGAAAAAAACAAGGCGGAACGGCACATTCGCGGGGGCATCGCCACCCGGCTCAAATACAAGGGAAAATAAAAGCAAAAAAGCCGGAGGGGAAACGCTGTTTGCGTTTCCCCTCCGGCTTAATGTTCGGTTTGCGCTCAATCCACATAGATCTGCACACAGGTTGCAAGCAATCTGCCGGGTGTGCGGTACGTCACGCCGTTGCAGTAAAAGCCTGTGGAAGCGCCGCCGTCAAGGTTGATGGCATCCACGCAGCCGAGGCTCAGCATGAAAGCACGCAGCTGCGGAATGGTGGCGCAGTCCGTGGAAATGAAAATCAGCTTTCCGTCCGCAGTCACGCCAACGGCGGTGCGGGAGGCAGCATAGGTCGGCGTGAAGCGGTCGCCGGAAAACTGCGGCTCCTGATACAGCTCGGCAGCGCCGTCTTTCACAAGGCGCGGACCGCCGCTGAAAATCTGCGTCACGCCGTCGAGCGTAAATCCCTCTTCGTCCGGCTGATACAGGAAATACTCCAGTTCCACACGCTCACCGACTCTGGGCGACTGGAAATCGTAGACCCAATCGCGCATATACATATCGCTCAGCCAGAGCACATAGCCGTCCGCAGGGATCCAGACAACATCTTCCGGAGCTGCGGTTCGGTATTCCGCAACTTTGCCGCCGCTGACCACCATAACGCTGCCGGAACCGGTGACTGTGAATCTGTCGCCGAACGCGGGCGTGTAGAGCACGCAGCCCTGCGCCGCCTGCTCATGCTCTTTCAGATTCAAACCGATTGCTGTCCACATATTGTAGCTGCGGTCAAGCGGCTTCACACGAACGCGGATGGACGGCCTGCCGACATGCACTTCGCCCGCTTCGGTAATGCCGAAAGAAGAGTAGCCCGAGCCGATATAAAGCAGTTCGCTGTTTCTCATAACGTGACCGATGGGATAATTGCCCTCGCTGTCACCGTTCATGAAGTTGCCGGTAATGACAGCATACGCGCCGCCGGACTGCGCAACAATATTCGCAAAGGAGTCGCGCGCGGCAACCGTGTTGTTCACCATCGAAGTCTCCACGCGGACAGCGGGATTTTTCACATCCACGGTCAGCACGTCGGCGGTGATGCCCTCGGCGGTAACGCGGCGGCAGTCCACAGCGCCGGCGACGGGTGCAGGCTTCGGCGCGGCCTCACGGCTTTCCACCAGCATCGTGGCCGTTGCCGCATCATAGTCCACTTCAAACCCAACCGCATTGCCGAGATCGCGCAGCTTGAAGAAATTGTTTCCGCCGATGTTGTAGGCGCTCAAACCGCTGTTGGGCGCGCCGTCGATCCAGATGGTCTGCGTGCTCGGAACCGCAAGCGCCGATTTGTCCTCGCCGATCACCAGTTCGCTGCCGTTGGGCACATAATCCGCGCCGGTTTCCACCGTAACGGTACGGGTTGCGGCGTTGTAACCCACGGCGAATTGGCTCCCCGTGCCGTTGAGAATATAGGCAAGGTCACGCAGCTTAAAATAGTTGCTGCCGTCAATATTATAAATCTCGCAGTTTACATAACTTCCATCCACCATCAGTTTCTGGCTGGTTCTGACCACATTGGCCGCAACGCCGGAAACACACAGCGAACACATCAAAACAACTGCAATCAGCAGCGCGACAAAACGTTTCATGCTTGGGGCTCCTTTCGTTAAACGCATTCGTTTTCTGTGAATTCTGTATAATAGATTTTGCAATATTCTACAATATTTTTCACTGTTTGTCAATAAAATCACGCATGTTTTCCTCTGCTTTGGAAATGCTATAAGCATACATTTCCAAGCGAAAGACAGGTGGTTGTTATTTCAAAACGACTCGGAGAACAAACCGTGGCGCTGTCTGCGCCCGTGGTGATCGCGGGCGGCGCAGCCGTGGGCGGGAAAAAGGAAGGCGCGGGGCCGCTGCGTGAACGCTTTGACACGATCAGCGAGGATTCGTATTTCGGGCAGAAAAGCTGGGAAAAGGCCGAGAGCGTTATGCTCCGCCAGTGTTTTCAGCTGCTTTGCCAAAAAACGGAAACGCCGGCAAACAAGCTGGATTTCATTCTGTCCGGCGATCTGCAAAGCCAGTGCACGGGCTCTGCTTTCGCGCTGCGCGATGCCGCGGTGCCGTATCTGGGGCTTTACGGTGCCTGCTCCACCATGGGAGAATCGCTCGCCCTCGGCGCAATGCTGATCGACGGCGGGGCCGCCGAGCGCGTGTGCGCCATGACCTGTTCGCATTTTTGCAGCGCCGAGCGCCAGTTTCGTCTGCCGCTGGAATACGGCGGACAGCGCACGCCCACGGCGCAATGGACAGCCACGGCGGCAGGCGCGGTTTTGCTGCGCAAGGGCAGCGGGTGTGTTCGCATCACGCATGTCACGCCGGGCAAGATTGTGGACGCCGGCATCACCGATGCAAACAATATGGGCGCGGCAATGGCCCCCGCCGCATGGGACACGCTGCGGGCGCATTTTAAAGACACCGGACGCGAAGGCAGCTACTACGACGCTGTCATCACAGGCGATCTCGGTCATTTCGGTCACGATATTCTCGCTGATCTCGCCCATGAAGAGGGCATGACCTTTCCAAATATTTTCACCGACTGCGGCATTCTCCTCTACAGCGCAAAAACGCAGGACGTCCACTCCGGCGGCAGCGGCTGCGGCTGCAGCGCTTCGGTGTTCGCCGGCCACATTCTCAAATGCCTGCAGGAGGGCATGTGGCACAGGGTGCTGTTTGCTCCGACGGGCGCGCTGATGAGCACGGTGACAAGTCAGCAAGGTGAGAGCATCCCCGGAATCTGCCATGCCATTGCAATCGAAGCAGCGGAGGAAACCTGATGGACATGATTTTACCTTATCTCAAATGTTTTCTGGTTGGCGGTGCGCTATGCGCCGTCGGGCAGATTCTGATCGACAAAACCATGCTGACGCCCGCGCGGATTCTGACTTTTTACGTCGTTACCGGCGTGGTGCTCGGCGCAGCGGGCGTGTATGAGCCGCTTGTGGAATGGGCCGGGGCCGGTGCCACCGTGCCGCTGACCGGCTTCGGTAACGCGCTGGCAAAGGGCATGCGCGAAGCCATTGCGAAAGACGGCGCGCTCGGCATCTTTACCGGCGGCTTCACCGCCTCCGCAGGCGGCGTTTGCGCAGCGCTGCTGTTCGGCTATCTGGCTGCGCTGGCGTTCCGCTCCCACGAAAAAAACTAAAACACAGCGCAAGCCGCGGTCCCGTGTTGGAGCCGCGGCTTGCAGTTATTATTTGTTATTGTATTTTCACCAGCATTCGCCCTGCAGCGGAAAAATCTCTCCGCAAAACACCGTTTCGCGGCCGTTCGGTCCGTCCACGATCAGGCTGCCGTCGTCCGCAATATCCACAGCCAGCGCAGAAAACTCCCGCTGACCGATGCGGCAGCGAATGCGCCGTCCGGGCACAATCGAGCGGCTGCGGTAAGCTGCCATACAGTCCCCCTGCGCGGTCGGGCGCAGCAGCGCGGCCGCAATTTCCGCAGCAAGCGCATCCCGCGCCTCCCCGCAGCCGAGAAATCCGACAATATTTTCCAGCTCTGCCGGCAGCGGCATCGGCGCAAGATTCACTCCCACACCAATAATCACGCCGCCTTCCACCGTTTCGGCAAGGATGCCGCAAACCTTTTTCCCGTTCAGGTAGAGGTCGTTCACCCATTTGATGCCGCAGCGCACACCTGCAATCTCCTCAATCGCCTGCGCTGCCACCACCGCGGCGCGGCAGGTCAGCCCCGTCACATCCGGCGCTGCGGGAAACGCCACGCTCATATACAGTCCGCCGTTGGGAGAAAAAAAGCTCTTTCCGCTTCTGCCGCGACCGCCGGTCTGCGTCCGCGAGAGCACAACGCAGCGGCGCTCCCCCGCCGCAAGGCGGCGACGGCACTCGTCGCTGGTGGAGTCGATCGTGTCGTATACATAAACGGAAACGGTTGCGTCGTCGATCCGCCGGGCAATCAACTGCGCCGCGCGCGCAGAAGCTTCGCTCATATCCGTCCCCTCCTTTTCGAAATCGCTTTCACTCTGATCAGTCGTTACAAACAGCATACCACAGCGTCCCCGGCTTTGAAAGAAAAAAGTGTTCGATTATTGTCGGAAAAATAACGGTTGCCTTTTGGCAAAAGCTTGCTTATAATAAACTCAGGAACTGCATTTCTGACGCTGAAACGCGATAAGTTAAAGCGAAAGATACGGCTCAATCCTCCGTTTTTTATCTGTCTTTTTGGAGTGACCGCATCTTTCAGATGCGGTCACTTTTTTTGCAAAGGAGATGAAAGACCAATGGAAACCAGAGTCGCCGTGATCGGGATCATCGTGGAAAATCCGGACAGCGCAGAAGGCGTGAACGCCGTGCTGCACGATTATGCTTCCTATATCCTCGGCCGCATGGGCATCCCGTGCCGCGAGCTGAATATCAGCATTATCAGCATCGCCATCAACGCGCCGCAGGATGTGATCAACACACTCAGCGGAAAGATCGGCCGCCTGCCCGGTGTGTCCGCCAAAACCGCATATTCCAACGTCATCAGCAAACAATGACCTCCCCGTTCTGCTCAGCAGTACGGATGATTTACTTCAGAAAGGAACATTTTATTATGAAAAAACTGATTTCTCTGATTCTGGCGCTCTGCCTTGTGCTTTCTCTTTGCGCCTGCGGCGGCAGCGCAAAAACCGAAGCCCCCGCCGAAACTCCCGCCACGGCCGCTCCCGCAGCACCCGAAACCGAACCCGAGTCCGAGCCCGCTTCCGGCACCGATCTGCCCCCCGTTCCCCTGCCCGCTTCCGACTCCGACCTCACCGTTGTTGATGCCGAGCTGCCCGTTTCCGTTATGGTGCTCAGCGGCACCACCGGCTTCGGCATGGCAAAGCTCATTGATGACGCCGCAAACGGCGCCGCCGCGCTCAACTACAGCTTCTCCGTTGAAACCGACGCGAGCAACGTGACTGCCGCGCTGGTAAACGGCAGCTGCGACATCGCCGCGCTGCCCACCAATGCCGCCTCCGCACTTTACAACAAAACCGAAGGCAAGGTGCAGTGCCTCGCACTGAACACCCTCGGCGTGCTCTATCTGGTTGCTGACAGCACCGCTGAATCCGTTTCCTCCCTTGCCGATCTGGAGGGCAAAACCGTTTACGCCCCCGCGCAGAACCCCAGCTTCATTTTCTCCGCCCTGTGCAATGCCGCCGGCGTGAACGTCACCGTTGACAACACCTACGCCCAGCCCGCCGACCTGCGCACCGCCGTGGCCGCAGGCGAAGTTTCCCTCGCCGTGCTGCCCGAGCCCATGGTGACCATCGCCCGCGCCGCAAACGACAAGCTGACCGCCGCGCTCGATCTGACCGCCGAATGGGACGCTGTTTTCCCCGCCGGCTCTCTGGTGCAGGGCTGCGTTGTTGTGAGAACCGAGTTTGCCGAGGCGCACCCCGCCGAGGTTGCCAAATTCCTGAAAGAATATGAAGTTTCCATCGCTTTCCTTGAGGAAAATATTGACGCTGCCGCCGAGATGATCGTCAGCGCCGGCATCTTCAATGCCGCACCCGTTGCAAAAAAAGCCATCCCCAACTGCAACGTATGCTTCATCGCGGGCGAAGATATGCAAAAAGCGCTGTCTTCCTTCCTCGAAGTGATGCACACCGCCGCCCCCGCTTCCATCGGCGGCAAGATCCCCGGCGACGATTTTTACTGCATTTTCTGAAATACACAGTGAAAAGGATTGACGCCTTTTGAAAAAGATTCTGCAAACGCTGGCGGTCACAGCGTTCTGGCTTGCCGTCTGGGCGCTGCTCGCGCTCGCCGTGGATCAGCCTTTGCTGCTTCCGGCGCCCGGCGCCGTTGTGCGCCGCCTTGCCCAGCTTGCGCTCACCGCGCCTTTTTGGCTCGCCGTCGGCGCAACCTTGCTGCGCATCCTGTGCGGTGTTGCCGCGGGCACGCTGCTCGGCACGCTGCTCGCCGTGATCACAAGCGCATCGGCGCTGCTGCGCGCGCTCATCCATCCGCTGCTCACCGTGATCAAGTCCACGCCCGTGGCCTCGTTCATCGTGCTTGTGATCATCTGGGTAGGACGCAACGCGCTGCCGTCCGTGATCGTGGTGCTGATGGTTGTCCCCGGCGTTTGGGCAAATGTGTCCACCGGCATCGCCGCAACGGACCCTGCGCTGCTTGAGATGGCGCGCGTTTTCCGTTTCCCGAAGCCGCGCATTCTCCGCCGCATTTATCTCCCCTCCGTTCTTCCAAGCTTTCTCGCCGCGCTGCGCAGCGTTCTGGGTCTGGCCTGGAAAGCGGGCGTAACCGCCGAGGTGTTAACCTCGCCTGTGCTTTCCGTCGGAAAAATGCTGATGGAGTCGAAGCTCTATCTTGAAATCCCCGACCTGTTTGCGTGGACGCTGGTTGTGATCCTCTGCTCGCTGGCAATCGAAAAGCTGCTGATCGCAGCCATCGCGCGCATCGGCAAAGGGTTTGCGAAAGGGGGCGCCTCGGCATGATCGAATTAAACAATGTATCCGTTGCCTTCGGTGACCACAGCGTTTTGCGCAGCTGCTCTTTCACCCTCGCGGACGGAGAGCGTGTTGCGCTCATGGGCCCGAGCGGCTGTGGGAAAACCACACTGCTGCGTTTGGTGCTCGGTCTGCAAAAGCCGGACAGCGGCAGCGTTTCCGTCAGCGGCCGAATTGCCTGCGTGTTTCAGGAACCACGGCTTTTGCCGTGGTGCAGCGCGCTGGAAAATGTGAATGCAGCCCTCTCTGACGGAGCGGAAACAATGGACCTTGCCCGCAGCTATCTCGCAGCCGTTGATCTTGCAGACGCGGAATCACTTCTGCCCGGGGAGCTTTCCGGCGGCATGCAGCAGCGCCTTGCCATCGCCCGCGCGCTGGCTTACGGCGGCGATATCTTCCTGATGGACGAGCCGCTCAAGGGCTGCGACAGCGAACTGCGCGACCGCCTGCTGGATCTGCTTGCACGGGAGTGCGCCGGAAAATCGCTGCTGCTCATCACCCACGATGAGTATGAAGCACGCCGCCTTGCCGACCGTGTTTACCGCTTTCAAAACGGCACATTCGAAATTATGTAAACCAAAATATCGGGACAGCTCCGCGCTGCCCCGATATTTTTTTGCAAATCGGAAAAAATAGTGGAAATATGATACATTCAATGGTAAAATAGCAAGCGATCAAAACTTTGAAGTGGACACAACACTATGAAAATGACTACGAAAACCTTATATTCGCTATGGTCTGTGGGTATCATCCTTTGTGTGGTACTCTCAATTTTTGCGCTGCTGTTTTCCGCCTGCACCAAACCGGCGGAAAAGCCGCGAACCGACGGCTTCACCGTGGAGTCGGCTCCGCCCGAGCAATCCGCCCCGCAAACCGACGAACCCCAGCCGCCCGCTTCCGAAGCGCCGGCTGCACCGAGCGCACCTTCCACCGCGCCCACCCGTCTGGCCGAAACCCCCGACGCCGGACGCGAATACCTTGACAAATTCGTTTTCCTCGGCGACAGCACCACCTACGGCATCGGCGTTTATTACGGCTATGGCTACACCGATCTCTGCCCGCCCGAGCAGGTATGGACCCCTTCGAGCGGCACGCTGACGCTCTCGTATTACAGCGTGGCAACGGTTGTTTACCCCGAAACCGGCGAAGAACTGCCGATTCTCGAAGCCGTGGAACGCGGCAAGCCGGAAATTCTGATGATCACGCTGGGCGTCAACGGCATTTCCTTCATGGACGAGGCCTGGTTCATTCAGGACTACACCGCCCTTGTGCAGAGCATTCAGGAAACAAGCCCCGACACCAAGATCATCCTCAACTCCATCTATCCCGTGGCTGCAAGCTACAAATACCAAAGCGACATCAACAATGACAAAATCCGCGCCGCAAACGGCTGGATCGAGCGCATTGCCGAAGCCACCGGCTGCCGCTATCTCAACAGCTTTGACGTGCTCGTCGGTCCGGACGGCTATCTTCCCGAAAATCTGCAAAACGGCGACGGCCTGCACCTTACCGGCGAGGCTTTCGGCACCGTAATGAACCATATCCGCACGCATGCATATCAATAATAAAACAGAGGATAAAGAAATGAAAAACCTGAAAAAAACCGTCTCCCTTCTTCTCATTGCGCTCACGCTGTGCTCGCTTCTGTGCGCCTGCGGCGGCGGCAGCACCAAAAACGTTCCCGCAGCCACCATTTCCGAAGCCGTAAACACCGCCATCGGCAAGGCAGACTCCCTTACCAACCCGCCCGACAGCTTCATCACCGGCTACATGAAAACCGAGCCTTCCCAGTTTGGCGACTATGTTGTCTGCATCAATGCCTACGGCGCAAATATTGACGAATACGGCATCTTCAAAGCCGGCGAAAACATGGACGCAGCCGCCGTGAAAAAGACGGTGGAAGACTATCTTGCTCTGCGCCTGAACTCCTGGATGGAGGAATACATGCCCGAGGAAAAGCCCAAGCTCACCAATGCCGAAATCAAAACCGAGGGTGACTACGTGATGTACTGCATCCTCAGTGAAGATGACAAAGCCGCCGCATTCCAGGCCTTCGCCGACGCGCTGAAGTAATTCCGCGCCCACGCACGGCAAACGTATTTGAATCCGCACTGAAAAGTGCCTGAAAAAATCTCCCCGCTGCGCCGATACGGCACAGCGGGGAGATTTTTTTATCTTACGGTAATTATTTGCGATAGTCGTCCATCAGCTTGCGGAAAGCTGGCATAGAGCGACGGATCATATCGTTGTCCACGCAGTAAGCCATGCGGAACCAGCCCGTCATGCCGAAATCGTTGCTCGGCACCAGCAGCAGCTCATAGCGCTTCGCGTGCTCGCAAAATGCTTTGGCATCCGGTTCCAGCGCCTTCGCAAACAGGTAAAATGCACCCTTCGGGTCAACGCATTCATAGCCGATCTCGCGCAATCCGGATGTCAGAAGATCGCGGTTTGCGCGGTATTTGGAGATGTCGCTGATCTGACCGACGCAGCGTTCAATCACACGCTGAAACAGCGACGGCGGATTGATATAGCCAAGGGCGCGTCCCGCCCCTTTCACCGCTGCGCACACCGCTTCGCAGTCTTTCATCCGGGGGCTGACCGCAACATAGCCGATGCGCTCGCCGGGGATGGACATTGCCTTGCTGAACGAATAGCAGATGATGGAATCATCGTAATAGTTCATCGCATTGGGAGTTTTGTCCATATCGTAAACCAGCTCGCGGTAAGGTTCGTCGCTGATCAGGTAGATCGTTTCGCCGATTTTTTCCTCATGGCGGCGCAGTATCTCCGCCAGCTCGCGAAGTGTTTCTTCGCTGTAAACCATGCCGGAGGGGTTGTTGGGCGAGTTGATGATCACGGCTTTGGTCCGCTCGCTCAGCGCAGCGCTCAAAAGCTCCATATCAATCTGAAAATCCTCGCGCGGCGGAATAATGCGGATCTCGCCGCGGGATGCTTCGGTGAATACGCGGTATTCCGGGAAAAACGGTGCCATCACCAAAACCTCGTCGCCGGGGAAAAGCACGGCACGCAGACTGATGGCAATGCTGGAGGCCGCGCCGCAGGTGACATACAGCTTTTCTCCGTCCAGCCCGAAATCGTAGCGGTCGTTCAAATCCTTTGCAATGGCATTGCGCAGGCTGGGCAGGCCGGCAGCGGTGGTGTAGCCGTGGAGCGAAATGCTGTCTTCGTCCCGGATCAGTTCCGCAATGGTTTCGTTGATTCCGGCCGGTGCCGGAACGCTGGGGTTTCCGATAGAATAATCGTAAACATTTTCCGCGCCGATCTCGGCCTTGCGGATGGTTCCGTATTCCATAACCTCTCTGATACAGTTTCGGGTATATCCCCAGGCCAACATCTTCTCAGGCAGCATAGCATTTTCCTCCTCAAGTTTCGTCACATTGCGTCACTCCACGCACCCGGGATCGCATTCCCCCGGCA
Organism: Oscillospiraceae bacterium; assembly: GCA_015067465.1. Lineage (GTDB taxonomy): Bacteria > Bacillota > Clostridia > Oscillospirales > Oscillospiraceae > SVKR01. The sequence goes on from SVMK01000041.1 coordinate 13,686, forward strand.
GCCGGACCGGTCAGCGCTTTGTCTGCGCTTCAACCAGACGGCCGTGGCAGTATTTCTCGCGCAGCACCGGTTTTTCAATCTTTCCGGTTGGGTTGCGCGGCACTTTTTCAAAAATAATCTTGCGCGGACGCTTATAGCGGGGCAATTCACGGCAAAATTCTTCAATTTCTTCCTCGGTGCAGCTCACGCCGTCTTTCAGTTCGATGATTGCCGCGGCAATCTCGCCCAAACGCTCATGCGGCATACCGATAACCGCAACATCCTTGATCTTGTCAAAGCGGCGGAGGAAGTCCTCAATCTGCACGGGATACAGATTTTCGCCGCCGGAGATGATCACATCCTTCTTGCGGTCTACGAGGAAGATAAAGCCATCCTCATCGCGGCGCGCCATGTCGCCCGTAAAAAGCCATTCGCCGCGCAGCACCTCTGCGGTCGCCTCCGGGTTTTTGTAGTAGCAGCGCATCACACCGGGCCCCTTGACCGCAAGTTCGCCCACTTCGCCTTCGGCCACATCGCAGCCGTGCTCGTCCACAATACGCGCTTCCCAGAGATAACCCGGCACGCCGATGGCGCCGACCTTGTCGATATTGTCCATGCCCAGATGCACGCAGCCCGGACCGATCGACTCGGAAAGGCCGTAGTTGGTATCGTATTTATGGTTGGGGAAATACTGCATCCAGCGGTGGATCAGCGACGGCGGCACGGGCTGTGCGCCGATATGCATCAAACGCCACTGGTCCAGCAGATAATCGTCCATGTTGATTCTGCCGCTGTCCAGCTCATCCAGCAAATCCTGCGCCCACGGCACCAGCAGCCACACGATGGTG
>SVMK01000042.1 GCA_015067465.1 Oscillospiraceae bacterium
GGTTTTGAACTCAAAGATGGTGCTGCGGCTCAAAATCGCGTTAAACACATAGAAATACGGGTTTTCGGTTGTGGATGCGATGAGGGTAATGGAGCCGTTTTCGATGAATTCCAGCAGGCTTTGCTGCTGCTTTTTGTTGAAATACTGAATCTCGTCGAGATAAAGCAGCACGCCGCCGGGGGTGAGAAAGGTGTCCAGCTCGTCAATGATGGCCTTGATGTCGGCAATGCCTGCGGTGGTGGCGTTGAGCTTGCGCAGTGTGCGGTTGGTCTGCTGCGCGATGATGCGGGCAACGGTGGTTTTTCCGGTGCCGGACGGACCGTAGAAAATCATGTTTGGTATGCTGCCGCTTTCCACGATACGGCGCAGTATGCCGTCTTCGCCGAGAATATGTTCCTGGCCGACCACCTCATCGAGGGTTTGGGGACGGATTTCGTCTGCAAGAGGTCTGTACATAGCGTTCACCTTATAATATCATCCGGTGTTTGTAGTCGTTATATGACTTGATTATACAACAAAAACCGGAAAAGAAAAGACTGTAAATCAGCGGTCGTCTTTAATAAATAATGCGACGCTGTTGATCAGCACGGAGGCAATCACAAGAACCCACAGCGCCCCTGCCATACCGGGAACAACATCTTCCAGCGCGCTCAGATCGCTGCGCAAAACCCAGTTTTTAACCAGACTGTAATGGGCGCACACGGTGAAGGCCGTGAAAGCCAAACTGATGAATGCAAACCACTTTGCCTGACGGCGGCGTACGGCCCGGACAATGTTGCACACTGCCGCAGCAATTGCGACGATGCCGAAGAAAACCCACATGATGTTTTTGCTCCTTTCGCTGCGAATGCATTCCGGAAATCGGGAGGAATGCTGTCGGTTGTTTATTATATCGGATTTTCCGCTTTCGTTCAAGCGGTGGAAATTTCGGCATCAAGCCCGCGAATATCCTGTGATACCGGGGAACAGCGGAAGTTTATATTGACAAATGCCGAATTGTGTATGATACTTACTATAATTGAACAAAGCAAGATAGAGGCGCGATCGACATCAGTAGCTGCTTTGCCATGCGGCCCGACAGGAATCGGGAAAGGAGCGAAAGGGGAGATTGCCGAAGGAACTGCGGATTCCTGTCCGAAGTTTCCTGGGTCGGCGGACAAAATCCGCCGGACTGTCGCAAACATTTTGTTTGCGGAGCGCTGTCAGTGACTTGGAAATTTGTGCGTGTATGGTCATGAACAGAGTATTGCTGCTATGTTCATGGTCATTTTATTTTTTTAAGGAGGGTTCTGTTATGTTCGGAACTTTTTGGGCTCTGGTACCCCCGATTCTTGCAATCGTCCTGGCGCTGATCACCAAAGAGGCTTATTCCTCGCTGTTCATCGGTGTACTTGTCGGCGCGCTGTTTTGCGCAGGCTTCAGCCCTGTCGGCACGCTCAACACCGTTGTCAGCGACGGTCTGATCTCCGCGATTGAAGGCAACGCAGGCATTTTCCTGTTTCTGATCCTGCTTGGCATCATTGTTGCGCTGGTCAACCTCTCCGGCGGTTCGGCAGCGTTCGGCCGCTGGGCGGAAAAGAACATCAAGAGCCGCGTCGGCGCAATGATCGCCACGTTTGTGCTCGGCGTTCTGATCTTTATTGACGACTATTTCAACTGCCTCACCGTCGGCTCCGTGATGCGTCCCGTGACCGATCGCCACAAGATCTCCCGCGCCAAGCTGTCCTACCTCATCGATGCCACGGCTGCCCCCATCTGCATGATCGCACCCGTGTCCTCCTGGGCTGCCGCCGTTTCCGGCGTTGCCGAAGGACTGGACACCGGCATCTCCGGCATTCAGCTTTTTATTCGGGCCATCCCCTACAACTTCTACTCTCTGCTGACGTTTGTGTTCATCATCGCCATCACGCTGATGAAGTTTGACTACGGTCCCATGCGCCTGCATGAGATGAACGCCAAGCTCAACGGTGATCTCGGCGGTCTGGAAGCAGCCGAAACCACCGAGGGCAATGCAAAGGGCCGCGTGATCGACCTGATTATCCCCGTTGTGATTCTCATCGTTGCCTGCACGATCGGCATGATCTATGTCGGCGGCTTCTTCGGCACCGACTGGTGGGGCGGCACCGATTGCGCAGGCGACTTTATCGGCGCATTCGGCAACACCGACGCTTTCATCGGCCTGCCCTGGGGCGGCATCATCGCTCTGGTTCTCACCGTGATCTACTTCCTGTGCCGCCGCGTGATCACCTTCAAGGAAGCTATGGAATGCGTGCCCAAGGGCTTTGTTGCCATGGTTCCCGCAATGACCATCCTCACGCTGGCTGTTTCCCTGAAGACCATGACCAGCAACCTCGGCGCAGCCGAGTTTGTCCACGACCTGATGTTTGGCGCTGCCGGCAGTCTCTACAGCCTGCTGCCCGCCGTTATCTTCATCGTGGCCTGCATTCTGGCTTTCGCCTCCGGCACCAGCTGGGGCACCTTCGGCATCCTGATCCCCATCGTCACCGCAATCTTCCCCGCCAACAGCACCCTGCTGATCATCGGCATCTCCGCATGCTGCGCCGGCGCTGTTTGCGGCGACCACTGCTCTCCCATCTCCGACACCACCATCATGGCTTCTGCCGGTGCGCAGGTTGAGCACATCAACCACGTTTCCACCCAGCTGCCCTATGCCGTCACCATGGCCTGCGTCTGCTTTGTAACCTACATTGTGGCGGGCTTTGTGCAGAACGCGGTAATCAGCCTTGTTATCGGCGCTGTTCTCACGGTTGGAACTCTGTTTGTGATCCGAACCGTCACCGCGAAGAAGGATGCACAGCAGGCATAAGCCGCAGCCATATCGATTAAAAACAAAAATCGTCGTTTCCCGAACCCGGGAAGCGACGATTTTATTTGTGCGGGTTTGCTGTTGATAATTTCCGGATTTTTGCAGAAACTACGGAAAAAGGAGCTGATGCAATCATGAGAATGACCAATGAGGAATACGCAAATTATGTGAAAAACAAGATGCCGCCATCGCCGCTGGGACTGAATCTGCTCCGGGCATTTCTGATCGGCGGGGCAATCTGCTGCGTGGGGCAGGCGCTGCACGACGCCTACCTGATGCTTGGCGCGGCGGAGGATGCCGCAGCTGCGTGGGTGAGCATTTCGCTGGTGTTTCTCGGCGCGCTGTTAACGGGGCTCGGTGTATATGACCGCCTTGCGCGCCTCGGCGGTGCGGGAACGCTGGTGCCGATCACGGGCTTTGCAAACGCGGTGGCGAGTCCTGCGCTGGAATTTAAGACGGAGGGAATGATTCTCGGCCTTGCCGCAAAAATTTTCACCATTGTCGGCCCGGTGATCGTTTACGGAATTCTCTCCGGCGCGGTTTACGGCGTGCTGCTTGTGGTTTTGCAGGGGTTTTGAAAGGAAACTCTCTGCAACTCAAAAAGCAGCTCATTGCCTTTGCAATGAGCTGCTTTTCTTTGAAATAAATGTTGCCGGGCGCGTGTGAGCGTTTCGGGGGATGAAGTGTCAAAGCGGGAGGCATGTCTCGCCGTCGACGACAGAAGCATATTCAAGAACCGATTTCATTCGCGCCTCAAATTTTTCGGCAGGGATGAGGGCGATTCCCTCTTCGTCGCTGAGCACGACCAAACGCCGACCGCTTGCGAGCGAAAACGCATCCCTTACTGCTTTTGGAATTACGATCTGTCCCCGCTCATTGATGGTAACGGAGCCCCATATATTTTTTCCTTTCGGTGCGGGAGGAATCACGCCGATCCCATCCACTTTCTCTGTCTTAATCAAACTGTCAATGGATACGCCGTAGAGTTCCGCGAGGCGGCGGCATTTTTCAATATCGGGAATCGTAGCGCCGCTTTCCCATTTTGCATATGCCTGACGGGAGATATTGATTTTTTCCGCCAGTTCTTCCTGCGAAAAGCCATGTATATTGCGAAGTATTGCGAGGTTATCTTTCAGCATTACGGCAGCTCCTTTCACAGGTTGATGTTTTCAAAGTTTCCGCAGGCGTTTCCGAAGGAAATCCGGGTAAGCATTGCATAACAGGCTGCGCCGGTTGCGAGAAGCGCAAATTGCAGACCGAGATGCTCAAATCCGAATGCGTTCACCGGGGCAAGTCCCGGAAAATGATGCGCTGCTTCCCCTGCGCCGATCGCCAAAAAGGCGGCGATAATGTAAGTCACAAACGGTTTGGCGAATTTGTGCGCCGTGCGGAAGAAGCCGCCGACAAAAATCAGATTGAACAGCCCGAAAATCAAAAGCGCCATGCCGAGCGCAAAGAGATTGGCGTTCATCAGCGCATTGTGTCGGTATACTTCCGAACCGGACATAATCGTCATGCGTATCACAGTCACAAGTGCCATCAGGAAAAAAGCGCAGAGCTCGATAAAGCAAACAAACAGGAATTTCCCCTTCACCACATCCCGCTTTGCAATCGGGAGCAGTGCAGAGAACACAATATCGTTTGCTTCCCGTGCGTTTTGAAAGCTCTGGAAGATTCCCAATGTGACAAAAAACACGCCGCAGAGGATTGGGTAACCCGGAAGAAAAAACATTATAGCGAATGCAATGAAGAGGTATGAGAGGATCGATGCGCTCAGCCGCAGTTCTTTCATAAAAATGTTATGCATGTTCCACGCCCCTCTCCAGTCTTAAAAATGTTTGTTCCAGAGTTTCGTTTTCCATGGAAAAGCGCTGCATAAACTCCGTTTTTGGCATGGCAGCCATAATCTTACCTTCCGAAATGTAGATGATATCATCTGCGCACTTTTCAATGTCGGAAATAATATGTGTAGAGAAAAACACGGCTATGCCGCTTTGTTTCAGGCCGGTGAAAAGCTCCAGCAGCTCATCACGGGAAAAGGGATCCAAACCGCTTGTCGGTTCGTCGAGAATCAGCATTTCGGCCTTGTGGGAAAGGGCTAGCAAAAGATTGCATTTTACTTTCATGCCCTCTGACAGCTCCAACGGTGTTTTATTTTCGCTCAGTTGAAACCGCTGCAGATATTCGCGGTATGCGTTGTCATCCCATGTGTCATAAAATCGCTTTGTGACGTCGGCGATCTCCCGGATGCTTTTTCTGGGATACCAGTTGACCGTTCCCGTTGAATATCCGATGCGGCTTTTGATTTCCGCTTCATTCCCGATCAGCGGCTTGCCGAAATAGCTGATCTCGCCGCCGTTGGGGTGGATAAGATTCAGCATGGATTTTATGGTCGTTGTTTTTCCTGCGCCGTTTCTTCCGATAAATCCGGCGATTCTTCCTTTTTCGAGATCGAAGGACACCTCGTTCAAGCGAAAACCCGGATATTCTTTGATGAGATTTCGAACCGATACGATACGCATAGCCGCCTCCCTGAGATTCGAATTGTATGAATATTGTAATGCTCGATTGCGAAGCTTTCAAGGTTTTACAAATAACAAATTTTTTTGTTTTTTGTTATGTTTGGTTGCGCAGGAGGGGGGAGCTTGAGGGGGCGAAGCCCGCCTCAAATCGGAATGGTTTGCGCCAAGCAAAACAGCTCATTGCAAAAGCAATGAGCTGTTTTACTTGGTGCTCCAGCGGAGATTCGAACTCCGGACACCCTGCTTAAAAGGCAGGTGCTCTGCCGACTGAGCTACTGGGGCATGGACTATATTGAATGTTCCTCAAGACAGAGGATTTCAAACACTTTGGCAGGGGCGGCAGGACTCGAACCTGCGAATGGCGGAGTCAAAGTCCGATGTGTTACCACTTCACCACGCCCCTATGTGTGTGGCAAAAGGAAAAGGGCTTGGGATTTCTCCCAATCCCTTTTGCTTTTTAGTGGGGTGGGTAAAGGGATTCGAACCCTCGACACCCGGAACCACAATCCGGTGCTCTAACCAACTGAGCTATACCCACCATATAAACGGGAAAGATGGCACGCCAGAAGGGACTCGAACCCCTGGCCTACTGCTTAGAAGGCAGTTGCTCTATCCAGCTGAGCTACTGGCGCATGTCCATAAAGCGCTTTTGGGTCAAGCTGGAGCGGGTGAAGGGAATCGAACCCTCGTATCCAGCTTGGAAGGCTGGTGTTCTACCATTGAACTACACCCGCAAGCTTAAAAAGGATAGCATGAAACTGCGCAATTGTCAAGGTTTTTTTGCAATCTTTATGCGGGTGTAATTTTGGGCCGTGCGACGCATCAAATGCGGTCTTCGCAGTTTCATGCCGTCTGATTTTTTTACTTGGGGCCGTGGAACAGGCGCTTGACCTGATAACGGGGCTCATTGGTAACGTTGACGCCGAGCTTTTGGAACAGATTTTCGTCAACGCGGGAGAGAATTACCGTGGAGTGGGCTTCGCAGCCGCGCAGCTTGCCGAGCTGATCCATGGCACATTCCGCCAGCGGATCGGTGACCGCGCAGATGGACAGTGCCTCCAGAGTTTCGTCGGTGTGCAGGCGTGGATTGTGGTTGCCGAGATGGGCCAGCTTCAGATGCTGGATGGGCTCGATGATGTTCGGCGCGATGAGCAGCTGCGCATCGTCGATGCCGCCAAGTTCCTTGAGTGCGTTGAGCAGGCAGGCGGATGCGGGGCCGAGCAGAGAGCTGGTTTTGCCGGTGACAACGCGCCCGTCGGGCAGCTCGAGCGCCATTGCGGGGGCGCCGGTTTCGGCGGCGCGGTTGAGCGCGGCGGCAACCACGGGGCGCTCGTCTGTGGTGATGCCGGCGGTGTTCATGATCAGTTCGATCTTGCGCAGCTCGTCGGGGTCGCTCAAACCCTGGCGGACGGAGCAGGCGCAGGCATAATAGCGGCGGATAATCTCCTGGCGCGAAGCATCGCGGCAGGCATCGTCGTCAACGATGCAGTAGCCAACCATGTTCACGCCCATGTCGGTGGGGCTTTGGTAAGCGCTTTTTCCCCAGATGCGCTCCAGAATGGCGTTGAGCACGGGGAAAATTTCAACGTCGCGGTTGTAGTTGACGGTGGTTTCGCCGTAGGCTTCCAGATGGAACGGGTCGATCATGTTCACGTCGTCGAGGTCGGCGGTGGCAGCCTCGTAGGCAAGATTGACCGGATGCTTCAGCGGAAGATTCCAGATGGGGAAGGTTTCAAACTTGGCGTAACCTGCGCTGATGCCGCGCTCATGCTCATGGTAGAGCTGGCTCAGACAGGTGGCCATTTTTCCGCTGCCGGGGCCGGGGGCGGTGACAACGATCAGGCTGCGGTCGGTTTCGATATAGTCGTTTTTTCCGAAGCCGTTGTCGGAAACGATGAGCGGCAGGTTTGCGGGATAGTCGGGAATGATGTAGTGACGGTAAACGCGGACGCCGAGCGCCTCAAGCCGCTTTTGAAACTGCTCTGCGGCGGGCTGGGCGTTATACTGGGTGATGACCACGCTGCCGACAAACAGACCGATGCCGCGAAATGCGTCGATCAGACGGAGCGTATCCTCATCATAGGTGATGCCGAGGTCACCGCGGCGCTTGCTGCGCTCAATATCGTTGGCGGAGATGGCGATGATGATTTCGGCTTCGTCCTTCATTTCCAGCAGCATCTGCACCTTGGTGTCCGGCTTGAAACCGGGCAGCACGCGCGAGGCGTGAAAATCGTCGAAGAGCTTGCCGCCGAATTCCAGATACAGCTTGCCGCCGAACTGGGAGATGCGCCGCCGGATATTTTCCGACTGGAGCTTTACGTATTTTTCGTTGTCAAAACCGGGCCTTGTCATGAGTTATTACCTTCTATATCGTAGTTGAATTTGTTATTTCTTTTTGCTTTTCACTGCGCTGTTTTTGACGTTTATTTTCAGAATAAACGTCAGAAGCAGTGCCAGATAGACAAAACAGATGCCGATGACGAGATAAAGCATAAAGTCCGACTTCGGCGCCATGCCCACGACAATCAGAACGGGGAAGCCGAAACCGATGCCGAAGGAAGAGCCGAGCACAAGATTGTTTGCGGCGGGCGTTTTGTATTCGGGGTCAAGCTCACGCAGGAGCAGAACGCCGGAAGAAATCGTGCCGGTGAGCATGCCGTACATGCTCATCAGGCCTTCATAGTAATAGTTGGGATAAAGCTTTTTGCAGATCCATGCCAGATACAGCCATGTGGCCATGGCGCCTGCAACGGAAAGCAGAATGAACGGCAGCCACAGTCCGCTCAGGTCCTCGAGGCGGATGGAGGCGATGCCTGCAATGATCATCAGGTCGAACGCAAAGCCGGAGATGCGGTTGAGCAGATAATTGTTTTGATACTGGCGTGCCATAAAATTCAGCCGCTTCATGCGCGAGAGGAAGAGCTTGACCAGAATGGCAACGAGCGAGCCGATGATAAAGTTGAAGCCCCAGAGCAGAGAATTCACGGTGTTGCCAAGGCCCGGGCTGACAGCGGTGATGCCCGCGGTGATGCCCCATGTGACCAGATAGGTGATCAGGTAGGTGATGGTTACCATGGCAACCTGCATGGAAAAGCGGTCGAGCGATTCGCTCAGCGGCATTTCGCCCTGATCCTGAAAGGTGTCCACCGTGACGGAACCGGAGATGTCCTCATGCGCAATGCGCTGGAATCTGCCCTTTTTCATCAGAATGTTCAGCGCAATCACGCCCACAAAACAGGCGACGAGATAACCGGAGGCGGAAAGGGACAAACCGAAGCTGCGTCCGCCCGCGAAGCCGAGCGCTTCGTAGGCCCCGCCGATGTTGTTGGCCTGCCCGGGACCCTGACCGTAACCCATCGGCAGCAGAATTCCCGCGGCCTTGAACAGGTCGGGCATCACGGTGAAAGCAAGCAGCAGCACAACCGCGGAACCGATGAGCGCCTGCACCAGATAAACGCTGACGATCATGGCACCGGTTTTTGCGCCGGTGAGCGCGGTGCTGCGGTCCTCCGCGTCCTTTTTCTGAACGCGCAGCGTCATCGCGATAAAGCCGATGGCAATGCCGTGGTAGGTGATCGTTTCAAGCAGCTGCGCATCCAGCGTCAACAGCCCCGTGGTGTTGAGCACCAGCAGAATAAAGCCCGCCAAAACCGCGGTGGGCAGAAGGCTTTTGCGAAACAGGGAGATTTTGCGGCGCAGAAAATTTGAAACGATGACCGCTGCGGCAATAATGCCAAACTGAATCAGAGAGCTCCAGAGGGCTGTGTTGGCTGCAGAATAATCCATATTGGTCTCCTTTACTGTGCGTGAATATCGGTGCGCGGTTCGCCGGAACGCAGATGCGCAATGACAAGCATGTATTTTCTTGTGCAGCGCCGGGCTTTCGCGCTGATTTCAAAGCAGCGTCCTCCGATGCTCAGGTCTGCGGTTTGCGGGCCGTGAAGCGAAAAACCGCTGAGCTCGGCAAGCGGGAAAGTGTGGCCGCAGCACTCCAGCCTGTCGGCATAAAGCGCCATGCTGCCGCTGCCGAGAACAGCTTCGGAATGGTCGGGGAAAATCTCCTTGAGGAGCATGCCGTCATCGGAAAAGATGATGCCATCGCCCGCAGTGTCCGCCAAAGCGCAAAGCTGCTGCGTTTGCGCGGAGTCCCAGTCGGTAATGCTGTCGAAAGGCGCGTCATCGCCTTCAATAAAGCCGTACGGATTATAACGCACCGCAAAGCCGCAGTCGCAGCGGAGCGTGTCGTTTTCGCTATGGAGCGTGTCGAGCCTGCCGCACTTCGGACAGAGGCACAAAACGGTTTCCAAACCTTCGGCAAGGCGTTTGCCGCGGAAAAGCGTCATCTCGCTGCGCTGCACGGCGTAAGCGTCCACGAACAGGTCGCGCACAATGGCGGCGTTCACCTCGTCGGCGCTCATGGCCTTGAGCTGGGCGGGAGTGTAGATATTCGCAATTTTGCCGGTCATCCGTCCGCGGCGCAGATTGTTACCGCACCAGCGCGGTGCGGTGAAGTAGCCTCCGTCGATGCGGTAGGTGATGAGGGTGGCGCCGCTGCTGCGCGCGAGTTTGCCGGTGGAGGGCAGAATCTCGCCGGTCAGGCCGTTGAAGGAGCGGTTGCCTTCGGCAAACATGGCAACGCTCACGCCCTTGCGCAGCCTGCGCAGCATGGTCATTGCGGTGTCCGCCGCGGTGGTGCCTTTCTGGCGGGCGATGGGGTTGAGGAAAAATATCAGAAGCTTTGCCACCAAGCCCCAGCGGAAAATATGCTCGCTGCTGACAAAGGACATATATTCCGGAAAGCCGCAGGCGAGGATGAGGGGGTCCCAATCCAGATTGTGGTTGGCGAGCACCAAACAGGGGCCTTCCACGGTGCACAGCTCGGGCGTGTAGTTGAATTTCCTGCGAATCCAGGGCGCGAGGAGCGCGCGGGCAACTTTCCAGAATGTGCGGTATCTTCCGATATGTTCCATATTGCGCCTCCTGTAAAAGCGTAGTATGCGTCGTTGCGGCAAAGGCCGTTCGGCGGGAAATGATTCCGCATGAAGATCGCATGAAAATAATAAAATATTTTACTATATTTACCCCGCACGTGCAATACATAATTTCGGCATTTTATGTCATAAAGTGCGCTGCGGTGAAACGGCCCCACGCCGCAAGGGAAAATTTCGCTGTGGGCCGGGGGCGGCAGAGATAGCGGCAAAAAAAGAATAAACTATAGCATGCCGCGCCGATGATTGCAAGGGAAAAATGCGCGAATTTGCCACGTGCGTTTCGCAGCGGCAGCGCGTTGACATTCAGTTGAAACGATGGTATATTTTGTAGCATTCGCAAAGCGCTCGCTGGGCGAGAAATTAAAATTATATTAATGAGGTAGTCGCTGTATGCTGTTTGCAATTTTGCTTTTTGCCGCAACTTACGTATTGATGCTGCTGTTTCAGAAATATCGTCCGTATATCGCCCTGGCATCCGCGGCGGTTTTTCTGGTTTCCGGTATGCTCCCGTGGGGGCTGGCGCTGGAGTATATTGATTTCAACGTACTGCTGATGATTGCCGGCACAATGGGCACCGTGGCGCTTGTGATCGAGAGCAAGCTTCCGTTTTTGCTCAGCGACCTGATTGTGGAGCGTGTGCCGAATGTGAAATGGGCAATCGTGGTGCTGTCGCTGTTTGCCGGCATTGTGTCCGCGTTTATCGACAATGTTGCAACGGTTCTGATGATCGCGCCCATCGCGCTGGCGATGGCAAAGCGCCTGAATATCAGTCCCGTGCAGATGGTCATTGCCATTGCGGTCAGCTCCAATCTGCAGGGCGCTGCAACCCTCGTCGGCGACACCACGAGCATCCTGCTCGGCGGCTATGCCAACATGAGCTTCAATGACTTTTTCTGGTTTCAGGGCAAGCCGAGCATCTTTTTTGCCGTGGAACTGGGCGCGGTGCTGGCGTGCCTGATTCTGTTGGTTCTGTTTCACCGCGAAACCGGCCGCGTTGAGGCCGGAGCGCGCACGGCGGTGGAAGACTATGTTCCCGGCATTCTGCTGCTTGCCACTGTGGTGCTCCTGATTGTTGCCTCGCTGTTTCCGAACCGCCCGGCGCTGACCAACGGCTTCATCTGCGTTGTTGTTATGGTGATCGGAATGATCTACCGCGCCGTGCGAACCCGCTCGATCAAAAGCATTGTCAAACCGCTCAAGGAAATCGACTATGAAACCATTCTGCTGCTGTTCGGGCTGTTTCTGGTCATCGGCGGTATCACGGAAATGGGTGTTGTCGATGCGATCGCGGCGCTGTTTACCAAGCTGGGCGGCGGCAACGTGTTCCTGATTTACACCATCATTGTATGGGCCAGCGTGCTGATCAGCGCGTTTATCGACAATATTCCCTATGTCACCACCATGCTGCCCGTTACACAGGGTATCGCCGCGGCAATGGGCGTTGACCCCATCGTGCTGTATTTCGGCTTACTCTCCGGCGCAACGCTGGGCGGCAACCTCACGCCGATCGGCGCTTCCGCCAACATTACCGGTATCGGCATCCTGCGCAAAGAGGGCTGGGAAGTGAAAAACAGCGACTTTTTGCGCATCGGCATCCCGTTCACGCTGGCAGCGATTATTCCCGCATATATCTATATCTGGCTGCTCTACGGCGTGTAATGCACGAATCAAACCCGATAAAAAAGACTGTCTGCTCTTCGGGAGCAGACAGTCTTTTTTTGCGTCTTCCGGGTGCTGGCCGGACGGCAGACGCTTATTTGATAACGGTGTAATAGTTTTCCTTGCGGGGCGGTGCTTCGGGGTTCGGGCAATCGGCATAGCCGAGCGCGATGGAGCAAACGCCGCGCAGATTTTCGTCCACGCCCCAGGCGCGGAGCATGGCCTTGCCTTCGGGCATGCTGAACATGGTCTGCGGACGGTTGATCCAGCATGAGCCGAGCCCGCAGGCGTAGGCGGCGTTGAGCATGTTGGTTTCCACAGCGGCGGCATCAAGCGTGCCGAACTCATCGTCCGGTGCGAGCACAATGATGATCGTGGGAGCGCCGTAATAGGGGTCGGAGGCGCTGCCGGCAACCTGCGCGTTCAGCGCGGCAACGGCGTCGCGTGTGGCCTTTTCCTGCACGGCAACGATAACGGGACGCTGCATATTGCGCGCCGTGGGGGCATAGGTGCCCGCATCCAAAACGGTTTTCAGCTCGGCGTCGGTGATCTGGTCGGGCTTGAATTTGCGAACAGAGCGGCGGTTCATTAACACTTCGATGGCTTCGGTTTTCATGTGCGGTCCTCCATTTCTTTCAGCCAGTTGACAGTATCCCTGTATACAAGATCAAACAGCCGGCGGGGATTGTTTTCTCCGACGTAACTGTTGTGCGGGGTGACGATCAGGTTTTTGCAGTCCCACACAGGGGAATCGGGCGGCAGGGGTTCCTGCTCGAAAACATCGGCTGCGGCTCCTGCAATGCGCTCTGTTTCCAAAGCGTCAAGCAGTGCAGCCGTGTCCACAACCGCGCCGCGGGCCATGTTGACCACGATTGCGTCGCGCGGGAGCAGGGAAAGGCGATGTGCGTTGATGATGTGGTGGGTTTCGTCGGTGAGGGGGAGCGCGAGGATGAGAATGTCCGTTTCCGGCAAAACCTCGTCGAGCCGGTCGACGGAGAGCTGGCGGGCGTAATGGGGCGCATCCGGCTGCGGATTGCGGCAAAGCCCCACGCACAGGCAGCCCATTGCGCTGAATCGCTTTGCGCATTCCGTGCCCACGCTGCCCGTGCCGAGCAAGGTGACGATTTTGCCGCCAAGCTCGCGCATGTTGTAGTGCTGCTTCCAGCGATGCGCCTGCTGCTGCGTGCGCATCAGCTCCGCGGAACGGTAAAGCTGCAAAACGCTGCCGAGGGCAAATTCCGCCATCGGCACGCTGTAAACGCCGCGGGCATTGCACAGGTGGATGCCGTGCTCCGCGATATAGTCCATGGGCATGTGGTCCAGGCCGGAGGAGGTTGTGTGGATATATTTCAGCGAGCGGAACTGCGCGATGTCGTTGTAGCAGAAAAAGCGGTAGCACACAACGATGTCAATGTCGGAAAAGTCCATGTCGTAGTGGCGCTGCTCAAAGCCGGGACGGCCGTTTTCCCCGGGGAGGAACACCGGCTCAAGGCCGAGCGCTTCGATTGCGGCGAACATATCCGGCGTGAAGCCGGGAACATTTGCAAGCAGAATTTTCATATGTGAAACAGTTCACCTCTTTGCACAAAACAATATTAACATTATTTTAACACACGAAAGTGCAGGATTTCAATAGTATTCCGCCGTGTTTGCCGCGGGTGGGGGACGCATCGTTTGCGTATCAAATCCGCGGGCTTGGGAAATACTACCGAGGAAATAACAAAAAGTCCGGTTTCGTGCTGCGCGCGGCGTGGGCGTACCGGGCCGAAAAGGGGTAATTCCAATGCAGGGAAAGGTTGAGATCTGCGGCGTTAACACGGCGCGGCTGCCGCGGCTGGACAGCCGCGAAACGGAGGAACTGCTCAGGCGGGCGCACGCGGGAGATACGCAGGCGCGCGACGCGCTTATCAGCGGGAATCTGCGCCTGGTGCTCTCCGTGATACAGAAGTTTTCCGGCCGCGGCGAGAATGTTGACGATTTGTTTCAGGTGGGATGCGTGGGACTGATCAAGGCCATCGACAATTTCGATCCCGTGCATGAAGTGAAGTTTTCCACCTACGGCGTGCCAATGACTATCGAATGTAGAGAAAATATAAATGGTGCGATATTCCCCACGTTTTATGGGGAATATCGCTTTTTTATTATGCGGTTTGTTCTTCGCTATTTCGTAAGTAGCTTG
>SVMK01000043.1 GCA_015067465.1 Oscillospiraceae bacterium
CTGCGCGGCAATGATGCTCTCCGTTTCATACGATTCCTTCACCGCGCGCAGCTTTTTCAGCAGCGTTTCCGCGGGAGTAAAGCTGCGTTCCAGCCGCTTTTCCCAGCGCTGCCAGTCGCCGTGGGGGAGATACTGCTCCTCCGCACCGACAACGGCGCAGCCTTCCAGCGCCTGCTTCACGCACTCGATCAGCGGGCGCGCTGTGCCAAACAGCTCCACCTCCAGCTCATCGGCCTGCGCACGCGCGGCCTCGATAAAGCGGGAGTCGGTAAACATCCACGCTCTCTCGCGCGTAATCACCGCCGCGCCGTCCGATATTTCGAAGCGGCTGAGATAGCGGATGTTCACCGGGGAAAACAGCACAATCGCGTCAAGCCCCCAGATCTCCATTTCCTTTTGAACAGACTGAACCTTCATAAATTTGCTTCTTTCAGCGTTATTTCATGTATTTCCATTGATACTTCAGGCGAAACGGAACTTCCAGCCAGTAGCGAAACCGCAGGATAAAACGGTTGAACTCAATCGGATGCACCAAAACGGCAAAGGCCCCGCACCACTTGGCGCAGCACACGTCCGTGTAGATCTGGTCGCCGATAAAGGCGGTTTCTTCCGGGGAAAACCCGCGCTGCTGCATGACCCTGCGCGCATTTTTCGTAAACGGCTTCCACGCTTTTTTGCACCAGTCCAGCCCGAAAGCGGCCGCAAAGCGTTCCGGACGTTCCCCTCGGTTGTTCGACAGCACAAACAGCTCCAGCCCCGCGGCTTTCATCTCGTTCACCCATTCGATCATGCGCTCGCTCGCGTCGTTGACGGTGTAGGGTGCAACGGTGTTGTCGATATCAAGCATAATAAAACGAATTCCGCGGTTTGTAAACAGCCGCGGCCGAATCTCATAAATACTGCCCGCCATAACATCGGGCACAGGCCAGAAGCTCATGTTTCGTTGTCCTCCAAACAAAGCGGGAAGCGCATGATAAATCTTGTTCCAACGCGCTCCCGATGCTCCACGGTGATCTCACCGCCGTTGGTTTTCACCGCGTCGCGCACAATGGAAAGTCCCAAACCGCTGCCGCCGCGGGCGCGTGACCGTGCCTTGTCCACGCGGTAAAAGCGGTCGAAGATATGCGGAATATCCTCATCCGGAATGCCGATGCCGGTGTCCTCAACAAGCATAACAACCTCGTCTCCCTCGCGGCTGAGCCGCAGAAAAACGTCGCCGTCAGCGTTGTTGTATTTAATGGCATTTTCCGCCAGATTGAAGATGATCTGATACACATCGTCTTCCGAGGCAAGGATCACGCCGTCATCTTCCAGCGCAGTATGGATGGAAACGCGCTTTTCCTCCGCCAGCGGCTTGAGCAGATGCACTGCGCGCTCCGCCACTTTTTTCAGGCTCACGCGCGAACGTTCCGTAACCAGATTGCTGTCCATTTTCGTCAGCTTCATCAGCTTTTCCGTCATGCGCTGCAAGCGCTCTGCCTCGCTGCCGATATCGGTGACAAATTCGCGCATGGTGGCCTCGTCCATATTATCGCTTTGCAGGATGCTGTCGGAAAGCAGGCGGATGGAGGCCAGCGGCGTACGCAGTTCGTGCGATGCGTCCGACACAAATCGGCGACGCAGCTCCTCTGTTTCCCAAAGCCGCTCCGTCATCTCGTTAAATTCCTCGCTCAGTTCGCGCACCTCATCGCGTCCCGCAGGGGCAACGCGGTAGGCATAGTCGCCCTCGCGCACGATACGGATACCCTGCAGCAGTTCGCGTATGCGCCGTGTCAGCGCCGTGGTGAACAGGCAGATCACCACCAGCGTAACCACGCCGAGCAAAACGGAAATGCCGCGCAGACGCAGCTGGATGGAATTGATCAGCGCAGCCTGCTCCGTGTCGTTTTCATAGATATACACCGCGCCGATCACGCCGCCGTAGCTCATCACCGGTGCCGCCGCACGGCTTTGAAAGGCACGTCCGCTGTAATGGGAAGAGAAAACAGCCTTGCCGCCCAGCGCGCTGAACACGATGTTCGCCCGCTTTTCGCTGTCCCCTGTTTGACCGTACTGGTCGGTGTCGTAAAGAATGGTGCCCTCCTGATCGGTCACAACAATGCGGTCGAAGCTGTCCGCGCCGATCAGACTCATCACCTGGCTCACGCCCTCGCCGCTCAGCTTTTCCAGCGCGGAGAGCGAGGCCGAGATAACGCTTGTTCGCCCCATCAGCGAGCTTTGCTTTGAGGAAAACACAATGTCGCGCGCACTGGTGGTCGGAAAAATATTCAGCATGGCGATGGTCACGGCAATAAACACGGAAAAAATCGTGACAAAGGTCATCTGAACGCTGTATTTGATTTTCGTTCGTTCCTTTGCCATATCGGTCAATCCTTCCGTGCGCACGCAAAAAGCTTATCGCTTGAAGAAATACCCCACGCCCCACTTGGTAATGATGTGTGCGGGATTTGCCGGATCCTGCTCCAGTTTCTCGCGCAGGCGGCGGATATGAACGTCCACCGTGCGCTCCTCGCCCTGATAATGGTAGCCCCACACGGTGTTCAAAAGCGCTTCTCTGCTGAACACCTTGCCTTCCGAGCGCATGAGCAGCTCAATCATGTCAAATTCCTTGGCAGTCAGGTTCACTTCTTCCTCGCCGCGCCACACCATGCGGCGCTCCGGGTCAAGGCGGAATCCGGCGCATCGCAGCTGCGCGCTGCCTTCCCCGGCAGCCGCCGTCATGCCGCTGCGGCGCAGCAGTGCGCGGGCGCGGGCTTTCAGTTCGAGAATGTTAAACGGCTTGGTAAGGTAGTCGTCCGCGCCGTATTCAAAGCCGATAAGTTTGTCGGTGTCCTCGCTCTTTGCCGTGAGCATGATGATCGGAACGGTGGACTCTTCGCGGATATGCATGCACGCTTCCAGTCCGTCCATCACCGGCATCATCAGGTCCAGTATAATCAGGTCGTAGCGCTGCGCCCTCGCCATCTCCACGGCGGTCGCGCCGTCGTAGCAGGTGTCCACCTGCCAGCCTTCGTTTTCAAGGTTGAACTTTATGCCCTTTACCAGCAGGGCCTCATCATCCACAACGAGAATTCTCATCCCGCGCACCTCCTGCCTCAGCCAACGGTGATCCGGCTGCGGATTTTTCCAAATGTTCCGCTGCCGATCCCGTTCACATTCATAATATCTTCTATTGCGGCAAACGGACCGTTTTCCTCGCGGTAGGCAATGATCCGCTCCGCCAGAACCTCGCCGATCCCGCCGAGCGTGCAGAGCGTTTCGCGGTCGGCGCTGTTGATATCCACCGTTGCCGCAGCCGCAATTTCATCCTCTGCCGCCGAATGCACCGGTTCCGCTGCGCGAAGCATAAATTCCACCGGCGCGCGCCGATGCACGCCGTGCCACACCGCAGCCGTCAGCACAAGCACAAGCGCCGCGGCCAGCGCCACCCATTCATACCGTTTCAGCTTCATACGTTTCCCGTCTGTCCCGTAATTATTTCAGTTGCTTTTCGGCACGGAATTCCGTATAATTACATTTATGTCGGAACGCATCCGTACCGATATAATATATCCGAACGCTCCATAACATTATTATCATAACATATCTTGCGGGAGAATAACATGAAAAATTTTAGGTTTCTTCCATTATTTTTATCTGTCTGCCTTCTGATGGGTTTGCTGTGCGCCCCGTGCGCCGCCGCCGTGTCGCAGCCCACGGTCACTTCCCCCACCGCGCTGGTGGTTGACCGCTGCACCGGCAACGTGATCTACGCCAAAAACGCCGACGCGCGCGTTTACCCCGCCAGCACCACCAAGGTCATGACCGTGCTGCTCGCCGTGGAAGCCATCGAATCCGGCACCGCCGCACCCGAAGACGAGGTTACAACCTCCGCCACCGCGCTGCAGGGACTTTCCTCTCTCGGCAGCACCGCCGGCATCCGCGAGGGCGAGGTTCTCACCCTCGAACAGCTGATGTACTGCGCGATGGTTTCCTCCGCAAACGAAGCGTGCAACATCATCGCGGAGCATATCAGCGGCAGCGTAAGCGATTTTATCGCCCTGATGAACGAGCGCGCAGCGCAGCTCGGCTGCACCGCCACCCACTTTGCAAACACCCACGGGCTGCCCAACCTTGATCACTACACCACCGCTTCGGATTTTGCGCTCATCGCGCTGGAAGCAACCGCGCATCCCCTGTTCATGGAAATCTGCAACACCGCAAACGCAGAAATCCCCGCAACCAACAAATCCGAAAAGCGCACGCTGCACAACTCCAACGCCCTCATCTGCAGCAAGTCCATCTACGGCGACAACTGGGTTTACGACGGAGCCTACGGCATCAAAACCGGTCACACCACCGCCGCGGGCTACTGCCTTGCTTCCGCCGCATCGCGCAACGGCGTTGACTTGCTGGCGCTTGTGTTCGGCGCTGCCACCAGCAGCACCTGCTTCCGCGACTCCACCCGGCTATACGACTGGGCTTTCGGCAACTACAGCTACCGCGAGCTGCTCTCCCCCGCCGACCATATCGGCAGCGTTCCCGTGGTCACAAACGGCGAGGTGGACTATGTGGAGCTTTGCCCCGCAACCAACATCTC
This sequence comes from Oscillospiraceae bacterium, assembly GCA_015067465.1. Classification (GTDB taxonomy): domain Bacteria; phylum Bacillota; class Clostridia; order Oscillospirales; family Oscillospiraceae; genus SVKR01. The sequence goes on from SVMK01000043.1 coordinate 4,580, forward strand.
CCTGCTGCTGCCCAACAGCTGCGATCTTTCCGAGTTTTCCCGCGAGATCACGCTGAACACGGACAGTGAAGGCATGGTTTCCGGACCGCTGACGCCCGGCGCCGTGCTCGGCAAGGTCCGTCTGGTGAAAGACGGCACGGACTACGGCTCCGTGGATCTGGTCCCCGTTTCCGCCGCAGCCCTGATTATGGACCGCAAAACCGGTGAAATACTCTACGCCAAAGGCACGGAAAACCGCATCTTCCCTGCGGACACCACCAAGGTAATGACCGCGCTGCTTGCCGTGGAGGCCATTGAGTCCGGCAACATCTCGCTCAACGACCTTGTCACCGTTTCCGACACAATGAACACCGGCCTGACAAACGCCGCCACGCGCTGCGGCTTCCGCGACGGTCAGATGCTCACGCTGGAAACCCTGCTTTACTATATGCTGCTCACCTCCGGCGACGATGCCGCAAACCTGATTGCGGAATATGTCAGCGGCTCCGTGCCTGCCTTTGTGGCACAGATGAACGAGCGCGCAGCGCAGCTTAGCTGCACCAACACAAACTTCACCTCCCCCACCGGCCTGTTTGACGAAAATCACTACACCACCGTGCAGGACATCAGCGCCATCGCGCTGGAAGCCTCCCGCCATGCGCTTTTCATGCGCATCTGCGGCGCTCCCGTTTTTGAAATCCCCGGTGAAGACGGCAGCGAATCCACGGTTTTGCGCAATACAAACGCCCTTGTCTGCGACGAATCGGTTTACGGCCGCGGCTGGCTCTATGATGGCGCCTCCGGCATGAAAACCGGCTATAACGAATCCGCAGGCTACTGCCTCGTTTCCACCGCCGAGCGTGACGGCGTGGAGCTGCTGTGCGCCGTGTTCGGCGGTGTGAAGGACGGCAGCGACTATTCCTGTTTCAGCGAGAGCATCTCCCTCTACGACTGGGTGTATGAAAACTTCAGCTATCTGGAAGTTCTCAAATCCACGGAAAACCTGGCCTCTGTGGATGTTTCGCTGGGCAGCAACTCCGATTATGTAAACCTTCGCCCCACCGCATCCATCACAGCCCTCCTGCCCAACGACTACGATCCCGACGAATTTACCAAAAGCATCCGCGTTTACGCGCTGGAAAATAACGCAGCGCTGACCGCGCCCATCTCTGCCGGCGAAGTGCTCGGCGAAGTCACGCTCATGCGCGGCGACCGCGTTTACGGCACGGTGAAGCTCGTTGCTTCCGCCTCTGTGGACCTCAGCCGCATGCAGTATATCAAGAGCCAGATTCTGGAAACCACGCGCGGCACCACTTTCCGCGTGTTTACCGCCGTGATCGTGCTGCTGTTTGCCGCATATCTGGCATGGGTCATCATCTACCGCTGCAAGCGCATCAAGTATGTCCGCGCAGCTGCCGCCGCGCCCCGACCCGAACCCCCCGCACCGCAATCCGCGCCGCAGGAGCCTCAGATCAGCTTTTTCCGCAGCACAGCGTCCCGGGAGCAGTCCGCCCCCGCGGTCGACACAGCCCGGCCCGACTCGGCACCCGTCACCGTGCTCCGTCCGGAACAGCCCGCCGCGCCTGCCGCACCCGCAAAGCCCGCGGTGCCCGCGCCCCCGCAGCCGGAAACGGATCCGCTGCTGAAGCAGGCCGTTTGCGTGGCGCAGCTGCCGCCCGAACCTGCAGCGCCGCAGCCCACACCTGCTGCACCTGCTGCACCTGCTGCACCTGCCGCACCCGCCGCGCCTGCTGAAGCCCCAACAGCCTCTGCTCCGCCGACGCCGGTAAAGCCGCAGGAGGACACCGACCGCGACTATTTCGAGGAGTTTTTCCGTCCGAAAAAGTAAGCGCATTCGGCAGCTGAATTTCATCAAAAAAACCGCCCCACGCCGATTTGGCGCGGAGCGGTTTGCTTTTTTCGACTGTATTTTCAGAATTTCACAACTCTGTCGGGCGCGGTGAAGCTGGAGAAAGTTGCCGTGGCGTCCTTGAGGTAGAGCACGGCGGTGTTGGGGTCGTTGGCGTCGTAGCGGTCTTTCAGGTTGGGATAATGCTCCAGCATATCCGCTTTCGCCTCCACGCGGTCATCGTCCACAACCGTTGCGGCAATGCGCAGCCATTCGCCGCCCGCAAACGCGCAGATTTCCACTTTGGGATTTGCAATCATCTGCTGAAAGCAGGGCTTGGTCTTGCCCGTTTGAATGTAAAGCTTGCCCTCAAAGAGGTTGATTGTACCGAAGGGACGAACGCGGGGCTGACCATCCTCCACGGTTGCGAGATAATAGGTTTTGCTCTTTTTCAGAAAATCCAGAACTTCCTGCATGATCTGTCCGACATCCTTTCTTTGGGGTTTGATACTTCAATTTTAGCCCCGCCGCGGCAAAATTGCAATGGGGGATTTATGTGCAATCGCGCGTTTGTTTGCAGCAGGCAAACCCTATCAACAGCAAAACCGTTCTATTGGCTCTGCATCTTGTCTTTTTGTTTCTCCGGTCTTGTTGACTTTTTGCGGTTGATACGGTATAATTCCGTCGGTTTTACTATTGATTGAAATCTGCCGTTGAATATGATAGACTAAAGCAGGTGCCAAATCAGAATTCATCTATTCAGATAATCTGCCGAAAGGCCTGATTATAAATATTTTTAAGGAGATTGCTTTTTGAAGAAAACAATCAAAACACTGGAGATTGTATTTTAACCGGGAGGTTCGTGCAAATACAATCTTCACAAACCTCCCAGCATTGGAGTCAACAATCATCAGGAGGAAAAACAATGAATAAAAATGACTACATCATTCGTTTGGAAAGAAAAGAAGAACACAGAGAAGTTGAAACCCTTGTCAGAGAAGCATTTTGGAATGTTTATCGCCCGGGCTGTTCAGAGCATTATGTGCTCAACCAGCTCAGAAACGACGAAGCCTTTGTTCCGGAACTCGATTTTGTGATGGAGAAGGACGGAAAACTGATTGGGCAGAACATGTTTATGCGGGCAACCATCCAAGCGGACGACGGCAGAGAGATTCCCATTATGACAATGGGGCCGATCTGCATTGCACCCGAATGGAAACGGCAGGGTTACGGCAAAATCCTGTTGGATTATTCTTTGGAAAAAGCAACGCAGCTCGGTTGCGGCGCGCTGTGCTTTGAGGGCAATATCAATTTCTACGGAAAAAGCGGTTTTGCCTTTGCCGAAGATTTTGGGATTCGTTATCACGGCTTGCCCGAGGGCGCGGATGCCTCCTTCTTTCTTTGCAAAGAATTAATTCCCGGATATCTTGACGGCATCACCGGGGAATATGCCCCGCCGCAAGGCTACTTCGTCAACGAAGATGATGCCGAAGAATTTGACAAGGCATTTCCTTACAAAGAAAAACTCAAACTCCCGGGACAGCTTTTCTAACTAAGCGAACAAGCAAGAGCCGTGCGTCTTTCAGGCGCACGGCTCTTGTCGGTTCAAAATCCGTTTTTGTCGGGCTGCGAACATCTGAAAGCAGCCGGACTCCGTCATTATAAAGGAGGCAGGTTTTTATGCTCCGAATCAACCCAAAACCAAAAAGTGACTTTCTCCGCGCCCACTTGTAATCGGGGCAAAAATATAGTAAAATAATTTGTTATTATACGATCAAGCGAGGGCAATATGGATTTTGAAAGGATGCTGCGCTACTGCACGCAGCTGGAGCTGAACAACAACCGCACATGGTTTCACACGCCGGAAAACCACGACCTTTACATCGCGGCAAAGCAGGATTTCACCTATCTGGTGACCGATCTGAAATTCCGCCTTTCCGAGATCGTAACGCCGGATTTGGCGGAAAAGCTGCTGTTTTCCGACGCGAAGGCCCTGCAATACCGCATTCCGCGCGATATGCGCACAAACAAAAACAAACCGCCCTACAATCCCCGCTGGGGCGCCGACCTGTCCGGCGACCGCCACAGCCTGCTGCCGGTTGGGTACTATATCCACATCCAGCCCGGAAACCGCTCCCTGTTCGGCACCGGCGCATGGTGCGATAATTCCGAGCAGCTCCTGCGCGTTCGCACCCACATCTCCGAACACTTCGACCGCTTTCTGGACGCGCTTGTCCGCTGCGGCTGCCCCCTCTCCGGCGACCGGCTGAAAAATGTTCCGCGCGGCTTTTCTCCGGACGATCCCGCAGCCGATTACCTCAAGTTCAAAAGCTGGTTTTCCGCCCGTTACTACCCCGACGCACAGCTGCGCAGTTTCGACGCGTTTGCCGACAGCGTTTTGGAAACCGCGGAACGCATGGAGCCGCTGCGCTGCTTTTTCAACGAAGCGCTCTCCGGCGCCGCAGCCTTCGACTTCGACGAAGCATACTGATCCGCCATGAACTACACCTACATTCTCCGCTGCGCGGACGGCACATTTTACACCGGCTGGACAAATAACCTTGAAAAGCGGCTGAAAGCCCACAACGCCGGCACCGGCGGCAAATACACCCGCGCGCGCCGCCCCGTAACGCTTGTCTGGTATCAGGAACACGCCGACAAAATTGAGGCACAGCGCAGCGAATACGCCATCAAGCAGCTCTCCCGCGCGGAAAAGCTGGCGCTGATGGACCGGGAAGGAATCAAAGCATGAAAATCTTACTTGGATATATTCTCACCTTCGGCTGGGTATTTCTTGTGCTCGGTCTTACGCTTGTGCTGAAAAAATCCACCCACGCCGACGACGAGGTGAGCCGCAAGATCGTCCACGTTTCCGTTGCGTTCGCATGGATTCCGATGTATCTCTGCTTCGGCTCCGGCCTGCACCTGACCGTTCCGCCCGCGGTTTTCATCGTGCTCAACTACATTTCCTACCGCAAAAACCTCTTTTCCGCAATGGAGCGCACGGACGAAAGCAAAAAAAGTCTCGGCACGGTTTATTACGCCGTGAGCATGACGGTGATGGCAGCGTTTTCCGCATGTTTCCCGCAGTGCCTGCCGGCTTACGGCGCCGGCCTGTTCTGCATGGCGCTCGGCGACGGCTTCGCCCCGATCTTCGGCGCAATCAAAAAGGGCAACCGTGTTCTTTGCGGCAGCCGAACGCTTTACGGCAGTCTGAGCGTGTTCATCATCAGCCTGCTGGTTATGTATATTATGTCAACCGTTTTCGCACTCTCCCTCGGCGCGCCTCAGCTGCTTGCCGCGGCGCTTGCCGCAACGCTGCTGGAGCTGGTGGGCCGCAAAGGCTACGATAATCTCACGCTGCCGCTCGGCGTTTTTGCGCTGACATGGCTGTTCACCCTGTAATTCCCCATCATCCTACACTGTTCCGCGCATCCGCGGGATGTTTCTGCGAGGCTGATCTGATTTGAACGAATTTCTGCAAACATTATTCCCCGCCCTGCTTGCGGCAACGCTTTTGGCGCTGCTGGCGCTCCGGAAAAAAGCGCTGACACGCGGCGGGCTGATGCTGGCCTGGCTGCTCGCCGTTGTCATCGGTCTGTGCGGCGGCATGGGCGCATTTGCCGCTTTGGCGGCAACCTTTCTGTGCACAATCATCGCCGGCAAGCTTTCGGGCAAAACGGGCGCTGCCATTGGCCGTGCGCTCCACGCAAAAACCGGGCGGCGCGACGCGCAGCAGATCATGTGCAACGTTTTCGTCGGCGCGCTGATGCTGCTTTTTCTCGCGCTCACAAACCGACGCATATTCCTCTGGGCTTACGGCGGAGCAATGGCCGCCTCGCTTTCCGACAGCATGGCGAGTGAACTGGGCGTTTTAAGCCGACGCACGCCGCGCGATATCTGCACGCTGCGCTTTGTGGAAAAAGGCCTCTCCGGCGGCGTAACCGCGCTCGGACTCGGCGCATCCCTGCTCGGCGGCGCGATCATCGGCGGCATCTGCGCGCTTGCGTGGGACGGTTGGGGCATGTTCCTCAGCATCGCCGCAGCGGGATTCTTCGCCGCCGTTTGCGACAGTGTGCTCGGCTCGCGCTTTCAGGCAAAATACCGCTGCGCACGCTGCGGCGCACTGACGGAAAAACCCTTGCACTGCGACACGCCCGCCACGCTTGAGCGCGGCGCGCGCTTTGTCACCAACGATGCCGTCAATTTTATAAACAATGTCATCGGCGCGCTTGCTGCCGCCGGACTTTACTGTTTGCATTTTTAAGATAGAGAAGGACGATTTTTATGAACCGAACACAGGACAAACTGGGGCAGATGCCCATCGGAAAGCTGCTTGTCACCATGTCGCTTCCGATGATGATCTCAATGTTCATCCAGGCGCTTTATAATGTTGTGGACTCCATTTTCGTGGCACAGCTGAGCGAGGACGCGCTCACCGCCGTTTCGCTGGCATTCCCGCTGCAGAATATCATGGTCGCCGTTGCTGTCGGCACGGGTGTCGGCATCAACGCGCTGGTTTCCCGATCGCTGGGTGAGGGCAACCTTCGCCGCGCGGAAAAGGCCGCAAACGTGCAGGTGTTTCTCGACCTTGTCTACACCCTGCTGTGTGTGCTTGTGGGACTGTTTTTCTCCCGCAGCTTTTATTCCGCTCAAACCAATGTTCAATCCATTGTGAACTACGGCGAGCAGTATATCTCCATCGTCTGCATCTGGTCACTCGGCCTGTTTATGTGCCAGGGATTTGAAAAGCTGCTGATCGCCACCGGCAACGCCGCGCTCTCCATGGTGTCGCAGGCGCTCGGCGCAATCATCAATATCATTCTCGATCCCATCCTGATTTTCGGTCTCGGTCCCTTCCCCGCGCTCGGCGTGCGCGGTGCCGCGATTGCCACGGTCATCGGTCAGTTTGCCGCCGCGGTCTGCGCGCTGATATGCAATCTGAAATACAACACCGCAACGCGCTTCCGCTTCCGTCTGATGCTTCCGGATTTTCGCATCCTCCGGCATATCTACGCCGTCGGTTTCCCCTCCATGATCACCGTTGGCCTCACCGCCGTGATGAGCTATTGCATGAACGGCATCTTCCTCACCTTTTCCACAACCGCCACGGCTGTTTACGGCATCTGGCTGAAGCTGCAAAGCTTTGGCTTTATGCCCGTGTTCGGCATGAACAACGGCACCATCGCAATCTATTCCTACAACTACGGCGCAAAGAAATACGACCGCGTGTTCAAGACGCTGCGCCTGAGTTTGATCGTCGGCGCTTCCTGCTCGCTGCTTGTCACGGTGCTTTATGAGCTGATCCCCGTGCAGCTGCTGACGCTTTTCAACGCATCGGACTATATGCTCTCGTTCGCCGTGAGCGCGCTGCGCATCTGCACGCTGTCGCTCGTGTTCGGCGCTGTCAGCGTGATCTTTTCCTCGGCCTGTCAGTCGCTGGGCCGTGCACGCTATTCGCTGGTGATCAATATGTGCCGCCAGGTCGTTTTTCAGGTTGCGGCGGCGTGGATTCTCTCCCGCTTCGGCAAACTGGAAATCGTATGGTTCGCTCCGCTCATCGCGGAAGCGCTCACCCTCGCTGTTTCCACAACGCTCGGCTCCGGCGTAATCCGCCGCCTGAAAGCCACCGACTCTGCGCTGCCGGACTGATTCGCATGCGGCAGCCCCATTCTGCATTCCGCACATCCAAAAACACCCCCGGAATCGGCTGATTCCGGGGGTGTTTCTATTTAATACACTTCAGCGAACAATGCGATACAGCGGACCGTAGGCAGCGCAGGCGCGATAGTCCTGTCCTTCCTTGTCCATGCCGAACGCATTCCAGCTGGCGGGCCGGAAGATTTTCTCTTCCGGCACATTGTGCATGCACACGGGGATGCGCAGCATGGAGCACAGCGTAATCACATCCGCGCCGATGTGACCGTAGCTGATGGAGCCGTGATTTGCACCCCAGTTGTTCATTACATCGTAAGCACTTCTGAACGCCCCCTCGCCGGTAACGCGCGGCGCAAACCATGTGCAGGGCCAGGTATAGTCGGTTCGTTTCCAAAGGATGTCCGTCACCTCGTCGGGCAGCTGAACCGTCCAGCCCTCGGCGATCTGCATCACGGGGCCAAGTCCTTTGATCAGATTGAGTCGGATCATGGTAACGGGCATCTCGGCGCGTGTGACAAAGCGCGAGGAAAAACCGCCGCCGCGGAAATAACCCAGATCGGCTGCATTCCACGTGGTTGCCTTCAGGCATTTTTCCTGATCGTCTTCGCTCATCTCCCAGAAAGGCTTGATCACCGCATTGCCGCACTCATCCTTCACTTCGCCGCAGGCATCAATGCACGCAGCGCCGGAGTTGATCAGATGGATAAAGCCGTCGGCTTCTTTTGCCTTACCTTCCAGCGCATAGCCCGTGGCCTTTTTCACAGCATCACCGCTCCAGTAGGTTCTGACATCGGCAAAAATCTGCGCACGGTTTGTAAGCAGCTTTCCGAAAAGCATGCTCGCTGCGTTGAGCGTGTCGTTCTCGGTGGCAAGGATATAGGGCTCTCTTGCGCCGTTCCAGTCAAACGAACTGTTGAGCAGGGATTCGGCAAAGTCGCAGTTGGGATAGAAGTCCGTCCACTGCCGCTGCCCCTGAAAACCGGCTGCAATGGCATTGTGGCCCGCTTTTTCCTCCTCGCAGCCTGCGGGGAGGTTGGGATTGCCGTTCATCAGGTCCTTGATGATGCACATCATCTTCACTACGAATTCCCAGGACGCTTCCTTCTCTTCGGGCGTTTTTCGCAGCGCGGGCGGGTTTTTGTCAAAGCCTTCGGGACAGTTCTTGCGGGTCCAGGCAAGTGCCTTGCGATACTCCGCCTCGTCATAGATGCCCTCCGTCATTCTGCGGATAATCTCCACTTCGTCCACCGACTCCACGCGCATACCGAAATAGTCTTCAAACAGCTCCGTGTCGATGCTCGAGCCCGCAATACCCATGCAGACAGATCCGATCTGGAGATACGACTTTCCCCGCATGGCGGCAACGGCTACCGCGCTGCGCGCAAAGCGCAGGATCTTTTCGGAAACATCCTCCGGAATGGCTGTGTCATCCGCTTCGCAAACATCATGTCCGTAGATGCCGAACGCGGGAAGCCCTTTCTGTGCGTGGGCAGCCTGCTCCGATGCCAGATACACCGCACCGGGACGCTCCGTTCCGTTGAAGCCCCAAACTCCCTTGATGGTCATGGGGTCCATGTCCATGGTTTCCGAGCCGTAGCACCAGCAGGGCGTAACGGTCAGTGTGA
>SVMK01000044.1 GCA_015067465.1 Oscillospiraceae bacterium
GATACTCAAAGCAGCGGGTACCGTAGAGAGACCAGCTCAGGATGGTGGACAGAGCAAACAGAGCAATGCCGACGGCAATGATCAGCGCACCGATACGGTTGCCGAAAACAGTGCCGAACGCTGCTGCGGTCAGTTCGCTGCCGCCGCTGCCGCCCCATGCGATCTCAACGCCTGCAAAGTGGCCGCTCAGAACGGTGAATGCGGTCAAGGAGCAGATCACGATGGTGTCCATGAAAACTTCGAAGATGCCGTACAGACCCTGTCTGACGGGGTTGGTTTCGCTGGAGGCAGCGTGGGCCATGGGAGCGGAACCGAGACCGGCTTCGTTGGAGAAAACGCCGCGGCCGACGCCCTTCTTGATGGTGTTCATAACGGTGATGCCGAATGCGCCGCCCAGTGCAGCTTCGGCGGAGAATGCGCCCTTGAAGATCATGGCGAAGATTTCGCCGATGTGGCTGATGTTGGAAATGACAACGCACAGCGCTGCGATGATATAGATAGCAGCCATAAAGGGAACGATTTTCTCGGTAACAGAACCAATGCGCTTGATGCCGCCGATGAGAACCAGAGCGGTGATCACAGCGACGATCACGCCGATGATGATGCTGCTGACGGGAACGGTCTGGCCGAGCATCTGCAGGGTGTTTGCGCCGGTGTTGCCGCCGAAGGAGTCGATGGCGTTGTTGATGGAGGCCGCAATGGTGTTAACCTGCGTCATATTGCCGATACCGAAGGATGCAAGGCAACCGAGCACGCAGAACAGTGCGCCGAGCCATGCCCAGTTTTTGCCGAGGCCGTTCTTGATGTAGTACATCGGGCCGCCAACCCAGTCGCCCTTGTCGTTGCGCTCGCGGTACTTGACAGCGAGGGTAACTTCCGCAAACTTGGTGACCATGCCGAACAGGGCGGAAACCCACATCCAGAACACGGCGCCGGGGCCGCCGACTACGATTGCGCCCGTAACGCCGGCGATATTGCCGGTACCGACGGTTGCAGCGAGGGCGGTGGTAACAGCCTGGAAAGGCGTGATTTCGCCTTTGCCGGCTTCCTGCTTCTTAAAGATCTTGCCAATGGTGTTCTTCATCGCATAGCCAAACTTGCTGAACTGGATGAAGCCGACACGTGCACTGAGGTAGATGCCGGTGCCGACCAGAAGGATCAGCAGCCAGGGGCCCCATGCAAAGTCGTCAATCTTGACAATAATTTCGCTGAGTGTCATAAATATATTCCTCCCTTTTTAAGTTACATATAAAAAATGCGCGGGCCTTCTGGTGTTGGAAGCTCGCACATACAAAGATACACAAACACAACCCCACTGTATTCCAGTGGATTGCTGATTAATGCCCTGTCCTTTTGCCTGAGAGATTCGGTCGGCTTTTTCAAACGCCGGCTTTGCACCTTCGGCCCTCACAGCGGAGTGTGAGCTTCTCCAGAGAGCGATCCCCTTGCAGTCCTTTTTGCCTGATAATATTATTCCTTCGGCGGTGCTCTTGTGCACACTCTTCCGCAAGGTTCGACTCGCACAGTATTGAATTGTTGGACTTACCTTACCATAGAAGTGTTCGACACGCAAGTGATTTTTTTTATATATTTTCTCTCGCTTTTACGATTTAGATTGTAATTATTTACAGAAAGTATGCAAAAATTATGTAATTAGGGTGTATTGTAGCGATTGTCATAAGAATAACGCTGCGGCAAAGCATGCCGCAGCAAGCGAAAGGAAGAGTATTCTCCCGTGAAATCCCGCTTCCTCACAGCGGCGCTCCTGCTGATTTTTGCGCTGTGTCTCTCATTCGGCTGCGCCGCAGCCGAACCCGGCGAAGTGCAAAACGCCGCTGCGTTTGATACATTTTTCGAAACCTACAGCACTGTTTTTGACGACGATGTTGCCGAATTTCTTGACGGTCAAAAGTCGAACCTGCTGGAAAAGCTCTCCGAAAAACTGAAGGACTTCGACCCCGGACAGCTATCGGAAGATCTGTCTGCGCTGCTGCAGGCTTCTTCCGGAATGACGGACGAAGAGCTCTCCTCCGCCATTCTCGCCGCTGCGGAAAATCGCGGCATTTCTCTCAAAGAAAGTCAGGTGCAGCAGCTTGTTGATCTTTGCCGCTCGCTGGAAAAACTCGACGGCGAAGAGCTGAGAGAGAAAATTGACGGACTGCGGAATTTTTCGGATAATCTGGGCGAAGCCAAGGGCTTTTTCGTCGGTTTTTTCGCTGCGCTGCGCACCGTTTTCATCCGCATCGGCGAAGCAATCCGCAGCCTGTTTGCAGCCCGTTTCTGAGTTCGCTCCTGTTTTTAATCTGCACGCTTCTCCATCCTCTCAAATTTGCATAAAAAAAGCGCGCGGCGTCGGTTGCTTCATGCTCCGGCGCTGTGCGCTTTTTATCATAGTGTAATTCAGATTTCCTTCAGCGTTTCCGCGTAAGCGACAAATTTGTCGATTTTCTCCGCGCAGGCGGCCTTGCCCTCATCCTTGACCAGAAGATAGATCTTGATCTTCGGCTCGGTGCCGGAAGGCCGGATGATAAAGCTGCTGCTGTCAGCCAGCTCGTAGTAAAGAACATCGCTGCCGCTGATGTGCGTTTCGCCGACAACGCCAAGCCCCGCAACATACAGTTCGCCCGTTTTGTAGTCTCTGACCTTGGCAACGGGAACATCGGCGATCGCGGCAGGCGGCTGCTCGCGCAGCGTGGCCATAATCTCGCGCATGCGCTTGAGACCGTCCAGACCGGGCATAACCAGATTGAGCGTTTTTTCCGCGAAGAAACCGTAAGTTTCGTAAAGGTCATCCATCGCATCAAGCAGCGTTTTGCCCTGACTGCAATAGTAAGCTGCCATCTCCGCCACCATCATGGCTGCGGTAACCGCATCCTTATCGCGGACATAATCGCCCATCATATAGCCGTAGCTTTCTTCATAGGCGAAAATATACTGATAGGTTCCGGCGCTTTCCCACTCGGCAACCTTCTCAGCCATAAACTTAAATCCCGTAAACGTGTCAGCCATGAAAACGCCGTTGCGCTTGCAGACTTCCTGTGCCATTTCCGTGGTGACAATGGACTTGACGGCGGCGGCATTCTCCGGCAGCGTGCCAAGACGCTTTTTCGCAGAGATCACATAGTCCAGCAGCAAAACGCCGAGCTGGTTGCCGGTCACGGGAACAAAATTGTCGCCGCGTCTTACCAGCACGCCGATGCGGTCGGAGTCGGGGTCCGTGCCGATGATCAGGCTGCTCCCCTCGCGCTTTGCAAGGTCGATCGCCAGATAAAATCCCTCCGGATTCTCGGGGTTCGGACTTGCCACCGTGGGAAAATTGCCGTCCACAACCATCTGCTCCGGAACCGGGATCAGCCGGCGGATACCGATGCGCTTGAGCGCTTCGGGAACGAGCTTGTAGCCAGTGCCGTGAAACGGCGTGTAAACAATGCTCAGTTCGTCTGCAACGCGCTCCACCGCAGCGCGGTCGATCGCCTGCGCGAGAACCTCGCCGAGGTACGCCTCGTCCGTTTCCGCACCGATCATTTCGATGGCGCCGCTGGCCTTTGCCTCGTCGAAATCCATTGCAGTAAAGCCGTTGAAAATGTCGATCTGCTCCATCTGGGCGGCAATGGCTGCGGCATGCTGCGGCGGCAGCTGCGCGCCGTCGGACCAGTATACCTTATAGCCGTTATATTCCTTGGGGTTGTGGCTGGCGGTGATGTTGATGCCGGCGGTGGCGCCGTATTTGCGCACAGCAAAGCTCAGCTCCGGCGTGGGGCGCATTGCATCAAACAAGCGGACGCTGATGCCGTTGCCCGCCATAACGCAGGCAGCCTCGCGGGCAAACACATCGCTGTTGTTGCGGCAGTCAAAGCAGATGACAATACCGCGCTTTTTCGCCTCTTCGCCCTCGGCGGCAATCACATTGGCAAACGCCTGCGTTGCATGGCGAATCACATGAATGTTCATGTGGTGCAATCCCAGCTTCATTGTGCCGCGCAGTCCGGCCGTGCCGAATTCCAGCGGGGCATAAAAGCGGCTTTCGATCTCCTGATCATCGTTGCGGATGTCGTGCAGTTCCTTCCACTCACTCTCGCTCAGGGAAGGACAGTCCAGCCATTTTTCGTATTCAGCTCTGTACGTCGTCATCAGGTTCAGCCTCCATCAGTTCTTTTGCCAAATCATACATGGTTTCCGGCACAAAAATGCTGCTGCCCGTGCCGGACATACCGATCACTACTTTGCCGAAGCCCCCGTCGCCGGGGTGGAGCACAACGGCGGGAACGCCGTAGCTGCCGAGCATGTTCACCAGCAGCGTGTCCTCCATATCAACGCTTGTGCAATGTCGGAGAAATTTCGGGGCTACAATTTCGCCCCCGGCATCCCGCGGCCACTGATCGTAAAGCTTGCCGGGAAGGCTCGCGCGGCCGAATTCACCAGCCATAGTATGTTATTCCTCTCTTACACTTATTTATGATACCGGCTGCCCTCCAGAATGGTAAAGGCACGGTAGATCTGCTCTGCAAGCATCACGCGAAACAGGTGGTGCGGAAATGTCATTTTGGAAACGGACAGCCGCAGCGCCGCGCTGCGCTTAACCTCTTCACTCATGCCGAACGAACCGCCGACCAGAAAGCACAGCCTGCTCACGCCCGCATTTGCCCACGCGGAAATCTGCGCGGCAAGCTCCGGGCTGCTCTTCTGCGTTCCTTCAACGCACATGGCAACCACCGCAGCGCCCGCCGGGATATGCTTGCGAATCTCCGCGGCTTCCTTGTTCAGCGCCGTTTCGATCTCCTTCGCGGAGGGATTGTCGCTCAGCCGCTGTTCGGGCAGTTCCACCAGCTCAAAGCGGCAAAACGCACCCAAGCGCTTGCGGTATTCCTCAAAAGCACTGATAAGGTGCTTTTCTTTCATTTTACCCACACAAATCAGCGTTACACCGAGCATGCCTTCTCCTTTTGAACCTCCAGCGTAAAGCGTTCGCTCGCCGGCGCAACATACAGCGCCGTGCTTTTTCCCTCCAGCGCCGCCGAAACCGTGCGGAACGCCATGGCAGGGGTGTTGTTGTCGCCGCTGAGATGGCCCAGCACAATCTGCTGCGTGCCGTGGTCTGCAAGATAAGCCGCCAGTTCGCCGCAGCGCGCGTTTGAAAGGTGTCCCCGATCGGAGAGAATTCGCCGCTTGAGCATGGCGGGATAGCGCCCTGCGCACAGCATGTCTTCATCGTGGTTGGCCTCAATCAGCACGGCATCCGCACCCAGCAATCCGCCGCGGACGGTCTCCGTCACGCAGCCCATATCCGTAGCCAGAGCAAAAATACCGCTGCCCGAAACACGCCAGCCAACACTCTGCTCCGTGTCGTGCGGTGTCGGAAACGCCCGAACCGTCAGCGCACCGAGCGAAAAATCCTGCTGCAGCGGAATTTCGCGCAGGAAGTGGTTCGCCCCCGCGATGGAACAACGCAAACGGTTTGCCACAATGCGGGGGGCGCAGACGGGAACACTGCAATTTTTCATCATCGTTGCAAGGCCGCCGACATGATCGCTGTGTTCGTGCGTGATCAAAACAGCGGAAAGCGCTTCCGGCTTCAGGCCGGAGAGCGCCAGATTTTCCTTGATTCTCCGAAAGGAGATACCGGCGTCCAGCAAAATGTGAACACCGTCCATAGAAAGCAGCGCGCAGTTTCCGCCGCTGCCGCTGGCAAATGTTGTAAGCCGCATCAGCCCGCAGAAGCCGTCGCTGTTTTGTCGGCCGGATCGTTCGGTTCGGTCACGGCAACAATGTCCGCACCCAGTTTGCGCAGCTTGCCGACGATATCCTGATAGCCGCGCTCGATATACTCAACGTCTTCGATCGTGGTAGTGCCCTCGGCGCAAAGCCCCGCAATCACCATCGCAGCGCCCGCGCGAAGATCGCACGCGGCAACGGGTGCACCCGTAAGGCCGCTCACGCCTTCAATCACGGCAACCTTGCCGTCCACGTGAATTTCCGCGCCCATTTTGCGCAGTTCGTTGATGTATTTGAAGCGATTGTCCCAAACGCCTTCGGTTACGATGCTCGTTCCCTCGGCAAGACACAGCACGGTGCTGATCTGAGGCTGCATATCCGTGGGGAAACCGGGATACGGCAGGGTTTTCACATTGGTATGGCGCAGCACTGCATCGCGCTTCACCGTCACATAATCGTCGCCTTCTTCAATCTCCACGCCCATCTCAACCAATTTGGCGGAGATGCAGTCAAGATGCTTGGGAATTACGTTGGTAACGCGAACTTCGCCGCCTGCGGCCGCAACCGCCGCCATATAGGTGCCCGCTTCGATCTGGTCCGGGATCAGGGCATAGGTGCCGCCGTGAAGCGCTTCCACACCGCGCACCTTGATGGTGGTCGTTCCGGCACCGCGCACATCCGCACCCATGGAGTTGAGAAAGTTTGCAAGGTCAACGATGTGCGGCTCACGCGCCGCATTTTCGATCACGGTCTGTCCCTTTGCAAGCACGGCGGCGATCATAATGTTGATCGTCGCACCGACAGAAACCTTGTCGAGGTAAACGCGATTGCCTTTCAGCCGTCCGTCGCGCGCCGAAGCGCAGATCAGGCCGTTGCCGATATTCATGGTGGCACCCAGCGCCTTCATGCCCTTGATGTGCTGGTCGATGGGGCGAACGCCGAAATTGCAGCCGCCGGGCATGGTGGTTCTCGCCTCACCGAAGCGGCCCAGCATAGAACCGATCAGATAATAGGATGCGCGGATTGCCTTCGTCAGTTCAAAAATCTCGTCGGAGAGATAAACATTGGTGCAATCCACGTCCACGGTGGTTTTATTCACAAGGCGCACCTGCGCGCCCATCAGCGACAGAATCTCCAGCAGTTTGTCCGTATCGCTGATCTGCGGCAGATTTTCGATGCGGCAAACGCCGTTTACCATCAGCGCTGCGGGAATAATGGCAACCGCCGCGTTTTTCGCGCCGGAAATCTCCACTTCGCCAAACAGCTTTTTTCCGCCTTTTACAATATATTTGTCCAAAATTAACGGCCTCCCGTAAGGATCTTGATAGGAAAAAGACGCCTTGCGTCGGGTTGAATCAATTCTTCGTCAAATTAAAATCATTGTATTTTATCATAATATCAGCTAAAAAGCAACGTTTTTATGGCGAAACGCCCTTCAAAGCCGCAGTATTTTCCATGCGTCCCGTTTCGGCATTGATCAGCAGCGCACCGCCGTCGGTTTGCAGATACCACACCGGCGTGAGCACGCTTTCGCCCGATACGCTCACATTCATCAGATAGCCCGGCTGCAGCGATTCCAGCCGCGTGCACGCAAAATCCTGCGCCTGCACCATCTCTGCAAAGCGCGTGAGCACCGACACGGAGTTGAGCAAGGCATCGTCGCTGCTTTCGGTTTCAATATCGAATGTGCGGGTTCCGCCAACCATATACAGGCTGCGGTCGTTGAAATCAAAATTCAAAACCGCATTGAACACAGGGTAGCCGTTCCAGCAGCAAAAGCACTCCACGCGCATCTCGTCCTTCGTTCCTTCGCGCAAAAGCACCTCGGCACCAACGCGCTGCATCAGCCGCTCCACCGTTTTTTCACGGCTGCCGCGCACAGCAACCTCATTTCCGGAAAACAGAATGTCCACCTCGCCGGTGCCGCGAAACACCGCCTGTCCCTTGTCGGAGCGGTAAAAGAGAATGTTGCCGCCGAGGTCCTGCTGCGAATGGCTGCCGAGCAGACTTGTCACCTTTTCGGTTTCCGCCGCCGCATCGCGCCGAACGGCGCAGGCCGGCGGCGCACTCTGCACCGCAAACACCTTGTCCGCCGCCGCAATGCCGCTGTTTTCCAGCAGCGTTTCCGCCGCACGCAGCATTTCCGCTTCGTTGCGGCGGGTCTCCAGTTTGTCCGAAAGCACAATCAGCAGCAAAAAAAGATTCACAAGCAGCAGTATGATGATAATTATGCGCTCGAGCAATCGTTTATCCATCAGTCAGTCACCCAGATGCAGTCCGTCGCATCGCTGCGGTCTGCATAAATCAGTTTCGGTTCGGCATCCCGTTGCGCCGCGATTGCCGCCGCCTGCAGCATGGGCAGCAGCGTTTTGGTTTCTTCCGTTGCGGTATAGGTCCGGCAGTTCAGCCGCAGCTGAACCACGCTGCCGAAACGCACAACAATTTCCGCCGCATGCCCCGAAGCAAGCCGCACCGGGATTCCGTTCACCGCATAGTCAAGATACACGGTGCAGTTGTCCTGCGTGCTGTCAAAGCCGAGTCCGGCAAAGAGCAAAACCGCGTCGCCGCAGTTTTTCCCGATGCAGCGCTCCGCGATCTGCCACGCACTGTTCACATTGCCCGTCAGTCCGACATGACCCATATTCACCGGCAGCGCGGTGCGGCGAAAGGCAATGCTGCCGTCGGCGCGCACGCGCAAAGTGGCCGTTTCATCAACATACACGGTGGTTCCGTCCGCTTCGGTGTAGGAGTTGGCAACATAGCTGTTCATACCCACGCCGCGCATCAATTCTTCGATATCGGCTTCGCCCGGATTCACCGCCGCGCTTTTCACAACAGCAGCCGTTGCCTGACCTGCCGGAATCACGGTAAGCGCGTCGCCCGCAGAAAGTTTGCCGCATTCAAAAGCAAAGCAGCTGCCGTCAGGCAGGTATTCCTCCGTTCGTCCGGAAAGGCCCGCAGCCGGCGCCGCGGTGGCGCAGGCAAAAAACTCGCCCGTTTCCGTGCGGTAGCAAAGCTCCGTCTGCTCCCCAGCCGCGCAAAGAAACAGCAACTGCACACGATGCCCCGCCGCTTCGCCGGACATTTCCGTTCCGAGCCAGCCCGACAGCAATTCCAGCGGCTGGGCGCAATGGAACCCAAAGAAAACACCGCTGCCGCGCAGGCGGCTGCAAAATTCCGCCTCCGTAATGCCGACCGGCGCACCGGCGCTGCCCAGCGCTTCGCCAAGATCTGCGGAAAAGCGGCGAAACACCGCCATCGTCGTTTCGTCATGATACGCCGCGCCGTAGCGTCCGCCGCCGCTGCCGCACACCACAGCCGTCAGCGGGCGAACCGCGTCTGTCGGCTTCTGGGTCTGTCCGTTTTGGGGCGCGGCCTCACCCGGACGGCTTTCCGACGCCGAAATCGGCAGCAGCTCGCGCAAGCCGTCGAAATACCCGGTTTCTCCCAGCAGCAGCGATGCCGTGATCAGCAGCACAACGATCGCGCCCTGCCGCAGCAGGCTCGCTTTCTTTTCCTTATTCATGGCGCGGGCCTCCGATGGGCAGCGTTACGGTGATGGTAGTGCCCTTGCCCTTCTGGCTCTGCACTTCCATCCGTCCGTCATGCCGCTCCGCGATCTCGGACGCAATGGAAAGGCCGAGACCCGTGCCGCCCGATTCGCGCGAGCGCATTTTGTCCACGCGGTAAAAGCGCTCGAATATATGCGCAACATCTTCTTTCGGAATGCCGATGCCGTTGTCGCGCACAGCGCACCATACACAGTCGTCCACACAGCCTGCGATCATCTGGATGCGTCCGCCCTCGGGTGTGTATTTGATGGCGTTGGAGATCATATTGATCAAAACCTGCTCGATTCTTGCGCGGTCGCCCCGGATTTCCGGCAGCGCGCAGCGGAAGTCGAGCGTGAAGTTCTGGCGGCGCTTCTGCGCCTCGAGCAGCTGCGCATCGTAAACATCGCGCAGGGATTTTTCAAACGAGAAATTCTGGAAATCAAATGCAACGCTGCCGGCGTCGAATTTGGAAAGTGTCAGCAGATCCTGCACGATTTTTGTCACGCGGTCGCTCTCGCCGACAATCACCTCCAGAAAATGCTGCTCCGTTTCCGGTTCCATGCTCCCCGCCGCGTCGCACAGCGTTTCCGCATAGCTGCGGATGCTGGTTACGGGTGTGCGCAGTTCATGGGAAACATTGGCAACAAATTCCTTGCGCATTTTCTCGGCGTTTTTCAGCACCTCGATGTTGGTTTCCAGCTGGCCCGCCATGTCGTTGAACGTGCGCGTCAAAACGCCGATTTCGTCGCGCGATTCGTTTTCAACCGACTCGGAAAAATCGCCCGCGGCAACCTTTTCCGCCGCACGGGTAAGGCTTTGGATGGGTGTAACCATCGTTTTTGCCAGCAGAAGGCTCAGCAGCACCGCAATGCCAAGGCCGAGCACGATCGCCTCAATGATGATATGAAACAGTTCCGCATTCAGATCGGCAACGGTTTCCTTGTTGTCGATGATGTAGATAATATAGCTCCCACTCGCTCCGTCCACGGGCAGCGCAACATCCATGTAATCGTCGCTGCTGTTGGAAGCGTAGCCCTCGCGGCCGGACAGCGCAGCAAGGACATTGCGCGTAACCTGCAGCTTCGGTCCGGCCTCGGGATCGGAGCCCGTGAGGTAAGCGCCGGTTTTTCCGTCGAGAATATAGTAGTTGCGCGTACCGGAACTGATGCCCAGCTGCCCGGAGTTTGCACGCAGAATATCCGCCATCAGCGCCGCAGCGCCCTCTCCGTCTGCGGCAGCGCGCAGGTCGCCCGCCATATCCGCATCCGAAAACGCATCCTGCATGCGCGTGTAAAACTCGTTGATATAAAAGTTTCTGACGCCGCGCATGAGAAACGCACCGACAACCGCCATCAGCGCCAGAATCAGCACCAGAATGATCGCAACCAGTTTTGTATAAATGCTTCGGGTCATCGTTTCGACTCCCTTACCCGTTTCTTAGTCCGCGAAATAGTACCCCACGCCGCGCTTGGTCAGAACATACACCGGCTCGGCGGGATTGTCTTCCAGCTTTTCCCTCAGGCGCCGCACGGTAACGTCCACCGTGCGCAGATCGCCGTAGTAGTCATACTGCCACACCTCGGTGAGCAGTTCCTGTCGGGAGATGATCTTCCCCGGATTGCGCGAGAGAAAATGAACCAGCTCGTATTCACGCTGCGTCAGATCCAGCTCCACGCCGTTTTTGGAAACGGAATGCCGCTCCGGATCAATCACCAGTTCACGAATGCGGATGCTCTTATCCTCCGCACCGGGTGTCGGCTCCGGCAGCGTGCGGCGCATATTGGCCTTCACGCGCGCAAGCAGCTCGCGCATGGAAAACGGCTTGGTGATATAGTCATCTGCGCCGTTTTCCAGCCCAAACACCTTGTCCGTTTCTTCTTCGCGGGCGGTAATCATGATAATGGGCACATTCCGTCCCTCGCCGCGCAGCGTTCCGCAAACCGTAAAGCCATCCATATACGGGAGCATCACGTCCAGCAAAATCAGATCAGGGTTTTCCTCGCGCGCCATGCGCAGCCCCTCTTTTCCGTCATGCGCCCTTACGGTGGCATACCCCTCTTTTTTCAGGTTGTATTCCAGAATGTCAACAATGGCTTTTTCATCGTCCACAATCAGAACTTTTTTGTTCATTGTTTCTCCGTCCTTTCGTCCAGAAGCAGCTTCGCTTTCAAAACCGCCATCGCGGTTTTTGCATCCGGCAGCCCATCGTCCATCACCATGGCAAACAGTTCGCACAGCGGTATGCGCTCCACATGCAAAAACTCACCCTCGTCCAGATGCGCTTCCCCGCGCGTCAAATCGGTTGCCAGATAGAGATACAGCGTTTCCCGGCAATATCCCGGCGACGGATAGAGTTTACCCAAAAATGTATAGTTTTCAGCACGCAGCCCCGTTTCCTCGCTCAGTTCCCGCACGGCACACTCCAGCGGGTCCTCGTCCGGCTCCAGCTTTCCCGCAGGAACTTCCAGCATATCGGTGGCATAGGCATAGCGATACTGCCGCACGCACCAAACATCGCCGTTTTCGTCCACGGGAATCACCGCAACGCCGCCGGGATGCTCCACAATCTCGCGCTCGGCCGCGCTGCCATCCGGCAGGCGGACCGTGTCCCGGTGCACATACATGATCCGGCCTCTGAATATTTCCTCGCTGCTGATGGTTTTTTCCGTGTAATCCATATTTGGGCGCACTCCTGCTTATACTAATCTAATTTTATATAATAGCACATCACGCCCCGTTTTTCCATATCTTTTCACTGGAATCTCCTTTCTTCGCGGCGGTATAATCGAAAGCGGAGGTGACTTGCAATGGAATCCGCTTTCTCCGAAGGGAAATGTGTTGTGCTCATCCTGCCCCGCGGTGTCATGCTCGGCAACGGCGGCATGCGGCTGCTGGTGCGCTATGCGCAGCTGCGCTGCGGTGCCGCACCGTGGCCCTACATATCCGCAGAACTTTTTCGCGGCAAAAGCGGCGAAACGCTGCTGATTGCCCGTCCCGCACGGATTTGCAGGGTTTTTGTGGCGGATTACGCGCTGGCTTTAATTCACAAATATTTCACGGATTAGACCTTTTTTTCCAGGAAAATTATGTTATAATATTATCGCAGTCCAGAGAAAAGGAGGTGCAGCGCCATGCCCAAAGCCCAGGGAATCAAACAGGCCGCTTCAAACCGCAAAGCATATCACGACTACTTCATCCTCGACCGTTACGAAGCGGGCATTGAGCTGTTTGGCACCGAAGTGAAATCCATCCGCGCCGGAACGCTGAACCTGAAGGACTCTTACTGCACCATAAAAAACGGCGAGATTTTTGTCCGCGGCATGCATATCAGCCCTTATGAAAAGGGCAACATCTTCAACCGCGACCCCGACCGTGCAAGGCGACTGCTGATGCACCGCAAGGAGATTCTGAAGCTCAACGCCAAAGTGATGCAGGACGGTGTTGCGCTCATTCCCCTTTCGGTTTATTTCAAGGACAGCCGCGTGAAGGTTGAAGTGGGCCTGTGCAAGGGCAAAAAGCTCTACGACAAGCGCGAATCCGACGCAAAGCGTCAGGCGGCCCGGGATATCGACCGCCAGATGAAAAATTTCTGATTATATCAGCACAAGAAAACCGAGGAGGAACACAACCATGAATCCTGTTGTCACCATCGAGATGGAAAACGGCGGCGTGATCAAAGCCGAACTCTATCCCGAGATTGCTCCCAACACCGTTAACAACTTCATCTCCCTTGTCGCCTCCGGCTACTATGACGGCGTGATTTTCCACCGCGTCATCCCCGGCTTTATGATTCAGGGCGGCGACCCCGAGGGCACCGGCATGGGCGGCCCC
>SVMK01000045.1 GCA_015067465.1 Oscillospiraceae bacterium
GAAAAACTTCAAAACGCGTTTGGCCTGCGTGTTGAGCGCGTCCATCGAGCGCAGCAGAGGAGTCTTCTTGTCGAGCGCCTCGCCGCCGTAGGAACAGAAGGCGGTGGGGATGCACAGCACATTGTCCTTGATGAAGGCATAGCTTGTGGGGTCCCATGCGGTGTAGCCGCGCGCTTCGAATGTGGCGCGCAAACCGCCGGAGGGGAAAGAACTGCCGTCCGCCTCACCCTTGATGAGCTCCTTGCCGGAAAACTCCATCAGTACGCCGCCGCGGCCGTCGGGGGCGATGAAGCCCTCGTGCTTTTCCGCGGTGAAGCCTGTGTGGGGCTGAAACCAGTGCGCATAGTGGGTTGCGCCGTTGTCGATTGCCCAGCGTTTCATGGCGTCGGCAACTTCGGCGGCGATCTCAAAGCTCATGTGCGCGCCGGTGTTGATCGTGGACTTGAGCGCGGCATAGGTTTCATCGCTGAGATAACGGAGCATGGCCTTTTCATTGAATACCATGCTGCCGAAAATTTCTGTTACGTTTATCATTTTCTTTCCTCCGGAAAGTTCGGATGTTATTTTTTGCGTGTGTTATGATGCTGCCGGCTTACAGCGGCGTGCTTTTGATCAGAGCGAAGCGCCGCGGGTATTTCTTCGGCGTGGGGGCGGATTTGCGGATGATGACGATGTTGTGGTGCAGTTCTTCACCGGGAACGGCATAGTCGCAAACCTGCTCCACGGTGCCGCCGAGCAGAGCGATGGCGCGGTCAGCCTCTTTCAGTTCTTCGGTAACCGCAGGGCCTTTCAGCGCGATAAACGCACCGCCGACTTTGACATAGGGCAGGCATAGCTCGCACAGCATGTTCAGCCGGGCAACCGCACGGGAAACGGCAAAATCGTATTGCTCGCGGCGTGTGCCGCATTCTTCGGCTCTTGCGTGAACGCACTCAATATCGCGCAGACCGAGCGACTCGCAAACCTCCGAGAGAAAGCCGATGCGCTTTTGCAGAGAGTCCAGCAGTGTGAGACGCAGCTGCGGCTGCAGAATTTTCAGCGGAAGTCCGGGAAAACCGGCGCCCGTGCCGACGTCGATGACGGATTTGCCTGCCATGTCGAAATACAGCAGCGGCGCGACGGAGTCCAGAAAGTGCTTTCGTGCGCTTTCGTCTTCGCCGGAAATCGCGGTGAGATTCATCACTTTATTCTTTTCTTCAAGCGCATCATAGTAAATGCGAAAGCGGGCGATTGCTTCAGCCTCGCACGGGAGCGAGAGCTCTGCAAGACCGTCGCGGAGCGTTTGTTCCAGCATGGGCATTCCTCTGAAAAATAAAATAGGGTATGTCGATTGACATACCCTATATAGTAACATACTCATTAATATAAAATCAAGCGTAGAAATCGTGATCCGCGATGGTGATTGCAAGGGTTTTATACGTTCTGAACCATGTGGAAGATCCGATTGCGGGATTTACAAACCATTTTGCGTCGCCGACGGTGTTGTAGCCTTCCAGGCAGAGCTTGGCGGCAACAACGGCTTTGTCGGAGGGTGTGTAATAAATTGTTCCGGCTGCAACGACGTCAAACTGTCCCTGCTGGAAGATTACGCCCTGAATGCCGCTGTTGAATGCGCCGCTGTCGTCGGCTGCGCGGTTCATCACCACGTTGCCTACGCCGATCATGCCGTCAAGCGGCTGGTTGCCGGATTCGGAGTAGATCACGTGGGAAAGCCAGTAGAGATCCTCGGCGGGATAAAATTCATCCCCGCATACGGGCATGGTGAGGTTTTCCGTTCGAAGGATGACGCAGTGTTCCTCTGCATCCCAGGTCGGTTCAAGACCGAACAGCGTTGCAAGATCGCGGATGGGAACGATGATGGTTCCGTTGATGTTGTAAACACTGTCGCGCAGGTAGATATATCTGCCGTTGATGCACATATATCCGTCCGAGAGCGTCAGCGTGATGAGAAGGTCTGTGGATGTGAGCGTGGCGGTTGCGCTGTCGTGCTCCCATTCCACTTCGAATTCAACATCCAGCACCGCTTCGAGAAAGGTGCGCAGGGGAACAAGGGTAACATCGTCATCCGTAATGAAGCCGATGCCGAGATAACGATCGTCTTCATAGATGGGAACCTCGGTGCAGACAAGTGCCTGACTGTCACATTCGGTAGGCTGTGAGTCCGCGGTGTCGGCAGCTGAGGCGACCGGACACAGGCAGGACGCAAAGAGCGCTGCAATGCATAAAACGGCAAGTAGTTTACTTGACTTTTTACCCATAAAAGCTCCTTTTGACAATAAAAATTACACAGTCTATAAACTGTGCGCTTTTATTATATCAATCACGAAAGCGCCAAATCAAGACTGATAATCAACAAAAGAACGAACGGATTTTTTTGGATAATCTATAAGGCCACAATATGTTGCGAAAATCAAAATGTGCGCAAAAAATGCGCCACAAGAATTTGTATGGCAAAAATGACGGAGTTTAATGTTGTCGTCAAAATGACAGGAAAAATTACAAAAATTGATTTTGGAGTGGTAGAAATAAAAATAAATTATGTAAACTCACGGCAAAGAAAATGAGCGATTGCAACGGTTTCAAAAACTGAAAAATTACCGGCTTCGTGCAATCGTTCAAAAAATGTGACCGAAACGGTCCGTAAAAAAGCAAAAGACTGAGCTTGCGCTCAGCCTTTTGCCTGTTCGAGTGCCTGGGCAATCTGATCGGGGCAGCTGGTTGCCTTGCCGCCGCAGCGGATGCCTTTAAGGCGCTCAATGACTGCGTCAACGGGCATACCGGTGATCAGCTTGGAAATGCCCTGAAGATTGCCGTGGCAGCCGCCGTAGATGGCGACGGAGCGGACGATGCCGTCTTCCACGTCGAAGTCCATGCGCTGGGAACAGACGCCGCGGGGAGCATAGGAAAACTTCATAGCTTTATCTCCTTTGTGTTTTTTCTTACATTTATATTATAACTGCGCATGCGGCGCTTGTGAAGATGTTATTTTGACGAGTTGCCGATTTTTCTCTCAAGTCCCTCGCCGCTCCATGGCGCACCGTTTACGAATATTTCTCCGCTTCGAACTTCAATGTTGTTGCCGTGCCATTGCGCGCTGTAGCCCGGAAGTGCTTCCGGCAGGTTCGGCTCAATATAAAGTTTGCCCTCGCGCAGACGAAGCCCCAGCAACTCTTCCGTTACGACGCGCAGAAGCCAGCCGGCCGAGCCGGTGTACCAGCTCCAGCCGCCTTCACCCTCATGCGATTCAGCGCTGTATACATCGGCGGCAACCACAAACGGTTCGCACAGGTAGTGCAGCTGGCTTTTTCCGGCGGGGAGGATTGCGCTGAGCATTTCCCAGGCGCGCTCGCGTTCTCCGCTTTGCAGCAGCGCCATAACGAGCCAGAGCGCGCCGTGCGTGTATTGTCCGCCGTTTTCGCGGAACCCGGGACCGTAGCTTTCGATATAACCGGGGTGCTCCTCGCCGGCGAACGGTGGGTCAAACAGCTTGATATAGCCTCCGTCGGAAGTTGAAACAAAAAGGTGCTCCGCTGCGCTTTGCAGGGCAAGCGCACATTTTTTGCTGTCCGCACCTGCGAAAACGGCCCAGCTCTGTGCGATGGAATCAATCCGGCATTCACGGCTTTTTTCGCTGCCGAGCGGGGCACCGTTGGCATACCAGCCGCGCAGATACCACTTCCCGTCCCATGCGCGCTCTGCGGCTGTGCGGAGGCGTTCGCAGAAGCTGCTCAGTTCATCCCATTCCGTTCCCATCCGGAGACACAGTGCAGAAAAGCGCTGCGCCGTGTGTAGGAAAAACCAGCTGAGCCAAACGCTTTCGCCGCCGACGCTGCTGAATCCGTCGTTCCAGTCGCCGCTGCCGATGTGCAGCAGACCGTGCGGACCGCAGCCGCGGTGTGCAACGCAGTGCAGCGCCCGTGCGCAGTGGCGGAAAACGTTTTCGCGCACATCGCCGGGTGTGGCCTGCTCGTAGCGGTCGGATTCGGTATCGCTCAAAACGGGCGAGGTGAGATACGGCAGCTGCTCGGAGCAAACGGCGAGATCACCCGTTTTTTCCACATATTCGCACACTGCCCACGGCAGCCATAGCAAATCGTCGCTGCAGCGGGTGCGAACGCCGCGGGAAATGTGACCGTAATCATGCCACCAGTGCTGCACGTCGCCTTCGGTATACTGATGTGTGCAGCTGAGCAGGATCTGCGCGCGGGCGTGCACGGGATTGAGCAAAATGAGGTTCACGGCGTCCTGCAGCTGATCGCGAAAGCCGAAAGCGCCGCCGCTCTGATAAATGCTGCTTCGCCCGTAAAGCCGACCCGCGATCACCTGATATGCGCACCAGTGGTTCATGATCCGATCCAGCGCCGCTTTGCCGGACTTCAGCGTAAAACCGTCGAGCACATCGGACCAGTGGTTCAGCGTTTTCTCAAGCGCGCGGCGTGCCGAGTCGGGGGAGCAGAGTGCGCGCAGCTTCTCGGGTGCGTCGCAGCCGCAGACGAGAACTGTGACGGCGTCGGGACGCAGCTTGAGCGCGGCGGTGGGTTCTGAGGTGAATCCCATCGCACCGTTGTAATCAAGCGCCAGAGCTGCCGCACGCTCACATGTCCGCCCTTCAATCGGCACCGAAGCGCACAGATGCAGCGCTGCTGCGTCGGCACACTGCACGGTCATGACGCCGTCGGAAAAGCTTGTATGGCAGCTTCGTGCGCTACCTGCGCTGCTGCCAAGCTGCAGACGCATTTGCCAGTGCAGTGCTGCTGCGGCGCTTACCGGTGGCTGCGTTTCGATGATTAAAACGCGTGCGTCGGTGTCCGGCGGGACGAATGCCGTCGTTTTGACAGGAACGCCGTCAATGCGCTTTTCCCAAACCGCTGCGCCCGGCTGAAAGCTCACGGTGCAGGCGCTGTCGGATGCTTCGGCAAAAAGGGATACCGGCGTGGTCCCGATTTGCAGCATCAGCGTTTCCGGCCCTTGTGTGGCGTCGGGACGGCCGCTCCATGGCGTGAGCTGCATCTCGCGTGCGTTGCCGTTCCAGAGATGCCCGGTGCCGCAATCGGTGGCCAGATAGCCGAAGCGCCCGTTCGTCAGCATGCATTGCCATGCCCGTGCAGGCAGTGCGCGGTTGGTGTAGAAACGAAATACGCTGCCGGACCATTCGTATCGAACGGGAGAAAGCAGCGGAAAACTGCGAATGCTGCCGGGCAAGGCAGGGCGCCAGCTTTGCCGCGGCGGGCGATCGGGCACAGCTGCCGTGAGGGGATCGATCGTTACGGCGGCGAGGCCCATAACAGCTTCGGCGGCTTTCTCATATTCCAGAATATGCACGCCGCCCTTTGCACCGCGCAAAACCTCGCCGCCCGCGCGCCAGAGTGCGTCGCTGAGCGCAGTGTGCAGCGGACGGTGATAGCTGCCGCTGTCGCTGCAGAGAAATACGAGGTCAAAGTCGCAGCCGCAGCCGCTGAGCAGCAGATGCCGATCCATCAGCTTGCGCGCGGCGGGCAGCTGCTCGCTGCCGGTGTAATGCGCGCATACGATCGGGTAATCTCCCGAAATACCGTGGGGCCACAGGTCCTGCTGCACGGCACCGGAGCGCGGTGCGGTTGGGAAACAAAGCGCCGGAAGGAGCGCGAAGGACGCAGCAATATCGTCATCGTCCATGCCGATCACGGTTGCGGCGGTGCGCGGCAGGTCGGCGGCAGAGGATTTGAGAATATGCTGCGCTGCGGCAAGCGCCCCTGCTTCGTCATAAGCGAGGCCGATGGCAAAATCGGTTTCTGCGCTTTCGTTTGGCTCAAGCGTGATCGGACACACCGCGGTTACGATCGGCTCTGTCATAAAACATTCCCGCTCGTCTGCCGTTTTCTCCCGCAAAACGCGTCCGCTGGCGGAACCGGGGGAAAGATCAAAGCGGCATGCGCGTGTCGGTGCGATGCACATCCAAAGCTCGGGCGTGGCTCCGCGCGCGATGCGCCGCAGCAGCAGACAGCCGTTTTTCATTTTTGCGGACATGCCGAGCGAACAAAATGCCGGGTGTGCCGCATAGTCGGCCTCGCGTGCCAGCAGCGGACGCAGGCGCATGCAAAGGTCGGCGGTTGCGGTTTCAGCGGATGTGTTTTGCAAAACGACGTGCCGCCGCTCGCCAATGTCGGTTTCCGCGAGCGTAACGCTTGTCAGCGTGCCGAATCCGCCGGTTTCTGCGGAAACGGTGGCTGAGGAGGATGTGAAATGCCATGACCATGCGCCGGATTGGGTGCCCGCATAGGCATCCGGCAGCAAGGAAACAACATTGCCGCCGCTGAGCAGAAACAGTTCAACGCCTTTTTCCGAATCCAGCGGCGAGCGGGGCGACACGTAAGGCGCGATTGCGCCCCAGGCGGGGCGGGTGATGCCGGATTCGGTGACAAGCAGGGAGTAGGTGCTGCTTGCAAGCAGACAGCATTGCGGATGCAGAAAGTCTGTACCCTCGCCGGAGAGGGAAAAGCTGCCGGAAATGCTTTGCGGCGGTCTGCGGCGCTCTGCACCGACGCTTTTCTTTATTACGCTGCCGCCGACGGGAACGCGCTCTTCCAAAAGCCCGGTGTAAGCCCGCATGGCAGGCTCGGCAAGAAATCTGCGGCGCATTTTTCCGTCCTGCAGCACATTTGCGCATGCAACGAGACTCATCCCGGCATGGTGAGCCATGACGCAGCGAACCGGCTGCGGCTCGGTGCTGCCGATCCGCTGCGCGGTGCAGTCAAGCGCTTCCCAGAATCCGTAGGTATCGCGCATGCCGAGTTTTTCAAGATGCCTGAGGTTTGCGATTGCGGCGTGCGGACGTACCGCCAGCGCAATAAAGCTGCTGTAAGGCGATATGACAAGCTCGTCGTCCATGCCGCGTTTGAGCGCCAGATGGGCGCAGCCGTGGGCCTTGTAGCGATAATTCATGCCGGGATCCAGCGACCAGAACGCGCTTTCGGAAACGCCCCAGGGCAGCTTCAGACTTTTAACGCGCTTTTGCTGCACATACAGGCAATAGCGTGCGCTTTCCCACAGAAGTCCGTTTCGCTCCAGCGGCAGAAGCAGTTCCGGCATGAGATACTCAAACATTGTTCCCGTCCAGCTTGCCATGCCGCGATAGCCGCGGTATTGCAGCAGTGCGCGGCTGAGCGCGCGCCATGATTCCACGGGCACATCGCCGCGCGCTGCGGCGAGATAAGCCGTCAGACGCGCTTCGCTGGCAAGCAGATCGTACCAGGCGGTTGGCGGTTTGGGATCGCGCGGGTCGATTCCGATATAAAAAAGACGCTTTTCGGAATCAAACAGCGGTGCAAACTCCATTTCCGCGGCAAGCGCAGCGGCCTGCGCGGCCAGCCCGGGAGCCGCGTAATCTTCGGCGAGACCGTTTTTCAGCGCGATCAGCGAAGCGCAAAGGTTGCCGCTGTCCACCGTGGAAACATACGGCGGATCGAGCGGCTGAAGGGTTTCGGTGCTGTACCAGTTATATAAATGCCCGTTCCATTTCGGCAGCAATTTCAGCGTGGAGAGCATTTTGCCGATGCGGTCGAGTCCGTCGTCAATATCGGCGATGCCGAGATCCATTGCGGCAAGCACGCTGAGCAGTGCCAGTCCGATGTTGGTCGGCGAGGTGCGCCTTGCCAGACCCGCAGGGGGACGCGACTGATAGTTGTCCGGCGGCAGCCAGTGGTTTTCTTCGTTGAGAAACTGATGAAAAAATTGCCATGTTTCGCCGGCGCGGCTGCGCAGATAGGTTTTTTCGTCCCGTTTCAGACGCAGCGGTGCGGCAGCTGGCAGGCTCAGCAAAAGACCGCAAAGGGGAGAGAGCAGCCAGAGTATCCCCGCTGTTTTGCCGATAACGGTAGGTGCAAAGGCAATCAGCACGATTGCAAGCAAAGCGCTGATGCGCATTTCGGCATAATACTTTACGATGCCGCGGCTGTTGCGATTGCCCTGCTCGGCGGTTTGCCACTGCAGCATACGTCGCTTTGAAATCAGCATTCGCCAGAGGGCGCGGGCAGCGGCGCAGATGTTCCACCATGCTTCTGCCGGCAGCAGAATGAGCCGGAGAAAGGTGCGCACCAGCGCGCCGCCGATGCCGACAAACAGTGCCGAGCGGTAGTGAATGCCACGTTCTTCCTCACGCCGCAGCGCAGCCTCTGCAAGCGAGATGAGCAGCTCCGCCAAAAGCGCGAGGAGCGCCGCCGCGGCGCAAAGGGCGAGTCCGCCGTGACCGGTGAAAAAGCCGAGAATCAGCGCCCCGGCAGTGGAGGGGGGAACAAGCGAACGCCGCACGGAGTCAAAAAGCCGCCATTTCTCCAGCTGCGGCAGCGGTTTGCCGCGCTTTGCCGTGAGCCAGGGCAGGTTTTGCCAGTCGCCGCGAATCCAGCGTTCCTGCCGACGCAGCCATGGCACAACGCCGTCGGGGAAACCATCGCAGAATTCTATGTCGCCGGCAAAGCCGCTGCGCAGAAAGCTGCCTTCCACTGCGTCGTGAGAGAGCATGGTGTTGTCCGGCACGCGGCTGCCCAGACATTGCAGATATGCGTCGATGTCAACAATGCCCTTCCCGGCGAAGCTGCTGCGGCCGAAATGGTCCATATACAGTTCGCTGCAGGCACTGGAATAGGGATCCGTTCCGCCCTGTGAGGCGAATATGCGCGAAAAGTCGCTTTTTCCCGCAGCGGCGAGCTGAACGCCGACGCGCGGCGCAAGCATGGCGTGCCCGGCGGTGACGATGCTCTTAGCGCTGTCGATCACGGGCCGGTTGAGCGGATGGAGCATTGCGCCGATCAGCATGCGCGCAGCGCCCGGCTGAACGCGCGTGTCGCTGTCGAGCATGAGGAGATATTTTGTGCCGGTGAGAGCCTGCGCGCTGCCTGCGGCAACATACATGCCGCTCTCTTCGCCGCGCAGCATGCGCATGGTTTCAAGCAGCGCGCCGCGTTTGCGTTCCCAGCCGCACCACCGTCCGTCGGCGTTTTGGGTGCGCTTTCGCGTCAGCAGATAAAAGCCGCCGCCGTAACGGCGGTTGAGCGTCTCAATCGCAGCGATGCAGCTTTGCACGAGCGCTGATTCTTCCGCTTTGCTTTCGCAATCGGCATCGGGCAGGTCGGCGAGCAGGGCGTAGCGAAGCTCGCTGCCGCAGTCGCGGCTGAGCAGCATTGTGCTTTCCAGCGTTTCGGTAAGCTTTGCCGCGCTCCCGGCATCAGTCAGAAGCGCGCTGACAACGCACAGCGTTCTGCCATCGGGCGGTACGCCGTCTTTGAGCGCGAGCCGCGGCACATGGGTTGGGCGCGAGAAGCGCAGGATGAGAAAGTCGAGGGTAGACTTGACAAGTTCGGATACCGGAATCACCAGCAGCAAAAACACGGCGGGACTTTCCGAGAGAAAACCGAGGCTGAGCGAGATTATGAGCGAAGCGAGGACGTTGATCGCGATATACCACCCGGCACTGCGCTTTTTCGGTGGTGTTCCGAGCGGAGAAACAAGCAGCCACCATCCCACATGGCGCTGCACGCCGCTTGCGCTTTCCGCGAGTTTCAGGAGCTTTTTTGCGGCCGTGTGTTCGGGAATTCCGAAGCGCCGCGCTGCCCGCGCAAGTTGCTCACGGTAATAGCTGCGGCTTTGGTCCGACATTTGCGGATAAATTCCTGCGGGATCGTCACGGAGCGTTTTTTCCACGATATCCGCCTGCTCAATCAGCTTGCCGAGATCGGTTGTGCCCAGCGTTCGCAGGGCGGTGAACAGCCTTGCGGCGTCCGATTCGGGATCGGCGGAATCGTCACCACAGTGTATTTCTCGGTAAAGTTTTTCTGCTTCCGTAATCACGGCGGCGCACAGCGCGGCGGGCAGATGGTTGAGCTCGTCGCGTTCAAGAATCATGGTTTTCTGAAACCCGCGCAGAAACAGCGTGATACGCTCTTTTGTCAGCTCAAAGTGTCCGGTGCGGATCAGCGTTTCGCACATGAGCTGCAGTACGGTTCCGCCCGGCGCGCAGCGAAGCTGCTGCGCATTGCTCAGGTCCGCTGCTGCCGCCGCACCTTCGCGGTGGAGGAGATAGCGGTTGTCGAGCAGCCAGCGCACCGCGCCCGGCATGGACGAGATGCCGGACCATTTCAGACTCAGCGCATCGTGCAGGTCATCGAGCTTGCGGATGCTGCGGCGCAGCTCGGCAGCGCAGACACGACCGTTTGCGGCACCGTCGGGTTTGAGCGAACGGGCATAGTTTTCGGCAAAATTTTCAAGATGCGCCTCGTCGATATACAGTCCGCGATTGTCATACATCATGGCAGAATACTCCCGAATTTGTAATTTTTCCTGATTTTCAGTTTTTCCCTTTGCGTCCGGAATATTCAAAAATTGGGTGTAAAAGAAAAATACTTGACAGCAGCTGCGCACTGCGCTATAATGTGCAGGCGTGAAAAAGCGGAAAGGGTGTTGTATGACATGGATGATACATTCCTGCGCACAATGCTGTTCGATTTTTACGGCGAACTGTTAACCGAAAAACAGCGCGAATACTACGATCTCCACTATAACAGCGATCTCTCGCTGTTTGAGATTGCAGAGATGAGCGGTACAAGCCGTCAGGCTGTTTGGGATATCATCCGCCGCAGCGAACAAACCCTCCGTGATACCGAGCGGAAAACCGGTTTGGTTGCGCGCGCAATGAAGCAGCGCCGGGCGCTCGATGAGCTTTCCGCCCTCGTTTCCGATCTGCCGGATGACGGACGGAAACAGCAGATTTTATCAAAACTTCAGGAGGTCGTTGACTATGGCATTTGAGTCTTTGTCCGAAAAGCTGTCAGCGGCATTCAAAAAGCTCCGCGGCAAGGGCCGCCTCAGCGAGGCGGACGTAAAAGAAGCGATGCGCGAGGTGCGTCTTGCACTTCTGGAAGCGGACGTCAGCTACAAAGTTGTGAAAGACTTTGTCAAATCTGTTACCGAGCGCGCAGTCGGCGCGGATGTTCTGGAAAGCCTTTCGCCGGCGCAGATGGTCGTGAAGATCGTCAACGAAGAGCTGATTGCCCTGATGGGCAGCGAAAGCACCAAGCTGAATATCAGCAGCAAAAGTCCGAGCGTTGTGATGCTTGTCGGTCTGCAGGGCGCGGGTAAAACCACAAACGGCGCAAAGCTGGCAGGACTGATGCGCAAGCAGGGCAAGCGCCCGCTGCTTGTTGCCTGCGACGTTTACCGTCCCGCTGCCATCGCGCAGCTGGAAACCGTTGGCAAACAGCTGGATATCCCCGTGTTCCAGATGGGGCAGGGCGATCCCGTTGAAATTGCAAAAGCCGGCATTGCCCACGCGAAAAAGCATGGCAACGACCTTGTTTTTCTCGACACGGCTGGCCGTCTGCACATAGATGAGCAGCTCATGGATGAGCTGAAAAACATCAAGGCCGAAACCGAACCGGCCGAGGTTCTGCTGGTTGTTGACGCAATGACCGGTCAGGACGCGGTGAATGCCGCTTCCGCATTCGACGAAGCCCTCGGAATTGACGGTATTATGCTCACAAAGCTCGACGGCGACGCCCGCGGCGGCGCGGCGCTTTCGGTCAAGGCGGTGACGGGCAAGCCCATCAAGTTTGCCGGCATCGGCGAAAAGCTTGACCAGATCGAGGTTTTCCACCCCGACCGCATGGCAAGCCGCCTGCTCGGCATGGGCGATGTGCTCACGCTGATCGAAAAGGCGGAGGCAACCTTCGACGAGAAAAAGGCGAAGGAACTTGAAGAGCGCATGCGTGCCAACAAGTTCACGCTTTCCGATTTTTACGATCAGCTGTTGCAGATCAAGAGTATGGGCGGCATGCAGGATATTCTTTCCATGATGCCGGGTGTGGACAGCAAGGCGCTCTCCGGTGCGAATGTGGACGAAAAAGCCCTTGTCCGCACGGAGGCAATCATCCAGTCCATGACGCCGTATGAGCGGGAAAACCCCGGCGTGATCAGCTCTTCCCGAAGAAAGCGCATTGCAGCCGGCAGCGGAACCACCGTGATCGACGTTAACAAGCTCCTGCGTCAGTTTGAATCGATGCAGAAGCTGATGAAGCAGGTGAACGGAATGACCGGCAAGCAGAAAAAACGCATGCAGCGCTTCGGCGGCGGTTTTCCGGGTATGCCTTCCGGCTTCGGCCTGTAAAATCCCGGCACCCATCAACGGCATACCGGCGGCAAACGCTGCCTGTATATATTTGTAAATTATTCAATGGAGGTGAAAATACATGGTCAAGATCAGACTGCGCAGAATGGGCGCGAAGAAGAATCCTTTCTACCGCGTCGTGGTGGCAGACTCTCATTTCCCCAGAGACGGTCGTTTCATCGAGGAAATCGGCACTTATGATCCCACCGCACAGCCCTCTGTCGTGAAAATCGACATGGAGCGTGCCAAATACTGGATCGCAAACGGCGCACAGCCGACCGATACCGTCAAGGCCCTGCTGAAGAAGGCTGAGGCATAAGGAGAATTACCCGAAATGAAAGAACTGCTGACCTATATGATACAGAATCTTGTCGATCATCCCGACGAGGTTGCTGTGACCGAGCGCGAAGCCGGCGGCGAAACGGTCTTTGAAGTCCGCGTTGCCGATGGCGATATGGGCAAGGTTATCGGCCGACAGGGCAGGATTATCAAGGAAGTTCGTGTCCTTATGAAGGCTGTTGCCCAGAGAAAGGGCAAAAAGGTATCTGTTAAGGTGCTTGACTGAACACCAAAAAAGTCCCCGTGATTTCGCGGGGGCTTTTTTGGGATTTTTAAGGAGAACAGTTCACTATGGAAAAAAAGCAATTTCTGGAAGCCGGTGAAATCGTAAACACCCATGGCGTTCGCGGCGAAATCAAAATCCTTCCGTGGACGGACAGCGCAGAGTTTCTGCGCGGCTTCAAAACGCTGTATATAGATGAAAAAGCTTATCGCGTGGTTTCCTCGCGGGTGCACAAGGGCTGCCTGATCGCAGCGCTTGAGGGCGTAGACGACATCAACGCCGCAATGACGCTCAAAGGCCGCATGATTTATTTTGACCGCCGCGACGCCAAGCT
>SVMK01000046.1 GCA_015067465.1 Oscillospiraceae bacterium
ATTCTTGGTATACAGCAGGAATGTTTTTGGAAACAAGAAAAGAGAATTTTGGATTGGATAAGTTTTTCTCGTGGATTGAAAACTTATAATTAGAGTGAAATAGAAAGCACGCTCAAATTTCAGTTTGGTGGAGTGTCAAATCCCAATTTGTCTAACTCTTTTTTTGAGGGTTGCATTTTTCGCTCATATGGTTGCAGTTCCAATGCAACCATAATGCAACCATATGAAACCGTATCATTATTATCAACTGTTACCAAAAAAAGACGATCGTTTTGATACGAAACCATCGTGCCTTTTTATATTAGTAGCAGGGCTAATAAGGAGTTGAGCACAATCAATGAACGCAACTAAGGACATAAACAAGTTTGGTCATTTGGAAGACAACAATAATTCAATACAAAATCCCCCCGTTTTCGGGTTATCCGAAAACGGGGGATTTTTTTACATTTCATCCAGGATTTCTTCCGCGAATTCGTCGAGATCCTCTGGAACGCCCTGCTTGAGAACCCCGCATTTCGGGCAGGAAAGCACCGTCATCAGCTTACGCTCCTTTTTCAAAAACTGCTGCTGAAACCCCCAAAGCACCAGACTGTCCCAAATTTTCTTCGGCGTGGGCGGCAGACTGACATGTTGGTCAAGAATCATCGCGTGATTCCAGTCGAAGCGGCACAGGCTGTATGTTGCATCGGAGTTGATGCACATTTCGTAAAAAACATAGGGACACACCTGCACTTCGCGTGAGCACCCACCCAGAAGGCTCACGCTCTCGTCAAATTCCACCTGCATCTCGTTATACTTCGGCCAGTATTCAATCGTACGCTCCACGCTGATTCCGTCCGTAATATTCCCGAAGGTGCGGTAAAATTCCTCTTCCTGTTCGGGCGTGAGAATATCGCCGTTGATCTTGATATTCATCTCGCACTGCTTTTTATGTGCATAGAAAAAGGCAATATTATCAACAAAGCGCCGATAATCCATAAGGTATCCCGAAAAATCGCGGTACTGCTCGCCATTCACGCCCTCTACGGAAATATTCAGCCGGTCAAGTCCGGCGTCGATGATCGCAAGACTTCGTTCCGGAGTGAGCAGCGAGGCATTTGTTGTGGTGTCCACCCGCTGCACCTTTCGGGAGGCTTTCGCATAGCGCACCATGTCGGCAAACCGCGGATTGACCAGCGGCTCCCCCTCCTTGTAGAGACGAATCACACGCACAGGATCCGGAAACTCCTCAAGGCTGTCAATGATCCCCTTGTATACCTCAAAATTCATAGGCCCGTGTCCGCGCCCCGGCGTCTTTTTCATCAGTTCGGCATTGCCGGAGGGACAGAATTTACAGCGGAAATTGCAGGTGTCGCAGGGGTCGATATAGATAACATACGGTGTGCGCAGCGGCAGCGCGTTTTTCAGTTCTATGCGGTCGTGAATGTCGATTCTCGGAATTTGCTTTGCTTTCATTGTTCGCCTCCGGAGTTGCATTATAAAACAGTATAGCAGATATTTTCCCGCTTAAAAAGCCCCACACAAAAATCGGTCCGTCCGGTTTCTGCCGCATCCCGCACCGGTCACTCTTGCGTTCCTTCAAGCGTTCTGATAAAATATATCCGTTTTATTTCGCTTAGTTACAACACGCAAAGCGCGCGGGATTACGATTTTCCCCCCACGCTGCTGCGTTTCTTTTTACGAACCTGCGGAGGTCATGTAAACCATGAAAAAACTGCTGCAATCCGTCTTTTTGCTGGGCCTGCTGTGTTTTCTGACGCTGGGGCTTGTGCGCGCCGTTTTTTTCCCGAAAGAGATCAACGCGTACGAAAACCGCTATGCCGAGCAAATCGCCCCCTTCACCCTGCACGGCTTCGCCGACGGCAGCTTTCAGGAAAGCGTGGAAAACGCACTGCCGGACCAGGTTTTGCTGTCGCAAACCTTTAAGAAGGCATACAACTTATATTCCTCCAATATGCTGAAGCTGCTCTCCGGTCCCGTTTTAAACCATCTGCCCGACAAATATGTGGCTTTGGGCGACAAACTGCTGTTCGGCGGGGAAAACATCATGTTCTGGCCCTACAGTATGGATGATCGCGTTGCCGCGCTCGACGCCAAGGCTGCTGACTACAACGCCGCTTTCACCGCCCTGCCGGACACCGATTTTTACCTTTATTTTATCGAAAAGGACACGGACATCAATTTTGAAACCGGCGAGCGGCTCAATGCGTTTGCCTACCTCACCGGGCAGTTGAATCTTCCCGCAGCACACACCGGCTGCTTTCGTATCGAAAGCTTTGAACAGTTTGACAACTGGTTTTTCAACACCGACCACCACTGGAACGCAGCAGGCGCGCTGGAGGGCTACCGTCAGGTTTTGGCTATGCTCAAGCCCGGCGAAACGCCCCTTTCCCCCGTGGGCGAAGTCACCCTGAGCGGAAAGCTCACCGGCTCAAAAGCCACCGGTGTTTTGTCCGCATTTTCGGAAGAAATGCGCGTGTTTCGCTACAACTATCCTCCCATGAGCGTATGCATCAACGGACAATCCGCAGCCGACTACGGCAATCAGACGCAGTATCTCGCCGGAGCAGGTGGAAAACCCAGCTACGGCGGATTTTACGGCGGGGATGACGGCGAAATTATCTTTGACACCGGCACACAGGACCGCGGCAGCCTGCTGATTCTCGGTGAAAGCTTTGACAACGCGATTTTGAAGCTGATCGCCTCGCATTACGACCGGACTTATTCTGTGGATCTGCGCTATTACCGCCCCCACACGGGCATGGACTTCGATCTCAAAACCTATCTTGAAGCACACGCGATCGACACAGTCTTGCTCATCGGCAATATTGACTATTATGTTATGAACGAGTTTATGCTGGGAGGTGCGGACAATGGTGTTCAGTAGTTCTCCTTTCCTGTTTGCATTTCTCACCGTAACGCTGATCGCTTATTTTCTGCTGCGCGCGCGCCCCTGGCGCAACGGTGTTCTCCTTGCCGCTTCCCTGCTCTTTTACGCCTGGGGCGAACCGCGGCTGGTGGTATTCATGCTTTTGGCGGTTGCGGTTGCCTATCTTGGCGGACTGCTCATCGAGCATTTCCGCACTGCGCGAAAACCCAGGCTGCAGAAGCTGTCGTTTATCGCCACTGCCGCTCTTTTAACCGCCAACCTCTTTGTCTTCAAATATCTGAATTTCACTGTAGACAATCTCAACCGCCTCGGTCTCGCAATCACAGTTCCGACCATCCTCATGCCCATCGGCATCAGTTTTTACACATTTCAGATTCTCTCCTATGTGATCGACCTGCATTGGGGCCGGGTTAAAGTGCAGCGCAACCCCTTTTATCTTGCGCTTTATCTCAGCTTCTTCCCCCAGCTCATCGCCGGACCCATTGTCCGCTATCAAACCGTGGCGGAAGAGATCACATGCCGCAGCGAAAGCTTTGACGATATCGTGGCCGGCGTCAAACGCTTTATCGTCGGCATGGCAAAAAAGGTGCTTCTGGCGAATAATATCGCTGCCGTTGCCGAGCTGATCTATGCCGGCGACAAATCCGTCTACGGCACGGCGATGTACTGGCTGGCAGCCGTTGCCTACGCCCTGCAGATCTACTTTGATTTCTCCGGCTACAGCGACATGGCCATCGGACTGGGCAGAATCTTCGGGTTTCATTTCCTCGAAAACTTCGATTATCCCTATATTGCCCGCTCTATCACCGATTTCTGGCGGCGCTGGCACATTTCGCTGTCCACATGGTTCCGCGATTATATCTACATTCCCCTCGGCGGAAACCGCGTGAAAAAGAGCCGCTGGATTTTCAATCTGCTGGTCGTCTGGGCTCTGACCGGCTTCTGGCACGGGGCGCAGTGGAATTTCATCTTCTGGGGCTTATATTACGGACTTCTGCTCCTCGCGGAAAAGCTGTTTTTGCAGAAAAAGCTGCTGGACAAACTGCCCGCGGCGCTGCAGTGGCTTTACACCATGCTCATCGTTGTTGTCGGTTGGGTGCTCTTTAATCTGACGGACTTTTCGCAGATGCTCGGTGCGCTCAGGTGGATGTTCACCCCCCAGCCTACCGACTGGCTTGGTGTTTTCAGCACCAACTCCGACATTCTCTTTGCCGTTTTTTGGGTGCCGCTCGGCCTGATTTGCATGCTGCCGCTCGGAAAAAAGCTGCAAATGCGCAGTTCGCTCGGCGCGGAAGCACTCTCTCTTTGCTGTCACGGCCTGCTTTTTATCCTCAGCATCACATTCATCATCAGTTCTTCCTACAACCCGTTTATTTACTTCCGCTTCTGATTTCCGACGAATTATAAAGGAATGCTGCTTTGCAAAAGCAGCATTCCTTTTCTTTTTTACCGTGCCCGTTGCCGCGTCATTGATGCGACACGATTTTACATAGATTTTACATATTTTTTTCATTCTCTACATGGTTTTTTCAAAATCAAAAAATTATAATTATGTCAGACAAAAGATACTACATACTTCATTGGAGGATATATGACAACTTACTTTTTCAATCTTGTTTCCCTGCTCGGCGGCCTTGCGCTGTTTTTGTTCGGCATGGGAACCATGGGCAAAGCACTGGAACGCCAGGCCGGCGGTAAGCTTCAAACCATTCTGGCAAAAATGAGTTCCACCGTCTTCCGCGGCTTTTTGCTCGGTATGGCGGTCACTGCCGTAATCCAGTCTTCTTCCGCCACCACCGTCATGGTCGTCGGCTTTGTTAACTCCGGCATCATGACGCTCCAGCAGGCAGTCGGCGTGATTATGGGCTCGAATATCGGTACCACCGTCACCGCGTGGCTGCTCTCGCTGATCGGCCTGGAGGGCAACAGCTTCATTGTCAGCCTGTTCAAGCCCACCACGCTCGCTCCCATGATCGGCACCGTCGGCATCGTGCTCTACATGTTCACCAAAAGCGAAAAGAAGCAGGGCGTCGGCACCATCATGCTCGGCTTCCTCACGCTGATGATCGGCATGGACATCATGGGCGATTCGATGGCATTTCTTGAAAACGAGGCGTGGTTTGCACAGCTGATGATCTCCTTCTCCAACCCGCTCATCGGCATTCTCTTCGGCGCACTGCTCACCGCCATCATCCAGTCGTCCTCCGCCTCGATCGGTATTCTTCAGGGCTTGTGCGTTACCGGCGTTGTAACTTACGGCAGCGCCATCCCCATCATCCTCGGGCAGAATATCGGCACGTGCATCACAGCACTCGTCGGCTCCATCGGCGCAAACAGAAACGCACGCCGCACCGCCATCGTCCACTTGCTGTTCAACGTTGTCGGCGTTGTAATATTCGTGATCGTGTTCTACGGTCTGAGCCTCGTTGTCGATTGGAAGTTCCTGAACGATTCTGCCTCGGCATGGGGAATTGCCGTCATCCACACCTGCTTCAACGTATGTGCAACTTTCATTCTCATGCCCTTGAACGGTTTGCTTGTGAAGCTGGCGTATCTGTTCATCCCCCAGAAGGAAACCCCGCAGAAAACCGAACTGCTCGATCCCCGTCTGCTTGCAACACCTGCCGTTGCCTGCCAGCGTGCACATGAAATTGCAGCGCAGATGGCAACCGATTCCGGCGAGGCAATTCGCCTTGCCATCGGTCTTACCAAGGAATTCGACGAAAAAATCATGCTGCAGGTTCGCGAACTGGAAAACCGCACCGACCACTATGAGGACGCGCTCGGCACCTATCTGGTGCAGCTGTCCGCCAAGAACCTCTCCATCAGCGACAACAGACTTCTCAACACCATTCTCTACACCCTCTCCGACATTGAGCGCATTGGCGACCACGCCCTTTCCATTGCCAAGGCTGCGCAGGAAATGCGGGACAAGCAGATCAACTTCTCCGACCAGGCCAAGGCCGAGCTTGAGGTTTTGGAACAAGCCGTTACCGGCGCCGTAAACAGCGCGGTTGCCGCCTACCAGTCGTTTGATCTCGATCAGGCAATCGAAGTTGAGCCGCAGGAGCAGGTGGTTGACTCCCTTGTCCGCGAAATCAAAGCCCGCCATGTGCGCCGTCTGCGCGACGGACTGTGCTCGGTGGAATACGGCTTTGTGCTCGAAGACCTCCTCACGGCCTGCAAGCGCACGGCAGACCACTGCTCCAACATTGCCGTTGAAATTCTTCAGGTTTCCGAAGGCAAGCTGGAAGCGCACGAATACCTCTATGCGCTCAAATCCGGTGCCCTTCACGAAAGCGCTGCGTTCTCCGAGCGCTTTGCAAGCTACAAGGCAAAATACTCCTTCCCCGAAGAAGCTTAAACCAGATACTGCGCATCCCACGTCCGCGTTCCGCAGCAGCGGGACGCGGAAATTTTATATTCCAAACTCCCTCTTGATTTGCCGGCGTATTTTATATAGAATCTAATGCATCACCTCCCGTGCAAAGGAGTAGCCGAACCATGCAGAAAAACTATAAAAAAACCCTGCGTGCATGCTATCTTGGCTTCATCACGCAGGCCATTACATCCAATTTCTCAACGCTTTTGTTTCTCCGCTTTCACACTTCTTACGGCATCAGCCTCGGTCAGATCGCTCTGATCCCCGCCGTTTTCTTTCTCACGCAGCTGCTCGTTGACCTCATCTGCGCAAAATTCGTCACCGCCGCGCGCTACCGCAAATGCATCATCGCCTCGCAGATTGCGGCTGCGGCGGGACTCATGGGGCTGGCAGTGCTGCCGGATTGCTTTTCCAATCCGTTTGCGGGAATTATCATCGGTGTTTTCATCTACGCGGTCGGCAGCGGATTGATCGAGGTTTTGTGCAGTCCCATCGTGGAAGCCTGTCCCTTCGACCGCAAGGAGCAGGTTATGAGTCTGCTCCATTCCTTTTACTGCTGGGGCAGCATCGCCGTTATTGTGCTCTCCACGCTTTTTTTCTTCGTGTTCGGAATTGAGCACTGGAAAATACTTGCCTGCCTCTGGGCACTGATTCCGCTTTACAATGTTGTCAATTTCGCCTCCTGTCCCATTGAGCATCTGGTTGAGGACGGCAGCGGCATGACCATCGCGCAGCTGTTCAAAACGCCGCTGTTCTGGGTTTCGGTTGTGCTGATGGTCTGCTCGGGCGCATCCGAGCTTGCCATGGCGCAATGGGCCTCGGCCTTCGCAGAGTCCGCGCTCGGCCTGAGCAAAACCCTTGGCGATCTGATCGGGCCTTGTCTGTTTGCTGTAATGATGGGTGTCAGCCGCGTGATCTACGGAAAATACGGCGAGCGCGTTGACCTCACGGTGTATATGCTCGGCTCCGGCGCGCTGTGCCTTGTCTGCTACCTTCTCGCCGGGCTCGCCGCCCTGCCCTTGCTGGGTCTGCTCGGCTGCATCGCCTGCGGCTTCGCCGTCGGCATTATGTGGCCCGGAACCATCAGCATCTCTTCGCGGCGGCTGCCGCTGGGCGGAACGGCACTGTTTGCCCTGCTTGCCATGTCCGGCGATCTGGGCGGCGCCATCGGGCCGAGTCTGGTGGGACTTGCCTCGCAGAAAGCGGGCGACAATCTGCAAACGGGGTTGCTCTTCGGCTGCGTGTTTCCCGCTGTGCTCATCGCCGCGCTGCTCATCATGCGCCGCATTTCGAAAAAATCTTCCGAAATCTGAATTGCCTAAAGCGTAAAAAGAACGCTCCGCCGACCGGAATCCCAGTCAGCGGAGCATTTTTGTTAAGCCTTAAAACTACCGGCATCGCGTCCACCGTTCAGGCTTTATTTGACTTTGCTCATCAGTTTGCTTGCCGCGCGCAGCATAAGCCGCTTTGTTCCAACATTGTCAAACGCGATCTCCACAAGATGATCGCCGCCCATCGGCGTCATGGAAACGATCATACCCTTGCCAAAGCTCTTGTGCTCCACCATTTCGCCCTGCTTGAAATCGGGCAGCGGCGCTTTCGCGGAAGAAGGCGTAACGATCGGGCGCACCGGCGGCTTGACAGCGGGCTTTTTTGCCTGAGTTTCAAAACCGCGCGGCGCATCGGAATAGTTATAGCCGCGCGGGACATAGCCGCGGTCAAGATCCTCGGGGGAAATCTCCTCCATAAAGCGCGAAACGCGGTTGTTTGTGGTGTGGCCGAAGAGCATACGCTGCTGTGCGCAGGTGATATAAAGATTGCGCATGGCGCGCGTAATGGCAACATAGCAAAGGCGGCGCTCTTCCTCCATCTCCTCATGCTCGCCGATGGCACGCATCCCGGGGAAAATCCCCTCTTCCGCACCGACAAGAAACACCACGGGAAATTCCAGCCCCTTCGCGGAATGAATCGTCATCATCACAACGCAGTCGGCGTCCGCACCCATGTTGTCCAGGTCGGTGTAAAGGGCAACTTCGTCGAGGAAGCCGTGGAGCGTTGTATCTCCCGTTTCCTTGATAAATCCAAGGATGTTCGACTTCAATTCGCCAACGTTTTCCGCCTTGCTCTGATTTTCCGGCAAGTCCTTTTCCAAAAGCGCGCGAACATAGCCGGTTTTGTCGATCAGCGCATCGTAGAGTTCGTCCAGCGGCGCATTTTCGCTGAGCGTGCGAAGCTCCTCAATAAGCACTGCAAACTGCCG
Organism: Oscillospiraceae bacterium; assembly: GCA_015067465.1. Classification (GTDB taxonomy): domain Bacteria; phylum Bacillota; class Clostridia; order Oscillospirales; family Oscillospiraceae; genus SVKR01. Next base: position 8,533 of record SVMK01000046.1, read on the forward strand.
CAGGCGCAGCGCGCTGCGCTGAAGCTCGGGATAATCCGACGCTGCTTTGATGATCTCAAACATCGGCATTGAGCGGGCTGCTGCCAGCTCCGCAACCTTCTCCACCGTGGTGGTGCCGATGCCGCGTGCGGGAACATTGATGATGCGCGTCAGTCGCAGATCATCCGCCGGATTTGCAATCACATTGAGGTAGGCAAGCACATCCTTCACTTCCGCGCGGTCGAAAAACTTCATGCCGCCGTAAATGCGGTAAGGGATGCCGCGGCGCTTGAAGGCATATTCAAGCCGGTTGGACTGCGCGTTCATGCGGTAGAGCACGGCATGATCGCTCCATGGTGTACCCGTTGCAAAATCTTCAAGAATTTTGTCGGCAACAAACTGTGCTTCTTCGTCCTCGTTCGGCAAAACCCGCAGACTGGGCTTATCGCCCGCATCACGGTTCGTCCAGAGGTTCTTTCCCTTACGCCCGCGGTTGTTGCTGATCACAGCGTTGGCTGCATTGAGGATATGTCCGGTGGAGCGATAGTTTTGCTCCAGCTTGATTACTTTCGCGCTTTTATACTGCTCCTCAAAGTCAAGGATATTCTTGATTGTTGCGCCGCGGAATTTATAAATACTCTGGTCATCGTCGCCGACAACGCAGATATTTTCATACCCGCCCGCGAGCGTGCTTGCCAACAGATACTGCAGATTGTTCGTATCCTGATATTCGTCCACAAGCACATAGCGGAATTTCATCTGATAGTGCGCACGGATATCGTCATTGTCGAGCAGCAGGCGCACCGTATTGAGGATCAGGTCGTCAAAGTCCATCGCATCGGCTTCGCGCAGGCGGCGGTTGTATTCCGCATAAATCTCCGCGATCTTCGTTTTGCGCACATCATAGCTGCGCTTGGCCTGCTCAAGCAGCTGCTCGGGCGTGAGCATATCATCCTTCGCCTTGCTGATCACGGAAAGAACATAGCGGTACGGAAACATTTTTTCGTCCAGATCCATGTCGCGGATGATTTTCTTTGCAACGCTCTGACTGTCCGCCGTGTCATAAATCGTGAAATTGCGTGTAAAACCGAGCCGGTCGGCATCGCGGCGCAGAATACGCACGCACGCACTGTGGAACGTCTGCGCCCAGATCTCGTCGGCACTGCTGCCAAGGCGACGCGCCAGGCGTTCTTTCAGCTCCGTCGCGGCCTTGTTTGTAAACGTGATCGCAATGATGCGCCACGGCTCCACGGGCTCAACCGCCGCAATGCGGCGCGCATCATCCGTGATTTCGCCGTTCATCAGTTCAATGTCCGCCTCCGTGGCATCGGGCGGAACATAGTCGCTCTCCGCAGCGGCGCCGTAGCACATCAGATTTGCAATGCGGTTGATCAGCACGGTGGTTTTTCCGCTGCCGGCACCGGCGAGCAGCAGCAGCGGTCCGTCAATGGTCATAACCGCGCGGCGCTGCTCGGGGTTGAGCGAGCCGAAATCGCGCTCGATCATCGCCTTTCTTGCGTTGATATATCTTGTTTGAAACTCCGTAGTCATATGTCAGTTCGCTCCAAGCATTTTTTACCTGACCATACTACCACATTTTCCGCCCTGCGGCAAGCGCATACGGCGGACACATCTTATGCGTCCGCCGTTTCCATACCCACACGCAGCTTCTCAAGCGCTCTTCGCTCCAGCCGCGATACCTGAACCTGCGAAATGCCCAAAACCTTTGCTGCTTTTTCCTGCGTCAGCCCATGGAAAAACCGCAGTGAAATCACCATCTGCTCACGCTCCGGCAGCTTCGCAATCGCCTCATCCAGGGCAAACGCCTCCACCAGCCGGTCCTCCTGCCCGTAGTCGCCGAGACATCTGTCGAGCGAAAAGCTGCCGTCGCCGTTTTCTTTCTGAAGCGACTCGGCATGTCCCGTCGCCGTTTCCGCAACGGCGATTTCCTCCGCGGTCAGCATGGTTTCCTCCGCCAGCTCCGAGAGCGTGGGCTCTCGCCCGAGCCGCTGCTCGAGCGCTGCGCGCGCCAGACGGATCTGCTGCGAGCGCTCTTTGAGTCCGCGGCTGACCTTCACCGCGCCGTCATCGCGTAAAAACCGTCGGATTTCACCGGATATTTTTGGCACGGCATAGGTTGAAAATCGTGTACCGAAGCTCTCGTCAAAGCCGTAAATGGCCTTCATAAAGCCCAAACACCCAAGCTGATACAAATCATCCGCCTCGGTGCCTCGTCCGAAAAATCGCTTTGCCACGCTCCATATCAGGCCGTTGTTCTCCTCAACCAGCCGCTGCGCCGCATCGGAGTTGCCGGCCTGTGCATCGCGGATCAGCGAAAAAATTTCCTCCGCCATCACACTTTTCTGCGAATCCGCCGGCGCATGTTCACCGTGGTCCCTTTGCCGGGAACGGAGCGAACATGCAGATTATCCATAAAGCTCTCCATGATCGTGAAGCCCATGCCGCTGCGGTCGTCCCCGCCGGTGGTGTAAAGCGGCTCCATTGCCTGCGAAATATCAGCGATCCCCTGTCCCTTGTCCTTCACGGTAAGCTCCAGCGTATCGCCGCCGGTGATCTGCGCGCGGAGGTAAACCGTGCCGATCTGCTCGGGATAGGCGTGAACAATCGCGTTTGTCACCGCTTCGCTCACGGCGGTTTTGATATCGCCCAGTTCGTCCAGCGTCGGATCAAGCTGCGCGGCAAAGGCTGCCACGGCGCTGCGTGCCAGGCTCTCGTTTGCGCTCCTTGCCGGAAACTCCAATTTTATGTAATTGCTGCACTTCACTCTCATGCCTTTGTTTCCTCCCTTACTGCAATGCGGACCAGGCGCTCAATTCCGGAAGCGTCGATAACGCGCAGCGGCTGCGACGCGGCATTTTCCACCCATGCGCTGCCGCCCGACTCCCGCAGCCGGCGGTGGAGCTTCAAAATCAGCGCAATGCCGCTGCTGTCCATAAAATTCAGTGTGGAGAGATCCAGCACGCATTCCCGCGGCAAATACTCATCCAGCAGCCGCTCGATCACAGCCATGGAACCGCGCACTTCGTGGTGGTCAAGCTCCCCGGTCAGATAAATGGTGAGCCGCCCTTGCTGATATGCGGAATAAACCTTCATACGCTTATCCTCCAAACTATTCAGTCTACGCTGATTGTACCGTCTGTATGCTGCAAATCCTGTCGAAATACAGTACATTGTCAATTTTCCCTATGTCCCCCAGTGTCCATCCTCTTAGAACAGGTCCGGCCTCGTCCGGGTTCGCTGCCGTACAAACCACCGCAGGCTTTTCCATAGATTTTTTGATTGCAATATATTACAGAATTCGATATACTGATTGCATAAAACTGTAAAGGAGAATGCCCTTGCAGCACCATGAAAATCATGACCGCTTTGCGGCGGTTTTTCCCGTCGCTCTGATTATTTCTGCTGTTTTTGTGGCCCTCGGCCTGTTGCTTGAAGGACCGCTCACAGCCCTGCACGGCTTAAAGGATATTGTTACCCGTCCGGATCTGCTGATCACCGACTATGTTCAAACTTCCGGTCTTGGCGCGACGCTGCTGAATGCAGGGCTTGTTACCGCCGTTGCCGCCACCGTACTGAAACTCAGCCGGGATCCCTTCAACGGCTACAGTGTTGTCACCATTGGAATGATGACGGGTTTTTCTTTCTTTGGCAAAAATATTTTGACCATCTGGCCCTTTATTGCCGGTGGCTGGCTTTATGCAAAAGTAACCCGACGCTCCTTCTCTGACTATGCCACCGTCAGTCTGATGAGTGCCTCCCTTGCTCCCCTCGTCAGCTATCTGGCCATGGGAAACGGCAGTCACAACCTGCTGCTTGGTCTGGCAGTTGGCCTTTTGATCGGTTTTGTCATGCCCGCAATCTGCCCTTACACCTATCGAATTCAGAACGGTATGAATCTCTATAACGCCGGTTTCGCCGCCGGACTTCTTGCTATGATGATCGTTCCCATTCTGAAAGCCTCCGGGCATGATCCGCAAACTGTTCTCCACTGGAGCGAAGGTTACAATCTCTGGCTCTTCGGAATAATTGCAGCTCTCAGCATCTGCCTGATTCTGGCCGGTCTTTTCCTCGGCAAGGAGCCTGCCCGTCACGTACTGAAAGATTACCGGCATCTTCTTGGTACCACCGGTCGTGCTCCCAGCGACTACTTCCGAATGTTTGGCCCTTGCCCCACCTTTGTCAACATGGGAATCAACGGCCTGTTCTGCCTTGCTTTTCTCGCCGCCATCGGTGGCGACCTCAATGGCCCCACTGCCGGTGCAATTATCACGGTGATTGGTTTTTCCACCTACGGCAAACATCTGCGCAACATGCTTCCCGTCATGCTCGGCGTGCTGCTTGCCAGTCTTGTGCTGCACTTTTCCGTCCGTGACCCGGCGCTGCAGATCGCAGTATTCTTCGTGACAGCACTTTCTCCCATTTCCGGGCACTTGGCTGGCCTTTCG
>SVMK01000047.1 GCA_015067465.1 Oscillospiraceae bacterium
TCCAGCACAACGATTTCACAGCCGCTGATGCGGAAATATTCCATCGCAATGGCGGTTACCAGCTCAAACTGGCTGGGATGGTCCTCCATCGCATCCGCAATGCTGCGGACGCGCTCCGTGATTTCGGCCAGCACATTGCCGGGAATATTCTCCCCGTTCACCTGCATGCGCTCACAAAAATCCTGAATATACGGGCTCACATAAAGCCCCGTTCGGTAACCGGCTGCGCGCATAATGCGCTCAAGCATAGCGCAGGTGCTGCCCTTGCCGTTGCTGCCGGCGACGTGGATAAACTTCAGCTTTTTCTGGGGGTCGCCCAGTTTATGGAGCAGCTCACGCGTGCGGTCCAGCCCCAATCGGGTTGTGCTCCATGTGTATTCTTCAATATAGCGCACGGCTTGTTCCGCTGTCATGGCTGTCTCCTTGTCTTTTTCAGGCGCTTTCGCGGCGAACCACTTTGCTGACGCCGCGCAGCAGCATCGGCAGCACAAGGCCGAACACGATCGCCTTGACAACACACACAACAAAGCGCACCGCCAGGGTGCCGGTGATAAAGCCGGGGAAATAGTAAGCATAGATCTTACTGTCGAGATACATCACGCCGGTGTTCAAAATCGTAATAATCAGTTCCGTCAGAACAACGATAAAAACCGTCTGCTTCGCGTCGAGGGAAAAGCCCTTCTTCTTTGCATAGTATCCCGCAAGGAAGCCGCACAGGATATACGGCACCATCCACAGCACCGTGGTTGCGCTGACGCCGTAGCGCAGCAGCTGATAAACGCCCGTGCCGACCAGACCGATCAGCGCACCGTCCAGCGGACCGAACAGCAGCGCGCCCAGCAGAATGGGCAGACTTTCAAAGGTGATCTTGATGCTCAGAAAATCCAGGGCGATATAGCCCAGCACCGCGCACATCGCCGCCAGCATGGCGTCGAGTGCAAGCTGTCTTGTTTTAATTTTCATAATATAGAAAAAACTCCTTTCGTGACAGTGCCACGAAAGGAGTTTGAATAAGCAACCTTGGGTGGCAGCGGATGCGAAAACAGTACCGCGGAGACCGAATCCCCTTCGTTCGGAGGCAACTTCCCATCCTCCGGCACTTAACGCACTGTTTCCTACTCTGTCTTTTAGTAATTGGTGTGCTTGGTCTTTTTTACAAACCTGCTGCAAATTTTACGATCGCGTGCAGCAGCGCAGAACACTGAATGTCCCCCGGCACCGCGGCGGCGCGAAGCCGCCGCAGCACAGCAGGGGTGTTGTTGCAAAGTCATGTACTCCGCTTACGCGGTCAACGCCGCGCAGGCCGAGAGATGACTCGTCCGATTTTCGGGTATAATAATTACTGCTGAACCGGTCCGAAGATGCCCTCGCGGAATGCGCTGATGTATTCCATGCAGAAATCATCCTCGCCCAGCAGAGCCTCGGTGGCGTAGATCGCGCCGCGCAGGTCGCGGTTCAGGGGATCCATAACAGCGCTGTCCATACCGGCGTTCATTGCCAGAACGGCGAATGCCAGGTTAACGATCTTGCGATAGGGCAGGTTGAAGGAGATGTTGGAGATAGCGCCGGAGATGTGAACCTTGGGATAGTTCTTCTTGATGTAGGTCATAACTTCGACGACCATTGCGATGCCGTCCTCAGCGGTGCAGAGCATCTCGACGAGGGGATCGATGTGGATGCGGTTCTCGGCAATGCCGTATTCCTTGGCCTTGGCCATGATGTTTTCCAGAACGCGGATGCGGTCGGCAGCGGTCTTGGGGATGCCGGTGTCGTCGCACAGCAGAGCCATAACGTCCCACTTGGTGTCAGCGATCACGGGGAACACGACATCCATCTTGTCGCCTTCGCCGGAAACGGAGTTGATCATGCCGGGCTTGTTGCAGAACTTCATTGCTTCGACGCAGACGTTTGCATTGGGGCTGTCAACGGAGATGGGAGTGTCGGTAACGCTCTGAATCAGGTCGATCATCCACTTCAGGGTTTCAACTTCGCCTTCATCAACGCTGGCGCAGCAGTCGATGTAGTCAGCGCCTGCGTCAGCTTCCTGCTTTGCGATGTCCTTGATCCATGCTTCGTCGCGTGCTGCGATGGCCTTTGCCATGGAAGGAATGGAACCGTTAATCTTCTCGCCAATGATAATCATAGGGGGGTGTGCTCCTTTCAAAATATAACTGCAAAAAATTTTGTTTTTTCGGATTAAAGATTATTATAATATTAAATTGGTCTGCGTGCAAGAACAAGTTGCGCTTTTCGACGGAAAAACCGCAAATATTTTCGCGCGTTTTCCGCTTTTTTCGCCTGAAAAAGCACCGCAGCCCAACAATCCCGTCCGAAATTCCGCGCCGGAACGAACACTGCCCGCTCCGCCGCCGCGCACGCGGCTTTCGCCTTCGCACGCGCGTGTACGCATCGCGCGTACATTATGAACAACAGCATATTACACTAAATGTTTTTTGGTTGGAAATACTTTAAAGATATATTGAAATGCAAAAAAATTATTATTTACTTTTCCGGAAAGTGTGTTATTATAACAAAAAGGAATTACACTCTACAACAGGAGATGGTTCGATGACTTTCAAGCAACTCGAATATTTTGCCGCCGTTGCCAGAACGCTGAGCTTTACGGAAGCAGCCAACGAAGTTTATGTCAGTCAGCCCGCGCTGAGCCGCGGCATCGTATCTCTGGAAAACGAACTGGGCGTATCTCTGCTCAATCGCAACCATCACACAGTTTCGCTGACGCCCGCAGGCACGCTTCTCGCTTCCGAGCTGCCCGACCTGCGCAAAGAGCTTGACCGCGTGATCACGCTGGTGCGCCAAACGGAAAACGGCCTGATGGGACGTCTGAACATCGGCGTGCTGGAAGAGCAGCAGCTCGACGAAGTGATGCAGGTTACGTTCAACTACTTTGCGCAAAGCCTTCCGCTTGTGGAGTTTACCCCCGTGCGCATGGAGGGCCGCGATCTGCTTGACGAACTCAACCGCAACCGCCTGGATATCATATTCTCCATGGACTTCGGCATCTCCGACTGTCCCGATCTGGACACGCTGCAGCTCGACAGCGTTCCGTTTTGCATGATCGTTCCGCCCGACCACCGTCTGGCCGGCCGCACCCACGCCTCGCTGGCCGATTTTGCGCAGGACACCATCATCATCGACGAAGGCCAGAAGCTCACCGGGGAAGCCGCTTTCATGCAGTCGTGCTTCCATCAGGCCGGCATTGAGCCCAATCTGAAGCTGGCAACAAACATTCACACCCGTCTGCTCTGGACGGAGTCTGGCTTCGGCATCTCCATGTTCAACGCTTCCAACCGCGCCTGCAGTTCCACCAACATCCGCGCCATCCCGCTCACCGACGTTCCCAATGCGCGTCTGGTGCTGGCATGGAAGCGAGATTCGCAAAACCCCAGTCTCCGCATCTTCACCCATCTGGCAGAATGCTGCCTCTGATGCAAAAGAAGCATACGCGCCGTCCTCCGCTTCGGTCGGAGGACGGTTTTTTTATTGCGGAAATCCGCTCGGGTTCAACAAAAAAAGAAACAGCGCGATCCCGATTGGGATCGCGCTGTAAAAAGCTTTGTCAAAAAATGACGATTAGTTAGCCAGCTCCTTAGCCTTGGTAGCAGCGGAAGCAGCGTCGGTGGTGTAAGCGTCTGCGCCGATCTCGTCTGCGAAAGCCTGGGTGATGGGTGCGCCGCCGACCATGATCTTGACCTGATCCTTCAGACCAGCGTCGATCAGAGCCTTAACGGTAACACGCATAGCTTCCATGGTGGTGGTCAGCAGAGCGGAAACGCCAACGACCTTGCAGTCGGGGTTGGCCTTAACGGTCTCAACGAACTTCTCAGCGGGAACATCAATGCCGAGGTCGATGACTTCGAAGCCGGCAGCTTCAACCATCATAGCAACCAGGTTCTTGCCGATGTCGTGCAGGTCACCGGCGACAGTGCCGATGATGAACTTGCCGTTCTTGCCGACAGCGCCGCCGCCCAGCAGGGGCTTCAGGACGCCGACACCGCGCTGCATGGTCTTAGCAGCAACCAGCATCTCGGGGACATAGATCTCGTTCTTCTGGAACTTGGCACCGACTTCGTCCATAGCGCCCATCATGGAATCCAGAACTTCCTGTGCGGTTGCGCCGCCGTTCAGAGCTTCCTGAACTGCTTCTTCGATCTTCTTCAGCTTGCCGTTTACGACTGTCTCTTTGATTGCTTCGATCATTTTAAGTTTCTCCCTTATCAAAATAATTTGTATTCTTTCCGTCGTCATGCACGAAAAACCGCATGCAGCGCCCTTCGTGCTGACATTTAAAGGATAGCAGAACTCCTCCCCCCTGTCAATGGACAGTCCCGTTCCTCGGCAATGCAAATAAGTTATCATCCGGCCGACTTTTGAACTTTAGGTTATAACCGTTGAAATTTTCACAAGCGGAAACACAGGGTGTATAATGGCGCAAAGTACATAAATATGTTTTTTCAACTATGAACGAAAGCGAAAATTGTGATTAATGTGTAGTGACATTTGAAAAAAATAATGATAGCATAATTTTGGTTAGGTGTTTGCTCCCTAATTGCCGAAAAAAGTGCGGTTAGTGTCATTTTTTGCTCAGTCGCATTTTTATCCGGCGCAAAAATGAAAGGAGAAAAAATTTTATTATGCTCAACAAGAGAGAAAATTTCCTGGAGACCATCCGCGGCGGCAAGCCCGATCGCTTTGTCAAGCAGTTTGAAGGCACCGTCATGGTTCCCGGCGATCCCGTCAACTTCTATGTCCGCGGTCAGCGTTTCCCCGGCATGGAACCCAAGTATGACCGTTGGGGCACCCGCATTGTCTGGCCCGAAGGCGAGCCCGGCGCAGTTCCCGATGTCACCGTCAAGGTGCTCGACGATGTTACCACCTGGCGCGAAGTTGTCAAAATCCCCGACCTGATCGCCGGCGCTTCCGCCGAAGAGCTCTGGGGTCCCTATATCGAGCGCGCAATGGCAGTGAACCGCGATGAGGATTTCCTGATGATGTTTGCTCCCACCGGCGTTTTCGAGCGTCTGCACTTCCTCATGGGCTTTGAAGACACGCTGTGCAACTTCCTGCTCGAGCCGGAAGCTATGGAAGAGCTCTGCGCCGCCATCGGCGAATACCGCTACAACGGCTTCAAGCTGATGGTTGACAACGTTCACCCCGACGTGATGCTCACCCACGATGACTGGGGCAGCAAGCAGAGCCTGTTCATTCCTCCGGATGCATGGCGCGAGATGATCAAGCCCGCATACAAGAAGAGCTATGATTATCTGCACGACAACAACGTCATCATCATGCACCACGCCGACTCCTTCTGCGAGGACATCGTGGAAGATATGGTTGACCTGCACATCGACATCTGGCAGGGCGTTCTCCCCCAGAACGACATTCTCAAGCTCCAGAAGCAGCTCAACGGCCGCATGGCTCTCATGGGCGGTATCGACGCAGCTGTTGTTGACCGCGACGATTCCACCGAGGAAGAGATCCGCAGCCACGTTCGCTACATCTGCGAAAACTTTGCCGTCAACGGCAGTTTCATCCCCTGCATCACCTACGGCGGTGCAGGCTGCATCCACCCCTCCTCCGACGTCATCATCGACGACGAAATCGCACGCTGCAGCGCAGAATTCTTCAATAAGTAATTACCGAAACCATGCACGATGCCCGGTTGTATCTGACCGGGCATCGTTTATTATATGCGAAAACGCCGTGCGTCAAAAAGACGCACGGCGTTGATCCGTTTATGCCTTACGGCGATTTTTTTACTTGTGGTCAACAGAGTACATATGCTCAACCAGGCAGAGCATCTTGTCGCTGTAGCCGTACTCGTTGTCATACCAGGAAACGACCTTGACGAAGTGATCGTTCAGAGCGATGCCGGCGGCAGCGTCGAAGATGGAAGTGCGGGTGTCGCTCAGGAAGTCGCTGGAAACAACAGCTTCGTCGGTGTAGCCGAGAACGCCCTTCAGAGCGCCTTCGCTGGCTTCCTTCATGGCCTTGCAGATCTCTTCGTAGCTGGCGGGCTTCTCCAGAACTGCGGTCAGGTCAACGACGGAAACGTCCAGGGTGGGAACGCGCATGCTCATACCGGTGAGCTTGCCGTTGAGGGCGGGGATAACCTTGCCGACAGCCTTGGCAGCGCCGGTGGAGGAGGGGATGATGTTGCCGCAAGCTGCGCGGCCGCCGCGCCAGTCCTTCAGGGAAACGCCGTCCAGAATTCTCTGGGTCGGGGTGACAGAGTGCACGGTGGTCATCAGGCCTTCCTTGATGCCGAAGTTCTCGTTGAGAACCTTGGCGATGGGAGCCAGGCAGTTGGTGGTGCAGGATGCGTTGGAAACGAAGGTCATGTCGCTGGTGTACTTATCCAGGTTGACGCCGCAGACGAACATCGGGGTGTCATCCTTGGAGGGAGCGCCCATGATGACGTGCTTTGCGCCGGCGTCGATATGGGGCTGTGCCTTTTCCTTGGTGAGGTTCAGGCCGGTGGACTCGCAGATATACTCAGCGCCAACTTCGCCCCAGGGCAGGTTGATGGCGTCCTTCTCGCAGAAGCAGGGAATGGCCTTGCCGTTGATGATGATGTGGCTGTCGTCATAGTCAACAGTGCCGTTGAACTTGCCGTGCATGGTGTCATAGCGGAACATGTATGCCAGATAATCGGGAGTGCACAGATCGTTGATGCCGACGATCTCCACATCGGGGTGATCCAGGCTGCAGCGCATGATCATGCGTCCGATTCTGCCGAAGCCGTTAATGCCAACTTTGATTTTACCCATGGTCTATTACCTCCGTAATATAAATAAATAATAAACGTTTTTAATGTACCATACATTTGGTACGTTCCTATTATGCTACAATAATTTCGATTTGTAAACAGCTTTTGGAAATTTCTCTGGAAAAAGTTTAAAAAATGCATCAAAAAATGCCGCATTTCTTCCTTAATGGGGTGTATCAAATACAAAAAGCCGCTTATCAGCGGCTTTTTGTCGTGGGTTGAACGGACTTATTCTTCCTTCTTGTCCACGCTGCGGGTGAAGGAAACGCCGTCTTTATGCAGATAAACGTCGAGCTTCATGCGGTCTGCGCGCATCAGGCTCTGGGTAAACTCATAGCACATGCCGTTTTCGGTAAAGGTGCGGCGCTGCACGAAAAAGCCGCAGCTGCCCGGCTTGCAGTTGAGCAGTTCGCTCTCTTTGCGGTTCATGGGAACAGCCTCGTAAGAGTCGATCGCGTTGGCGGGCACAATGCCAACTTCGTAAAGCAGGCTGTAGAAGCTGTGCGTCTGCAGCAGTTCACGGGTCAGCTTGGGATATATATACTGCGGGTAAAAGCTGGTTTCAAGGATCAGGGGTTCGCCGTTGACATGGCGGATACGGGTAAAGCGGTAAACCTTGCTTTCCTCTCCGCTCAGTTCCAGCACCTTGATGATATCGGGTGTCGGGGTAATCACGGCAAACTCAATCAGCGTGGAGGAAGGCTGCAGGCCCATGGAGCTGATTTCACTCGTGAAGGAATAGACGTTTTCTGTACGGCGGCGCACTTTCGGCTCGGCAACAAACGTTCCTCTGCCCTGTTTGCGAACGACAAGGCCCTCCGCTTCCAGCGCACCGATTGCCTGGCGCACAGTGCTTCGGGAGATATCAAAGGTTTTGCACAGCTCCGCCTCGCTCGGAAGCAGGTCACCGGTTGCAAGAGTGCCGGCAGAGATGTTGCGCTTCACGATGCTGACAAGCTGCGTGTAAAGAGGAATGTCGCTGTCAAGAGACAGGGCGCTCATAAGAATCGGATTCTTTTCCATTGTTTTTTGCACCTCCGGGGCGTTTCGTCAATCATATAACGAAACCCATTCAGCTTATTATACAGCATCAATTTGATTTTTGCAATCAGAAAGAATTGCATAAAAACAATCCTTTTTCCATGCGGGGACATGGGTGATTCTACATGAACGGCGTACGGTGCCGGACAAAGGCACGGACACCTAATATATATTAATAGCAAATTCAATCTGTTTTATGAAAAATATGCTTGACAAACGAACCTCCGGCTGATATGATATTTGAGCGCTCCAAAGACAGCAGGTGGCCTTGTGCCGTAAGTCCTGCCGAGGAACAGCATCAATATCTTTGATTGCTTTCTTTCCTTATGTCTTTGCGGACATAGGGATTTTCTTTTTTGGGCGCGGATATCACACGGAGGTGAAAACATGCCGAACGCAAAAGTTCTCAGCGAGAAACAGGCGATCGTGGCAGCACTGTCCGAGCGTATCAAGACTGCAAGCTCCGGCGTTTTCGTGGACTACAAGGGCATCAATGTTGCCCAGGACACCGAACTGCGCAGCGAGCTCCGCAAGAATGATATTGAGTATTCCGTCATCAAGAACACTCTGGCTCGTTTTGCTATCAACGATTGCGGTCTGGCCGAACTGGATCCCATCCTCAACGGAACGACCTCTCTCGCAACCAGCACCGGCGACCCCATCGCTCCTTTCCGCATCGTCAACGACTTCTCCAAGAAGCTGGGTGACGTCTTTACCATCAAGGCAGCTTTCATGGATGGTAAGGTTCTGAGCCAGAACGAGATCGCAGAGATTTCCGCACTTCCTTCCAAGGATGCGCTCTATTCTCAGGTCTTCGGCACCCTGCTCGCACCTATCACCAGCCTGGCAGTCGTCCTGAACCAGATCGTGGAAAAGAACGGCGGCGCGCCCGCAACCGAAGCTGCAGCCGAATAATCCGGGCTGCACGCACCAACAAATTTTAGGAGGAAAATTAAAATGGCAAGCGAAAAAGTTACTGCTATGATCGAAGAAGTTAAGGCTCTGAGCGTTCTCGAGCTGTCCGAGCTGGTTCATGCTCTGGAAGAGGCATTTGGCGTTTCCGCCGCTGCCGCTGCTGTTGCTGCTGCTCCCGCAGCCGCTGCTGCTGTTGAAGAGAAGACCGAGTTCGACGTCGTCATGACCGATTTCGGCGCAGAGAAGATCAAGGTCATCAAGGAAGTCCGCGGTGTTACCGGTCTGGGCCTGGCCGAGGCCAAGGCAATGGTCGAGGCAATTCCTGCCAAGATCAAGGAAGCTGTCTCCAAGGAAGAGGCAGAGGACATCAAGGCCAAGCTCGAAGCTGTCGGCGCAAAGGTCGAGCTCAAGTAATTTTACAGCTCAACTGTCCAACTCAAAAAAATTCCCCAGGCAGTTCGTTCGAATTGCCTGGGATTTTTTTGCAAAATTTTTCCCCTTATTCCAGCAGCAGCCTCACCAGTTCCGTAACACTGCCGCGGCGTCGCTCGCTGCGCCCCGCCAGTTCGCCAAACAGTGCCGAGAGCGCCGGCCATTCGGCCGCAGCGCGCAGATAGTCGCTCTGATTTTGCGTTTCCCGCAAATATGCCCGGCGCAAACAGCCCGGCAGATTGTCCGTCGGCATCGGTTCCGGCGCTTCGGCACAGCTGTCGCCGGTGCGCAGGAAAAATTCCGTCTGCAGCGCCTTGCCGCAGCGGCGGCAATCCGCGGAAAGCGACAGCAGTGTTTGCGCGCTGTGTCCGCCCGTGAGCCGTGCCGCAAGCGCATAGTGCGCCTGCCCCGTGCGCTCACGGACAATCATCCGGCGCAAAGTTTCGGTCTCATCCTGCATTTGCAACGGCGCAGCGTCTTTGTTCGTCGGCAGCCGTGCTGCCCCGGGATCGTCACGAACCCGCTTCCACAGCGCTTCAAAGCCATCGAGCGCGGTGCGCACTTCATCGTCCATTTCCGCATCCCCCCCTCACCCTATCAGCTTATGCAGGCGCGGCGTGCGGCGTGCGTCTTGCAATATGCGCGGAATTATGTCATAATTGCAGATGCAAAGCGAACAACACGGAGGAACAGATATGCCCAGATTTTTTATGGTTGGCAGCAACATTGCCGGCGGAACGCTGCTCATCACCGGCGCGGATGCGGAGCATGCAAAAGTGCTGCGTCTGAAAATCGGTGATCGCATCATCGTGTGCGACGGCGACAAAACCGACCACCACTGCACCATCACAAAAATCAGCCACGGCGAAGTCGAAGCCGAGGTGGTGGAGTCCGTTCCCTGTCCCGCAGAGCCCTCTGTCCGCTGCACCATTCTCGCGGGCTTGCCCAAGCAGGGCGAGCGCAGCGACTATATCGTGCAAAAATGCACGGAATCCGGCGCAAGCGAGATCGTGTTTTTTCTCTCGCAGCGCTGCGTTGCAAAACCGGACGCCAAGGGACTGGAGAAAAAAGTTCAGCGCTGGCAGCGCATCGCGGAAGAAGCCGCAAAGCAGTCCGGCCGCGGCATCATTCCCGCCGTTTCCGCCGTTGGCAGCTTTGCCGAGGCGCTCGATATTGCAAATAAAACCGAACTTCCCCTGTTTATGTACGAAACCGGCGACCGCGTTGAACTGAAAGACGCCATTGCCGAAGCCGGCAGCATTCGCACCGCAGCCATCCTTACCGGTCCCGAAGGCGGCTTTGAGCCTTTTGAGGCAGAGCTTGCCCGCAAAATCGGATTCCGTATCTGCGCCATGGGTCCGCGCATCCTGCGCTGCGAAACCGCACCCCTGACCGCTCTGACCGCACTGATGTTTGCCACCGGCAACCTCTGACCGCATCGGCATACCGAATATTTGATAAACAAACAGCACCGCAGCCGTTTCATTCCAAAAAAACGTCTGCGGTGCTGCTTTATAATATGTATTACTCTTGAATCACTCGCGCATTGCGCCCCAGAAGAAGAGCGCAACGGTGCCGGGGCCGGTGTGGCTGCCGATGGTGGTGCCGATATCGTTGATCTCAACCTTGCCCTGCATCTTCGGGAAGCGTGCCTCAACCAGTTCCGCAACCGCCTTGGCGTCTTCAATGCAGGCGGAGTGGCTCAGATAGCACTTTTCGCTGTAGTCGAATCCGTCGTCGGCGTGCTGCTCCATCATCTTCACGATCTGCTGGATCACCTTGTTCTTGCCGCGGATCTTGAAGCGGGGAATCAGACGGCCCTGCACGTCAACATCCAGCAGCGGGCAGATGCCGAGCATACCGCCGAACACGCCGGCAGTTTTGGAAACGCGGCCGCCCTTGACGAAGAACGTCAGGTCGGTGGAGAAGAACCAGTGGTGCAGACGCAGCTTATTGGCTTCCGCCCAACCGTACAGCTGATCAATGCCCATGCCGCCGTCACGCAGATCGGCGAGTTTGTCCATCAGCATACCCAGACCGGCAGAGGCTGCCAGAGAGTCCACAACGTAAATCTTGCGCTCAGGATAACGCTCGCGCGCAATGCGTGCCGCGTTCAGCGCCGAGGCGCTGCTGCCGGAGATGCCGGAAGAAAGCTCAACATGCAAAATGTCCTTGCCTTCCTGCAGAAACGGCTCGAAAAACTCCAGATATTCCTGAATGTTGACCTGCGAGGTTTCGGTGTCCGCCCCCTCGGTCATTGCGCGGTAAAAGTCCACCAGAGACATGGACTGTCCCAGATCGTCGGCATATTCCGTTCCGTTTAGACGGTAATGAAAGCAAACATAGCGGATATCGCGTGCTTCAAAATGCTCCTTGCTGATGTCAGCGGTGGAGCTGGAACTCAAAATAAAACTTGCCACAACAAATTCTCCCTTTCATTAAGGTTTTTTGCTGTGACAAGTTTAACGTTTTAAATTCAATATTACAAGCTACCCTTTTTCTTTTTCTCTCTACCGCTTTGTTTTTCTTCTCTACCCGCAGTAGACCCGGTTTTTGCGGCGCGCGGGCGGCGCGGGCGGTAGATGTGGAAGGCCAGGTAAACCAAAAGTTCCGCCGGAATCAAAACCAGGAACATCTGCCAGAAATTGTATTTAAGCAGCAGCAAATATATCAATAACACAAGGCTTAGCACCAATGCGCCCACAATATACATATTGTGCTTGCCCTTATACCAGCAGGAATTAAACACCAGCAAAACAATCAGCGACAGCGGAACCGCAACGGCAAACACAATCCATTGCAGCTGCTCAAGCAAAATCCAAACAATCACAAACTCTACTACGCAGAGAGTCCAGATCAGGGAGATTGCGCTGAGCACAATGAACATTCTACTGTAAGTTTCCTTTTCTGTGCCGATGTTTTGCGGCGGCGTCCACTGATTGTGCAGGTTCAGCAGTGCATCCACCGTAACGTTGAAAATCTGGCTGATCTGCTTGAGGACATAAACATCGGGCAAAGACTCCGCTCTCTCCCATTTGGAAACGGCCTTATCGGTGTAATGAAGCTTTTCCGCAAGCTCAGCCTGGGTCATGCCGGCGTTTGTACGCAGCTCGATCAGGTTGCTCGCAAAAATAGTTTTCAGTTCATCCATGGATCAGAATTCCTTTTCAGAGATTATGCAGATTTTATTTTAGCAGATTTTTCCCGTTCGCACAATACCAAAAAAACGCCGGCATTTTGTCAATGCCGGCGTTTTTGTCAATTATGCTGTAAGTTCGTGTCAGTCTTCCAGTTTGCCTGCCTTGAGGTCGCTGAAATATTCCTTCGTCAGCTTGATGACAACGGGAGACAGCGCGAGCAGGGCGATCAGGTTGGGGATTGCCATGAAGCCGTTGAGTGCGTCGGCGATGTTCCAAACGTCGTTCAGGCTCAGGGTTGCACCGATGACAATCACAATAACGAAGATGACCTTGTAGATGACGCTTGCCTTGGTGCCAAACAGATACTCAAAGCAGCGGGTACCGTACAGAGACCAGCCCAGGATGGTGGACAG
>SVMK01000048.1 GCA_015067465.1 Oscillospiraceae bacterium
GATGATGCCGAACTTGCTGACATCCAGCTTCTGGGTGAGGATGTCGGAGGACATATCGGTCACCAGCGGAACGGACACTTCGGGAACATAGTGCCACTCGGTGCCGTAGATGGTGTTGTTTGCGCAGTAATAAAAGTACTTTGCGTTGGGGTTGAGTTTCAGCTCAGCCTGCGTGGGGATGCGGGTGTGATTGCAGTCCGTGGTGTCGGCGGCGATATTCACGGTGCCGTACTTGGCGGCTTCCTTCGTCGCAATCTTTGCAAAGTTTCCGGTCACGGCATAGTCCGCCGAATCGCCCTCGCCCATCAGGTTCAGGGGGATCATGGAAAACTGCGTGGATGCACCGCCCTGCAGAAACAGGATCTCATGCGTGTCGGGCACGCCGAGCAGTTCCTTCAGGTCCGCCTTGGTTTCGTCAAAAATGGACTGGTAAAGTGAAGATCGGTGGCTCATCTCCATCACAGACAGTCCACTGGATCGATAATCCAGCAGCTCAGACGCTGCGATCTGAAGAACTTCTGTCGGCAGCGCGGACGGACCTGCTGCAAAATTGTATGTCGTCTCTCTAGACATTGCGACCAACCTCCATATGTTTTTTCATTACTTCGTTTTATGATGTAAAACGATACTCAACATTCTACTACATGCTTTGTGAAATATCAAACAATATTTCCGACTATTTTTTTGCCTTCTCTGCGGATAATTTGGACATTTTTGATAATTCCGTGCAGCCCGTCGCCTGCTGCGAGCACTTCGCAGTAGTTGTCGCTGTGGCCCTGCCACATATCCCCCTGCGCGGTTTCGAACAAAACCGGCAGCGTTTTTCCGATCTGTGCGTCGAGATATGCCGTCTGCATCAGCTCCGCCGCAGCCTGCACCTCAGCGGCGCGGCGCTCTTTCACCGCGCGGATCACCTGCTGCGGCATTGCTGCAGCCTTCGTTCCGGGGCGCACGGAATAAGGGAACACATGCATCTCCGCAAAGCCGATCCTGCGGACAAATTCCAGCGCGGCGGCGTGGTCTTCCTCCGTTTCGCCCGGAAATCCCGCGATCAGATCCGCAGTCAGGGCGCAGCCGGGGAAATATTCACGCAGCAGCTCCGCGCTCCGGAGAAAGCGCGCGGAATCGTATTTGCGGTGCATCGCGGCAAGGGTTTTGTCGCTGCCGCTTTGCAGCGAAAGATGAAAATGCCGGCACACGTTGCCGCATTCCGCAATTTTTCTGCAAAATTCCTCCGTGATCACGGTAGGTTCAATGCTGCCGAGCCGGATGCGGGTGTTCGGCGCGGCCGTGGCGATAGCGCATATCACATCGCCCAGCCCGACGCCGCAGCGCAGGTCCTTGCCGTAGGAGGAAATCTCAATACCCGTCACGATGATCTCGCGAAATCCTTCGCGCTCCAGCCGTGCAGCCTCCGCCGCAGCGGTTTCCACCGGCATACTGCGCACCCGGCCGCGTGCATAGGGAATCACGCAATAGGTGCAGAAATTGTCGCAGCCGTCCTCAATTTTCATATACGCGCGGGTGCGGCCTTCCAGCGCGCCCGCAGAGAGAAACTCCATCTCCCGGCGCTTGAACGGATCGTCCACGCAGCGCGCGGTCGTGCGCTGCGCAACCGCAGCTTCCACCGCCTCCACAAACTTTACGCGCTCGCCGCTGCCGAACACCACCGCCGCGCCCAGTTCCGCCGCAGCATCCGGCTCGATCTGGGAAAAGCAGCCGCAAACCGCCGCAACCGCCCCGGGATTGTCATGCAGCAGGCGGCGCAGCGCCTGCCGGGATTTTCTGCCGCTCTCCGCAGTGACGGCGCAGGAATTGACGATCACCGCGTCCGCCTCGCCTTTTGCGGCGGGCACATGACCGTGCGACTGCAAAAGCCGCTCCATTGCCTGCGTTTCAAACTGGTTCACCTTGCAGCCGAGGGTTGTGATCACATACTTCATGGAAATATCCTTGTCTTTCAACGGAATGTGTTGTAAAATCTTTGGGTAAAAATATATTTTATCAGAAGGAACCGATATGTCAATCTATTTAGACAATGCCGCAACCACCTGCGTCTGTCCGGAAGCGGCGGAAGCTGCGCTGCACGCCATGACCGTGGCTTACGGCAACCCCAGTTCCACCCATCGGCTGGGGCGAGAAGCAAAAAAGCTGCTGGATTCCTCCCGCGCGGCGGTTGCCGCAGCACTCGGCTGCACTGCCGCCGAGCTTTATTTCACCTCCTGCGGCAGCGAGGCGGACAACTGGGCCATCATTCGCGGCGCGGAGTATAATTTCCGCCGCGGCAAGCACATCATCAGCTCCGCCGCGGAGCACTCTGCCGTGCTGAAAAGCCTTGCTTATCTGGAA
The DNA here is from genome assembly GCA_015067465.1 of Oscillospiraceae bacterium. Taxonomy (GTDB): domain Bacteria; phylum Bacillota; class Clostridia; order Oscillospirales; family Oscillospiraceae; genus SVKR01. Next base: position 2,350 of record SVMK01000048.1, read on the forward strand.
GCGCAGGGCTATGAAATCACGCGTCTGAAGCCGCAGCCGGACGGCGCTGTTTCCATACAGTCCGTTCTGGACGCCCTGCGGCCGGACACCTGCCTTGTCACGCTGATGCTCGTCAACAACGAGTCCGGCGCAATCACGGACATTGCCGGCATCGCCGGCGCGGTGAAAGCACAAAACCCGCACACGCTCATCCATACGGACGCGGTGCAGGCTTTTATGAAAATTCCGTTTTCCGCCAAATCCCTCGGCGCGGACATGATCTCCGTTTCCGGACACAAAATCCACGCCCCGAAAGGCATCGGCGCACTGTTTATCCGTAAGGGGCTGAATCTTCCGCCCTACATCATGGGCGGCGGGCAGGAACAAAACCGCCGCGCCGGCACAGAGTCGCTCCCGTTGATTGCGGCATTCGGCGCTGCATGCACCGCCGCAGAAGCGGATTTTCCCGCCGCCTCGGCACGCATGGCGGCGCTGCGCGCTCACGCGGTCGCCCGGCTCACAGCCGAAAACGGGAACCTGCGCGTTCTCGGCGGCGGGGCGCCGCAGATTCTCAGCATTTCCCTCCCCGGCTGGCGCAGCGAGGTGCTGATGAATTATCTGGAGGCTGAGGACATTTTCGTATCAAAAAGCTCCGCCTGCAAAAAGGGCGGGCGGAGCTATGTGCTTGAGGAAATGGGGCTTGGCAGCGATGTGATCGACGGAGCGCTGCGCGTCAGTTTCTCGCGCTTTACAACGCAGACGGAAGTTGACACATTCTGCGACTGCCTGCGCGCTGCGCGTGAAACACTGCGTCACCGCTGAGCGAACGGTTTCCTCATCGGTTATTCTGTTTTTTCTTCCGTGTCCGCGTCGCTGTCCGCCGCGTCCGGAGTCTGTTTCGTTTTCTCATCGGGGGAAGCGGCCTTTGCCGTTTCCTCCGTTTTTTTGTTTTTCTTTTTCACAATGCGCTTCCTGCCGCGCAGGTCCTGATTCCGCTTTGCCGATTCGCCGATTTTCACGGCCTCGCCCGTTCGCGGGTCAAAATGGTCCAGATCCACATATGCGGCGGTTGCATCCGGCAATCCGCTGCGCACCAGCTTTTTGGTGACGAGATCGCCAAAGAGTGTGTAGAGCACAACAAACACGGGAACGCCCAGCAGCATTCCGAGGAAGCCAAACATACCGGAACCCACGATGATGGAAAACAGCACCCAGAATCCGCCGATGCCAACACTGTTTCCAAGGATTTTCGGGCCGAGGAAGTTTCCGTCAAACTGCTGAAGCAGCAGAACAAACACAAGAAACACCAACGCCTTGATGGGATCTTCCATCAGGATGATGAAGGTGGTGGGGATGGCACCGAAAATCGGACCGAAAAACGGGATGATGTTGGTAACGCCGATAATGAATCCGCACAGCACGGCATAAGGCATACGCATAAGCAGGCAGCCGGCATAGCAGATCACGCCGATAATCAGGCTGTCGAGAATTTTGCCGGAAAGGAAGCCGATAAAAACCTTGTTGACAAAATGGATACCGTCGAGAATCTTTTCCGCCGCCTCCATCGAAAACACGGCATACAGCACCTTTTTGCCGCGCGCGCCGAACTGCTCGCGGCTGTAGAGCACATAGACGGAAACGATCATGCCGATGAGGACATTGTAAACCCCCTTGGCAATGGAATACACGCTGCTGGTAAGGTCGGTGACAATGTTTTTGATTTCGGGCAGGAGATTGTTGGTTGCCCAGCCTACAAGGCCGTTTGAAATATCGCCGAACATGCCGCTGATGGCAGCATCAAGCTCCGGATAGTCCTTGAGCAGTCTGGTAATCAGTTCATCCGCCCTTGCAACATAGTCCGAACTGTTCACAATCAGCGTTTCCACGCTGCCGTAAAGCTGCGGCGCCACCATGGAAATCATGCCGGCAAGCACCACCAGCATCGAGATAATCGCAAAAAACACCGCGCAGCCGCGGGAAAACTTCGGAACAGCCTTCTCTGCCTTCGGACTCTTTTTGTAAATCAAACTGCCGATCGGCTTGAAAACATGTTCCTGATAAATGCGCACAAGCGGATACAGAAGATAGGCAATCACAAGGCCCCAGATAAACGGACTGAGAATGCCGCCAAGCGTGTGCAGCGTGGTGCGCAGCCAGCCGAGGTGATTGATCAGCATAAAAAACAAAATGGATGCCGCGATCACCAAAAACGCCGTTATGCCCCAGTAAAGATACTGCTTGTCCCATCTGAAACGCTTCATTGCAATCTCCTGTTCTTTCAAATTCGGTGCTTTCAGTTTACTCTCCGTCCACCACTCCGTCAACCACAAAAGTGCATTCACAGTGAATTTTTCCTCCGCACGCGCAGCCGTTGCCCCGGTCGGCATCGTATTGTTCCGCCGGGAACCTGATCGTATGCAAAAGTGCGGAGGCGCCCTTCGTCCCGCCGCCGGAATTTACCCTTTTCTCCACTTCATCCCTTATGCCGCAGGCATTTTTCGCTTTTCCCCCCACCTGCGCAGATATCGAAGCGCACCGGTTCTCGAGGCTTCCCCCACTTTTGCATAATGTTGAATTTTTGCCGCTTTTCGCCCCGCAGCCCGTTGAATAATTTTATGTAAACTGCTTTTGCATATTGCACACACCTTTTTTAGTGTTTGCGATGTTGAAAAACCTGTGGGAATTGTTAAAAACCTTGCTGTGCGGTAATTTTTCGCATTTGCCTTTCCGCGCTTTTTCACTTTTACATCCGAAATTATTCATTATGCGTTCGCGTTATTATCATTTTTATGTCAATTTTTCATAGCGAATAATCCGCCCACGGGATGCATAAGCATGGATAGCGAGTCCACATTAATTGTATCTACGGAGGGAACAAGCATGAAAAAGACTGTTCTGCTGTTGCTGGCGCTGCTGCTCCTGAGCACACCTGCATATGCAGCCGCGCCGCTGAGCGGCGACGATATTCCCGTGAGCGCGCCGTCTGCCGTGCTGATGGAGAAAACAACCGGAAACGTTTTGTATGAAAAAAACGCCTACGACCGCCTGCAGCCGGCCTCAGTGACAAAAGTGATGACCATGCTGCTTGTGGCAGAGGCCATCGCCGACGGCAGCCTGCGCACGGACGAAACCATAACCGCCTCGGCGCGCGCAGCCGGCATGGGCGGTAGCCAGATATGGCTGGAAGAGGGCGAAACCATGAGCGTCGGCGAAATGCTCAAGTGCGTCACCGTGGTTTCGGCAAACGACTGCTGCTTGGCGCTTGCTGAGCACATGGCCGGCAGCGAAGAAGCCTTTGTTGCGCGCATGAACCGCCGCGCGGAGGAACTCGGCCTGACCGACACCCACTTCGTTTCCTGCAGCGGCCTAACCGACAGTCCCGAACATTACAGCTGCGCGCACGACCTCGCCGTAATCAGCCGCGAACTGATCTCGTACGACTTTATCAAAGAATACACCACCATCTGGATGGACAGCATCCGCGGCGGTGAGTTCGGCCTTTCCAACACCAACAAGCTGATTTACCACTACCCCGGTGCCACCGGACTGAAAACCGGCTTCACCACCGAGGCGATGTATTGCCTTGCCGCCACCGCCGAGCGCGACGGCGTGGAATATATCGCCGTGGTGCTCCACGCCCCCACCAGCGCCGACCGCTTTGAAAGCGCCAAGACACTTTTGAGCCACGGCTTCGCCACCTGGACGCTCGTATCCCCCACCGGCGTTGGCGCGCTGCCGCCCGTTTACGTCACGCTCGGCGCGGAGGAAACCGTACAACCCGTGCTGCCGGAGGGCAGCTGCGTGCTGGTGGAAAAAGGCGGTGCAGCCTCGCTGGAATACGAGGTGTCGCTGCCTGACCGCGTTGCCGCGCCCGTGGCACAGGGCCAGCAGCTTGGCACGCTGTCGATGTATTCCGGGGATCATCTGCTGCAAACGGTGCCGCTGCTCGCCGGCTGCGAGGTGCCGCGGCTCACATTATGGCAGCGTGTCTGGCGGCTGGCAGCTTCACTGGTTTAACACTCCATGCAGTCCGGGATAATAAAGAATATATTTAATGTAAAACATATTGTAAATTCCGGAAAAATTTGTTAGAATGTTTCATACATTTCTGCGCCGTGAAAAACCGCGGCAGCAGCTACAAAAGGAGCTTCATCATGGTCAAGGTTGATTTGCTGGGCGCACAGCCCTTTTTCGACGCAGCAGGCCCGGATTTTGCCGCAACTGCAGAAGCGCACCGCATTCTTGCCGGGCGCAGCGGTGCCGGCAGCGACTTCACCGGCTGGCTCGATCTTCCCGGACGCGTGGCGAAAAGCGAGCTGAAGTCCATCGTTTCCGCAGCGCAGCGCATCCGTCGCCAGGCGCAGGTGCTTCTTGTGGTCGGCATCGGCGGCAGCTATCTCGGCGCCAGAGCCGCCATTGAGCTTTTGCAAACACCCAGCCACAATCAGATCACCAACGATCCTCAGGTATATTTTATGGGCAACACGCTCAATCCCGACGCCGTAAACGAGCTGATTGCCCTGCTCGGCGACAAGGATTTCTGCGTCAACGTCATCTCCAAGTCCGGCGGAACGCTTGAGCCCGCGCTCGGTTTCCGCGTTGCCCGCGCGCTGCTTGAGCGCAAATACGGCCGCAACGGCGCGAAAAAGCGCATCTATGTAACCACGGACGAACACCGCGGCATCCTCCACGACATCGCGGAAGCCGAAGGCTACGACCGCTTCATCGTTCCCGGTGACGTCGGCGGACGCTTCAGCGTGCTCTCTGCGGTGGGCCTGCTGCCGATGGCGGTTGCCGGCATCGATATCGAGGCCGTGGTGGACTGCGCGATTCACGATCTGATGGATCTTGATCTCCGCTCCCCCGAAAACCCCGCATGGCAGTATGCCGCCGCGCGTCAGCACCTTTACCGCAACGGAAAAACCATCGAAATTCTCGCCTGCTACGATCCCTCCTTCCGCTTCATGGCGGAATGGTGGAAGCAGCTTTACGGCGAGAGCGAAGGAAAAAACGGCATCGGCATCTTCCCTGCCAGCGTGGAATACAACGCCGACCTCCACTCCATGGGTCAGTATGTGCAGGATGGCCCGCGCACCCTCATGGAAACCGTTGTCAGCTTTGAGCAGGCAATGACGCCGTTTAAGGTTCCCTTCGAAATGGGCGATCCGGACGGTTTGAACTATCTCGCCGGACGCGACTTTGCCGACATTGAGCGCATTGCGCGCGACGCCGTGAAGGCTGCGCACATCGCAGGCGGCGTGCCAAACATCGGCATCAGCGTTCCCCGCCGCGACGAGGCCGGCTTTGCCTCGCTCGTCACGTTCTTCGAGATGGCCTGCGCCATCTCCGCGTATATGAGCGGCGTGAATCCCTTCGATCAGCCCGGCGTGGAAGCCTATAAGCAAAACATGTTCCGCATGCTCAAGCAGGAGGACTGACACGGCAGTTTCGGCGCGCTTGCCAATGTTTACACAAATTTTGCTTTTTTAGCATTGCAGGATTTCGATTTTAATGCTATTATGTATTTACGAAGATGAAAGGAGTTGATCATCATGGTCAAACTTATCATGGGTCTCAAGGGCTCCGGCAAAACTAAGGCTCTTGTTGATCTTGTAAAAAAAGCTACGGAAGAGGAGCATGGTGACGTCATCTGCATCGAGCGTGACAAAAACCTGACCTACAACATCCCTTACACCGCTCGTCTTGTTCATGCCGGCGAATACGGCATCAACACCAACACGCTTTTCCGCGGTTTTGTATCCGGACTTCTCGCGGGCAACTACGATGTTACCCACGTTTTCATTGATAATTTCTACAAGCTTCTGGATGACACCTCTGAAGACGCTGTTTCCGCTCTGCTTGAGTGGCTGGACGAAGTCAGTTCCCGTCAGAACGTCAAGTTCACTATCACCGCCACCGCCGATCCCGACGCAGCAGATCCCCGTCTGAAGAAGTTCTTCTGAAAAACCGAATAAAAAAATTAACCGTCCCCGCGGAGTTTGCTCCATTTTCGGGGACGGTTTTTTTATTTCTGCAGATGCGCGACCTCACACGATCTCACGGTACATGGCGGCAGCGCTGTCTTTCGTCGCGGTTTCGGTGATCTCGGTCACTTCCACTTTCAGCGTGCGCTGTCCGTAGGCAATCTCGATCACATCGCCCAGCTTAACCTGATAACTCGCTTTCACCTGTCTGCCGTTTACGCTGATACGCTCGCCGTCGCAGGCCTCGTTTGCCACGGTGCGGCGCTTGATCAAACGCGACACTTTCAGATATTTGTCAATACGCATAGAGCAGCCCTTTCCTTTCCGAATATTAAAAAATAGCCGCTGAAAGCAGCGGCTATTTTAAAAATCGTTTTGCTTACTTTGCGATAGCGTCCTTCAGAGCCTTGCCGGCCTTGAATGCGGGCACGCGGGAAGCTGCGATCTGGATCTCTTCCTTGGTCTTGGGGTTGCGGCCGATGCGAGCGCCGCGCTCTTTCACTTCAAAAGCGCCGAACCCAACCAGCTGGACCTTCTCGCCGGCTTCCATGGAAGCGGTAATCGTCTCAAAAGTAGCGTTAATGGCCTTCTCGCAGTCCTTCTTGGACAGACCGGCCTTCTCTGCAACAGCAGCAATCAGTTCTGCTTTGTTCATAAGTTTAATTCCTCCTATAAATCTGTACGGCGCAAAGCCGCAGTTAGTCACAATGGACGCTTAGAAAGACTATCAAAAAACACACTGTTTGTCAAGGGAAATCAAGTGATTTTCTTGATTTGGTCCGTTTACGGCGCATTTTCCCGCAAACAGGCGCATCATTACAGGATTTTCGGTTCTTCCTCCGTCATGGCAAAAAGCTGCTTCCCCTGTGCGCAGGCTTCGTTTTCCGCGTGTTCAAACCGCGTCAGGAATTTTTCGCAGCATCGGTGCAGCGCCGCTTCCGGATCCACATTCGTCATCCGCGCCGCATTCACCGCCGCAAACAGGATATCACCCAGCGCGTCGATGATAGTATCCGCGTTTTGCGCGTCAATATCCGTCGCCATCGCCGCCGACTTTTCGCTCAGTTCCCGCAGCGCAGCGCCGGGTGTCGGCCAGACAAAGCCCGCGTTCGCCGCTTTTTTCTGAATTTTCTCTGCACGCCAGAGCGCAGGGAGGTTCTCCGGCACGCTGCGCATCGTGTCTGCAACCGTTTTCTGGCCCTTCTCGGCCTTTTTCTGCTCGTCCCAGGTGCGGAGCACCGCTTCCGTGTCCTCGGCGTTTACGCTGCCGAAAACGTGCGGATGGCGAAACACCAGCTTCTTGCAAGCACCGTCGGCAACATCGTCCAGATTAAATGTGCCCCGACTCTCCTCCATGTCGGCATGCAGCAGCACCTGCATCATCAGATCGCCGAGTTCCTCTTTCAGATTCTCAAGGTCTCCGGTGTCGATGGCATAGGCCGTTTCGTAAGCTTCCTCGAGCAGGTTGCGGCGGATGCTCTCGTGCGTCTGCTCCCTGTCCCATGGGCAGCCGTCCGGACCGCGCAGAAAATGAATCAGTTCGCGGTAATCTTCCATGTTGTAGCGGTCTTTGATTTTGAATTTGTCCATACTCTCTTTTCCTTTGCAAAGGGCCGGTCTGCAGACCGGCCCGGATTATATTATTTGATGCGCAGCAGTTTTCCGATCTTTTCGCCCTTGGGAACCAGCTTCATATCCTCTGCCGTGACAGAGCGCGTTACAACCACCATAATCAGATACACAACCACGGCGATCGCGATGGCAGCGCACATGGCCACCAGCATCGGCAGACGCGACTCGTTCCCGGCAACATGCAGCACACGCGCCGCCAGCCCGTAAACCGCCCAGGCACACGCACCCATCACAAGCGTGCTGACCAACGGCCGGGCAAACACCTGCATGTAGCGCGGCTTCACCTGCAGCTTGCGGTAGATGAAAACACAGTTGAGCAGGCACAGCACGGCGTAGCAGGCGATGGTGCCGATTGCGGCGCCGAGAATGTTGATCTCCGGTCTGCCGACCAGCAGCAGGTTGCAGACGATTTTGACAATGCCGCCTGCCAGCATCGACACGATGGGCAGAATCTCGTTGCCGTTTGCCTGCAGAATGCTGTTTGTTACCAGCGCAATGCACACGAAGATGGACGCAACCCCAAGGTAGGTCAGAATCTCGGCGCCCATCGCGTTGGTGTTGGGGTAGAGGATGCCCACAATGGGCACGGACAAAACCGCAAGCCCCACGCCCATAGGCATGGAAATCACGGCGGAAATGCGCATGCCGCTTTCCGCAATGGCGCCCACTTCCCTGTGGGCTGCGCGCGTTACGGCGGCGGAAATCGCAGGAACTACGGAGATGGTCATGGGCGTGATGAATGCGGCAGGCAGATTATAGAGCGTTTGCATCGCGCTGTAGGAGCCGTAAAGCTCATCGGCCAGCGCCGCTCCGATGCCGGGAACATTGGGCAGCTGCAGGTTGATCAGCTTGGTGTCCACAAGGGAGATCACGCTCATAACCGAAGCGCCCAGCGTAATGGCAACGCCAATCTTGACAAACTCGCCAAGCGTGCTGCCGATGCTGTCGGGCCGGTCAGCGCTTTGGCGGCATATTTCCATGCTGTTTCCGTGATATTGCTTCAGATAGCACCACAGCATGTAAGCCAGCGCGGCAAGAGAACCGGCGGTAACGCCGAAAATCGCACCGGCCGAGGAAACCGGCAGGCTTTTGCCCGCGCGGGTGAGCCAAACGGCAAGCGCCAGCCCCACAATCACTTTCACCAGAACTTCCAGCACCTGTCCCGCCGTTGTGGGGATCATATTGCCGCAGCCCTGAATGTAGCCGCGGAACGCACTGGTAAGACACACAAGCAGCACCGCCGGTGCCAGCGCCATGACGCAGCGGCTCACTTCCGCCTTGGAAACGAACAAAATGGCCATTTCCGTCGGGAAGAAAAACATGATCAGCGTGAATATCACGCCAAGCACGGAGAGCGTTGCCAGAGCAACGCGGAAAATGCGGCGCGCCTGCGCAGGACGCTCCAGCGTGTTTGCCCGGGAAATCATGCGGCTGAGCGCCACAGGCAAACCCGCCGTGGAGATGGTCAGGAAAAAATTATAGATTGTATAGGAGGCGAAGAAATATCCGTAGCCGGTGTCCCCAAGAATGTTTTGCAGGGGGATTTTGTAAATTGCGCCGAGGATTTTCATCACCACAACGCCCGCGGTAAGGATTACCGCGCCGTGAAGAAAGTTCTGCTTTTTAGCTTCAGCCATACAGGGCCTCCATAGGGGGATTTTGTGCTTGTTTGTTTCAGTATATGCGAAACGATTCTACACTAAAACCCCACATAAATCAAGGGCAAGCGATTCCGGGGCATGCTTTTTCGGCGGCAACCGACAAAAGCTTCCGCGCTCCGCCGGTGCACGGCAATCTCCGCCATATGCGCCGCAGGTGCGTCTCCCGTTCGCATCAGGCTCCGGCTTTCACATTCTTGAACAGCAAAATTCCCTTGATGAGCAAAAGCAGAAAGGCCACAACCACGGCATAGGTTTCGCCCGCCAGCGCCGGATAAACAACCGCCGCAATGCCCAGCGTCACGGAGCCGGCGGTCATACACTTCCGCCCCTTCCCCGATTTCAGCTGCAGCAGCAAAATCTTCAGCGCGCCGAGCAGAATCAGTCCGGCAAACAGCAGCCGGTAAACCGTCAGATTCACCGGCGTTGCGTCCGTGTAGGCAAGCAGATTCACCGCATAAACATATCCGTCCAGCGGTTTCGGATAGAGCGGCAGAACAACCAGCATAAACGCAAGCAAATCTGTCAGGCCGAACAGCAAATCGCATACGCCCCGAATTCCTGCCCGCTTTTCCCGCTCGGCAATGCTCAGCAGCCGTTCGCCCGAGAGCAGTTCGTCGATCGTGACGGAAAAATAATTCGCAATTTCCCTGAGCGAATCAATGCTCGGATATCCTCTGCCCGACTCCCATTTGGACACGGCCGTTCTGGACACAAACAGCGCCTCCGCCAGTTCCTCCTGCGTCAGTCCACGGTGTTTTCTCAGTTCCTGTAGCTTTTCGCAAAATTCCACCGCAAGTCCCTCCCGTTTATTTTTCTTTACCGAGTAGCCAAACGGCCGCTATATACATATGATATAACCCCGCGCTGAGCAACGCCGCACCCACAATGTCCGTAATCCAATGCACGCCCGACACCAGCCTGCCCATCACAGTCAGCAGGGAAAAACCCGTCGCAAATGCGCCCAACCATCGTTTCAGCGCCGCTTTTGTCAGCCTGCGCCGGACCTGAAACGCCAGCGTTGGCATAACACTCAGCACAAGCAGCGTTGTGGACGACGGATATGACGCCTCCGCACGGCCTTCGAT
>SVMK01000049.1 GCA_015067465.1 Oscillospiraceae bacterium
CGGCCACACCACCGAGATTGCAGCTGCGCTGAACGATGTTTTGAGCGCAAAGTGGCGCGATCTGCGCGGCTATGAGATCGTTTCTTTCGGCGTTTCCTCCGTCAAGGCTTCCGAAGAGGACGAAGCCATGATCAAGGAACTGCAGAAGAATGCAGCTTATGCCAATCCCACGCTGGGCGCAGCCGCAATGGTTGGCGCACAGGCGGATGCAATGCGTATGGCGGCCAGCAATGCCAACGGCGCGGCAATGGGCTTCATGGGCATGAACATGGCTGCCACCATGGGCGGCGTGAGCGCGCAGAACCTTTATGCCATGGGCCAGCAGCAGGCGGCACAGCAGCCTGCTCCCGCTCCCGCTCCTGCGGCACCGGTTGGCGCGTGGAGATGTGCCTGCGGCGCAACGGTCACCGGAAAATTCTGCGCTGAGTGCGGCGCACCCAAGCCCGTTGACACCGATGGTTGGAAATGTGCCTGCGGTACGATGAACAAGAGCAAGTTCTGTGCCGAATGTGGTGCACCCAAGCCCGCCGGAGCTCTGCAGTATCGTTGCGACAAGTGCGGTTGGGAAGTTGCGAAGGGTGAGAATCCCCCGAAGTTCTGCCCTGAGTGCGGCGATATTTTCGACAACGCCGATATCGTAAGATAAGCGCCGGTACATAGAGGGAACACATTCCCGTACCGAGCTGAAATAACGCTTGATAACGCGCCCGATCTCAGGAACGGGCGCGTTATAAAAAGAAAGGAGCAGTAATCACCTTGGCTGACAAAATTACAAACTACAAGTGTCCTGCCTGCGGGGGTCCGCTTCAGTTTTCCAACGAAACGCAGGACCTGATGTGCGAATATTGCGAGAGTCATTTTCCTGTTGCCGAAGTTGAGGCAATGTTTGAGCAGAAAAACGCCGCCGCTGTTGCCGCTGCGGAAAAGCAGACGGATACAGCCTGGGAAATGGAAGGCGGCGAAGGCTGGGGCGCGGACGGTGATAAAATGTCCGCTTACAGCTGCCCGAGCTGCGGCGCGGAGCTGATTTGCGATAAAACCACTGCTGCAACCAGCTGCCCGTATTGTGGCAACCCCAGCATCGTGCCCGGCCAGTTCGATGGCGCGCTGAAGCCTGATCTGGTGCTGCCGTTCCGTCTGGACAAGGAAGCTGCAAAAGCAGCGCTGCGCAACCATTATAAGGGGAAAAAGCTGCTGCCTGCGGCTTTCGCCGATGAAAACCATATCGAGGAGATCAAAGGCGTTTATGTTCCCTTCTGGCTGTTTGACGGCAAAGCCGAAGGCGACCTGCAGTATGAAGGAACACGCTCGCATACGCGCGAAACGCACAATGAGCGCATCACCACAACGGAGCACTACAGCATCCGCCGCGCAGGTACGGTGGAATTTGAGAAAATTCCCGTGGATGCGTCCTCCAAGATGCCGGATGCCCATATGGATGCCATTGAGCCGTTTGACTATGTGGATCTGAAGCCGTTTTCCATGGCGTATCTGCCCGGATTCCTTGCGGACAAATACGATGTTTCCGTGGAAGGCTCCGCCGCGCGCGTTCAGGAGCGGATTGAAAACACCGTGCGCGAAGCGCTGCGCGAGAGCTGCGTCGGTTACGAAACGGTCAACTATGTCGGCGGCAGTATCGGCGTGGAGCGCGGCAAGGTGCATTATGCACTGCTTCCCGTTTGGATGCTCAGCACCAAATGGAACGGACAGAATTTCCTGTTTGCCATGAACGGTCAAACCGGAAAACTGATCGGAGATCTGCCCATCGACAAGGGGCGTTTCTGGAAGTATTTCTTCCTTACCGCCGGCATCGTTGCAGCGGTTGTTACTGCCGCAGCCACGGTTCTGCTTTGAGAGAGGAGGGCGCGCAGATATGAAGAAAAAGCTTTTCAGCATTTTTGCAATCGCAATTCTCCTGGTCAGCCTTGCGCTGCCTGCGATGGCGGAGGAAACGGAATACTTTGTTTATCTGATCGACTCCGATTACGGCGTGAGCGACGAAGAAGTTGACCGGATGGATGCAGCGGCCAAGGAGATTTCCGACCGCTACAACTGCGGCGTTTATATCGCCGTGTTTGACGATATGGCGGATTATGACTGCTACGATATCGAAGAGTTTTCCGAGATGGTTTACACCAATTGGGAGCTGGGGTACGGCAGCGAATCCACCGGCGTTGCGCTGGTGATGAGCATGAGCGAGCGCGACTATGACATCGTAGCTTACGGCAACGGTGCACACTATGCTTTCACAGATTACGGCAAGGAAGTTGTTGCAGACCGGTTTTTGGACAATTTCCGCAATGATGACTGGGCCGGTGGCTTTGCAGACTACATCACCGCTTGCGGTGAATTGCTGGAAGCGGCGGAAAACGGTACGCCTGTGGATGTTTCCATGGAAGAAGCCGAGCCGCTTATGCTTGCCGATAAGCTGCTGACCGGCCTCGGCGTCGGAATTGTGCTCGGCGTGATTGTTGCGCTGATCTACTGCAGCATTCTGAAAGCTCAGATGAAAACTGCTGTGGCGGCAACGCAGGCGCATGCCTACATTCCGCGTGGCGGCATTGTGATGACGCGCGAAACCGACCACTACACTTATTCCACGGAAAGCCGCGTCGCCATCAACCGCGATGACGACAACGATCACGGTGGCGGAACCACGGTGAACAGCGACGGATTCTCCCACAGCAGCGGAAAATTCTGACCGCGCACCTGTCCCGGTGGGGATGCGGTTATGAACCCTTGCCGGTGAGTCGATGAAAACAAAAAGTGCAGGCGCCCGAAACCGGGAGTCTGCACTTTTTAGCGGCATATAAGGATGGTGCCGGGGAGAGAAAAACTATGTGGCAGCAGCGCGGGGAATGTGACATACGCTATCAACCCCACATGCTGCAATATTTTGCTGCGAACGAATTGCTGCGGAAAGAGGTGCGGAATGAAGAAGATTGCAATGTTCACCATGGGAACGCGTGGTGATGTGCAGCCGTATATTTTCCTGTCAAAGGAATTGAAGAAAAACGGATATGATGTTGTTTTGGGCTCACATCCGTGCTGGAAACAACTGATTGAAGAGGCCGGGATAAACTTTGCGCCGATTGGCCCGGATATTGATATTGAGAAAGAAGCGGCGAAAATCCGGGGAAAAGTGCAAAACCCTGTGCTCAGCATGCTGAAAACGATGAACTTTGTGTTTCGCATCGTTCAGGAATCAACCCATGAGATATATGAGGTTTGTCGGGGCAGGGACTTGATTGTTGTGAGCCACAGCCAGATGGGCGCGACGGAAGCGGAAGTTTTGGGTATTCCCACCGTGAATGTGACGCTTCAGAAGGAAATGATCGGAGAAAAACTGAAGCCCAAAACATTTAAGGACAAATTGATTGGCGGCATGATTGAGCGGCAGGCGGCAAAGCCTTACAACAAAATCCGGAAAGTTTATAATCTGAAGCCGGTGAAATCTGCGGATGAAATCATGTCGAAAAAGCTGAACCTTATCCCCATCAGCAAATATGTGCTGGAACGAAATCCGTATTGGGAAGACAAAAATGTTCTTACAGGCTATTGGTTCGAGGAAGCGGAGGATTATGTTCCCGATGAGAAGCTGGCAGCATTTTTGTCGGAAGGCGATCAGCCGGCGATTCTTGCGCTCGGCGCCATGTCTTTTGAGGATGAATCGGAAAAAGACAAGCTGGATATGTTTGTCAACGCATTCAAAGTAACCGGCTGCAGAGCAATTATTCAGGGATTTCAAAAGACGATCAAAGATTATGAACTGCCCGATACCATGATGGCCTGCGGCAGTGTTCCGCACAGCTGGCTGTTTCAACACGGAAAATTTGCAATTCATCATTGCGGCTTTGGAACATCGGCGGCAACGATGATTTATGCAATTCCGTCCATACCGGTGCCCCACGTTTTGGACCAGCTTGGGTTTGCGATGCAGTTAAGCGCCGCAAATGTTGCAACAAAGCCGCTCAAGTCAAAGGAACTGAGCGAAGAAACCATCGTGGCACGCATTGAGGAAATGAACGCGGCATATGCCGAAAAAAAGAAAAATGCGGAAATGCTCTCGCAGAAAATCAGATCGGAAAACGGCGTTGCAAATGCGGTTAGACTGATTGAAGCGGCAATGCAGAATTGAAAAATTCACTATCGGAATCGTATGGTTTGTCAAACAGGCCCCACCCGCGCTGCGGGTGGGGCCTGTTTGTTTCGTTTGCTGCGGGGCGACCGGAAAAGAAAAAATGAGCCCCGGCTGGAAATCCAGCCGGGGCAGAAGGGATGCTTATTTGAGGACGATTAAGATCGATTAGTCGAACTTGAAGCGCAGGATGGTGTTCTTCAGAACGTCAGCCTGGTTGTTCAGCTCTGCGCTGGCCGCGGCAGTTTCTTCGGCGGTAGCGGTGTTGGTCTGAACGACGACGGAAATCTGCTCGATGCCGACGTTGACCTGTTCGATGCTCTCGCTCTGGCTGACTGCGGTGTCTGCGATTTCCTGGATCTTGCTTGCAATCGTGGTGTTCTTGCTGGCAACGAGGTCGAGCGCGGCATTCATCTGCTCGCTGATCTTGGTGCCCTTTTCTGCAGAGGTGATTGCCTCGGTGACCAGGCGCTGAGTTTCCTTAACGGCGTCTGCACTCTTGACGGCGAGGTTTCTGACTTCTTCTGCAACAACTGCGAAGCCCTTGCCCTGCTGTCCGGCTCTGGCTGCCTCGACGGCTGCGTTCAGAGCGAGGATGTTGGTCTGGAATGCGATGTCGTTGATGGACTTGACGATCTTGCTGATCTGCTGAGAGTTTACGCTGATTTCGTTCATAGCCTGCTGCATCTGAGACATGCAATCAAGGCTGTTCTGGATGTTCTGCTTGTTCTCGTCGGTAAGACCTCTGAGTTCGTCGGCGTTCTGTGCGGCGCTGGAAGCCTGATCTGCGATGCCGGAGATGGTGTCTGCCAGCGAGTCAACAGAGGAAGCCTGCTCGGTTGCGCCCTGTGCCATGCCCTGAGAGGAGGATGCAACGATGTCACTGCTACCCTTAACGGAGTCGGTGCAATCGAAGATCTTCTTGAAGGAGGACTTCAGCTGGGTTTCGATGGCTTCAAGTGCAGTCTGGATAGCGGAGAAGTCGCCGTTGTACTGAACGTTGGAAGTCTGAGAGAAGTCGCCCTTTGCGAAGCTGGAGAGAATGTGCTCGATGTCTGCGATGTAACTGTTCAGACCGTTTGTGGTGGTCGTCAGGCTTTCGAGCAGCTCGTTGACTTCAACTTCAACTTTGAACCCGGGCATTTCGACGGGAGAGTGGGTGTCGCCCTGTGCGAGGAGCTTGAGTCTGTCGTTGACGGTCTGGATAGGCTTGACGAGCGTGCGGGAACGTCTGTCAGCAACGATGTAGGAAACGAGGATGAGGAACAGAGCCAGGATGATCTGAACCACGATGGAGATCAGAGTGGTTCTGTAAACGTCCGCTGCGTTGGAAAGCAGGCAGAGCGTCCAGTTCTGTTCGTTGCCGATGGGCTGGTAGGCGGCGAGGTAGGTTTCGCCGTCTTCCAGAGTGACTCTGGTGGTGCCGGTGTTGCCGGCGAGCATGTTGTTAACGAGGGCGGTGTAGCCTTCGTTGATAGCGGAAACTTCGATGGCGTTCTGTTCTTCTTCAACCTTCACCATGTCGGTGTGAACGACGAATCTGCCGTTGGCGTCAAGAGCGAAGAACATGCTGCGGTAGTGGCTGCTGTCCACGAACGGCTTCATGGCATCTGCAAAGTAGTTTGCGCTGATGGGAGCGAATGCAATGCCGAGGTTATCTTTCATGGGCAGAACGATGAAGTACTGCAGAACAAGGTCGCGGGCGCTGACGTTGGGGGAACTGACGAAGCGCTTGCCTGCCAGACCGGCCTGAACGTATTCGCGGGCGTTGAGGTCAAAGCCGTCCCAGGTGGTGCCCTTCATGGTAAGCAGGCTGACGGAGTCGAAAATCGTTCCCGGGGCCAGAGAGGCGTAGTATGCGGTAGCCTCTTCCTGGTTTACCGTGCCATCTGCAACCTGCCGCGCGTAGTCAACGAATGTTGAGCTTTCCGCAAAGGTTTCCAGATAGGAGAATGCCAGCGAGAACGTGGTGCGGAATTCTTCCGTGTAGGCGGTACCGAGCTGGGAGAGCGTGGTGTAGGCCTCTTCGGTGATGTTGTACGTATTCCAGGCGGTGATAAAGGCCATCGAAATCAGGATGCCGACGATGCAGGTGATACACACCATCTTCATCAGCTTGGATTTAATGGTCTTTTTGCGGGAGGTACGTACGGGCTTTGGTGCAGATGCTTTTTTCATATCCATTTACCTCTTTCGTTTAGTCTTATATATCTTCATTTGAAAAAACGAACAATGAAATAATAATGCTTTATTGCATACATAATATATATCGTAGCAATTGAAGAAAAATTAACATACCTTCGAAGAAAAATTTTTATTTCAAAAAATTTAATTATGCGCAGACTTGGTGCAATGCGTGCCGGGGACAAAAGAGCAAACTTCGGGGGAATCCCGGACGGTTTGCGGGCCTTCCGCAGCGGAATGAACGCAAAAAGCCAATAAACTGCGGCAATTCTGTAAGTTATAGGAATTATAACATAGATAGTACGATTTGGCAACTGATTTTTGTGAAATATTTCAAAAAATATGGGGCGTTTTCAAATAAACAGGGTAAAACCTATAAAATACGGCTGTCTACGAGCGGTAGAGAAGCGGTAAACCGGTGTCTACCGGGCAGAAAACAGGGTGTAGAGGGGACGGGGGCTGCGGTAGTTTGACTTTTCGGGGCGGCACGGCATAAAATTTTTGCGGGAGGGATAAACATGAAAAAATCCGTTTTTCCGATGAAAGCCGCAAAAATTGTTCGCGTTGCCACCGTGCCGCCCGTGATGATCGGCGGACTGCTCCTGCTTTTGATGCTGCGCCCGTGCGGAACGATGCGCGGCGCGGCGGATGTGATTGTTTCCGTGGGGGCGTTTGCGCTGCTGCCCGCGCTGGCTTATCCGCTGAGCATGATCGTGCCGAAATGGCGCGCCGGGGGCAGACCGCAGCAGCGGCGGCTTGCGATTATCCTCACGGTTGTCGGCTATGTCTGCGCGTTTGCCTATTCGATGGCAACCGGCTGCAGCGACAAACTGCGGATGCTCACGGTTGGCTACGCTGTAAGCGTTGTGCTGCTTGCTGCCATCAACGCGTTCACGCATGTGCATGCCAGCGGACACGCCAGCGGCAGCACGGGGCCGATTCTCTATGCGTCCTATGTCTACGGTGCAGCGGCAGCGCTGCCGGGCGTGATCTTGTATTGTGCCATTATCTGGGCGTCGCTGAAGCTCAAGCGCCACACGCTGCGCGAATTCTTGTGCGGAACGGGGATTTGCTTTCTTGGGTTTGCGTTGGCTGTTGCGCTCTACGGCTGAATATTGCCATCCGAAGCAAAAAGCGCCTTTACGTCGCTGAAAAGTTGAAAATATAGTCAAAATGAACAATAAATAGCGAAATTTGACTTTAAATTTTTCCGGTGGTATAATTTTTTTGGTGATATTTTGCATTTCACTTCTATTGCTGGAGGATCATATAAATGCGGAAAACAAAAGTTATTTGCACCATCGGACCTGCAAGCTCCAATGAGGAAACTCTGACACAGATGTGTTTGGCCGGCATGAATGTTGCCCGACTGAATTTTTCTCACGGCTCGCATGAAGAACACAAGGAAAAGATTGAGCTGATCAAGCGTGTGCGCGATAAGCTGGATCTGCCGATTCCCATTATGCTGGACACCAAGGGACCGGAGTACAGAATCAAAACGTTCAAAAACGGCAGTGTAACGGTTTGCGACGGCGCTGAGTTTGTTTTCACGACGGAGGATGTTGAAGGCGACGAAACGAGAGTTTCGGTCAGCTTTGAACGCCTCATTCAGGACCTGTGTGTCGGCGACCGCATTCTGGTGAACAACGGTCTGGTGGAGTTTGAAGTTAAGGAACTGACAGCCACCGAAGCCATCTGCACGACGATTGTGGGTGGAACGCTGAGCAACCGAAAGAGCATGTCGTTTCCGAACAAGGTGATGTCCGGGCCGTATTTGTCCGAGCAGGACAAGGCGGACATCCTCTTCGGCATCGAAAATGATGTTGATTTTGTGGCGGCGTCGTTCGTTTCCTGCAAAGCCGATGCGGTGGCGCTTCGCGATTTTTTGAATGCCCACGGCGGGGCCGGAATTGATATCATTGCAAAAATTGAAAACCAGTCCGGTGTGGATAACATTGAGGAAATCTGCGAGGCCTGCGAAGGCATTATGATCGCCCGCGGCGACCTGGGGGTTGAAATTCCCTTTGTGAAAGTTCCCTCCGTCCAGAAGCTGCTCATCAGCAAATGCCGCATGCTCGGCAAACGGGTGATTACGGCAACGGAAATGCTCGAGTCGATGATCTACAATCCCCGTCCCACCCGTGCGGAGATTTCGGATGTTGCCAACGCGGTTTATGACGGAACTTCCGCGGTTATGCTCTCCGGTGAGTCGGCGGCGGGCAAATACCCCGTGGAGGCTGTTCGCAATATGGCGCAGATCTGCGAATACACCGAGCAGCACATCAACTACAACAGGCGCTTTGCAACCGCGGATTTCCGGATCAAAAACATCCTCGATGCCATCTCCCACGCAACCTGCGCCATGTCGATCGACGTGGAAGCGAAAGCCATTGTGGTTTGCTCTGTGTCGGGAACAACGGCGAGAATGGTCAGCCGTTTCCGTAGCCCTGTGGATATTGTTGGCATGACAACCGATAAGAAGGTGTGGAGAAAGCTTGCGCTCAGCTGGGGTGTTACGCCCATGATGTCGGAAAAATTTACCTCCATTGATGTTATGTTCTATATGGCGCTGGACCATGTGAAAGCCGCGCTGAACCTGCAGCCCGGCGACAATGTAGTGCTCACCGCCGGACCGATCAACGGACAAAGCGGCAATACGAACACCATCAAAGTGGAACAGGTTTAACTGACCGCCGCCGGCGGATATATGAACACACCCGGAACGATTCTGCGGAATCTTCCGGGTGCGTTTTTTTGAGCTTATAAGCAAAACAAAAACCCCCGGGGTCTTACGACCTCGGGGGTTGGTGCGGGAGAAGGGACTTGAACCCTCACGTCTATGGTTGGACACAGGCACCTCAAGCCTGCCTGTCTACCGGTTCCAGCACTCCCGCATCTCAATGCGCGAGAGTTATTATAGCAGATAATCGGAATTTGTCAACCGATTTTTCGCTTTTTCCGGAAACCGGGCAAAAAAAGTTTTTTCGCTGCTCAGGCGATGATGTCCCAGAGCTTGTTGCGATAGTAATAGTCGTTGGCTGTTTTGAAGAACATGTCGATGTTGTCGATATCTGTGCAGGGCGGGATATCGCAGCCGGAAGAGACGATAAAGTTGTTGTATTTTCCGCAGGTGTTGAGCAGACCGATGGTGGCCAGACGCGTATCCTCCAGCGTGGCGTTGTTGAATTTTTTGGAAGGACTGACATTGCCCATGATGAGATAGTTTCTCGGGAACGACTCAAGCATGTGCACCATGTCTGCACTCTCGCCGAAGTGGAAAGCGAAGCAGCCGGTTTCCTGCATCGGCTCCACCAGCTGATTGATGGCGCTGCCGCAGTTGTGATAAATAAATATAAAGTGTTTGTCCTGCACGGCCTGAACGATGCGGCGGACATACTCGGAAGAGAATTCGCGCATCAGGTCGGGGGAGAGCAGACCGGCCAGCGGCTCGGCCATCACGCAGCCGTTTGCGCCGGCAGCTTTCAGCGCGCGTGCGTATTCGATGATAAACTCCGTTGCCTTTTCCAGAACGATGTGCACGGTGTCGGGGTCGGTGTAGCAGCTGACCATAACGTCGTTGACGTTCATCAGGCGGCCGCAGAGCGAGAACGGACCGATGCATTCGGCGAAAATGGGACGGTCGTGGATGAGGGCGGTTGCCTTTTTGATTGCTTCGATGTTGACGCCGGTGCGGCCTGCGCCCAGCTTGGGGATTTGCAGCGCTTTGGCATCTTCCTCGGAATCGATGAGTTTGCCGATGATGGTGGGAACTTCGTCGGAGGAGTAAACGCAATGGGCGCCGAACGCTTCCGCTTCAACGGAGAGGTCCATGTAGGCGAGCGCTGCGGGCATGTCGTAGCGGTCGGCAATCAAACGCATGCCGAGTGCCTGGTAGTTGCTGCTGTCAACCAGCTCCTTCACGGTGATGAAAAGCAGGTCGGCGGCGGGATAGGCAAGGATGGGGAAGGGTTTCTTTTCGCCGTAAATCACGCGTTCAATCCAGTTGTACATATCCATAAACAATACCTCCTGTCATGCAAAAACCGCAGCGCGGTTTTGTGTTGTGTTCTTTCGCCGGGATTGCACCGGGGCCTTTTTGTTAATTTTACAACACGGAAGCGCAAATGTGAAATGCCGGATTTGTGCTATGTGATGCAAAAACCGCATAACGATTTTCACGAAAGAAAATCGCTATGCGGTTTGGTAATGACGGAGTGGGCGTACGCAAAAACTCCGGGAAACGCGGATTACGGACGCGACCTGCGTGTGGACGTGAAAAAGGCAGGCAGCGCGATGAGCAGCGAGATAATCGCAAGCAGCAGCGCACAGGCGCCGTAGCGCATGGGGAGAAGATAACGCATGCGCAGATAGGCGTGGTAGCCAAGCAGGGAAGCGAAGCTGCAGCAAAAGGGAACGTGCAGCAGGCGCGGCACAGCAAACGCGAGCGCAACGGAGAATACGTCACTGAGGAAAAAATAGCGGTCGTGCATGTGGGGGAGCAGGAAGGGCACGGCGGTGCAGATAACAAGCGTGCATACAAGCAGTGCCTTGTCGCTGAGATGCCTGCGCTGCATAAAGCAGAAAGCAAACAGCACCAGGAGAAACACGAATGCGGCAATGATGCCGATGCGCGCGAGCAGCGCTTCGTTCCCAGCGGTTTTCACAAAGGCATAAGCGGAGGGGGAATTATAGTTCAGCCCGCTTCCGACACTGCCGGCCTGCTTGAAATAAAGCAGCAACGTGTCTGCCGCGGGGCGTCCGGCGAGGATCGCCGGGAGCACAACAAAAACATAGGTTGCCGGAAAAACAAGCAGATGCTGCCATTTGATCTTCTGGGCAAAGATGAAGATGAGAAACACGGGCATGACAAACACGGCCTGCAGCTTGAAAGCGAAGCTCAGCGCGATGAAGCTCACGGACAGGACGGGGCGGTTTTTCAGCGCGAAATAGATGCTCCAAACGGCGAACGCGGTGTAGATGCTGTCGCACTGCGCCCAGTAAGCGCCGTTGAGCACTACGGTGGGGAGGAAAAGCGTGACGAAAAACGCAGCGAGCAGCTTGGCGTGTTTGCCGCTGTAGCAGCGCACAAGACGCAGCACGCCCCAGGCGAGAATCAGGTCAAACAGCACGCTCAGCAGCTTGATGAGATAGAGGTCGCGCACGCTGCAGTAGGAAAACAGGGCGAGAAAATATAAATAAGGTACATTATAATTTCCGATGTTCCAGCGCAGCCCCGCAAAGCCGCCCTGCTCACCCAGGAGCTGCACCCATCTGGTGAGGAAATTCTGATAATCGAGCGTTTCGTGCTGCATGCAAAGTCCGCGCAGCACCATGGCGGCGATCAGCAGCGCCACGGAGGAAAACAGCGCAGTTTTGTTTTTCAAAAGGCCCTCGCCCCAGAGAATGGAAAGCGCAAGCACGCCGATGATCAAAAGTCCGAAATATTCCACCATTGCAGAAAATGACCTCCCGGAAAGGAATTCGACGGATTTCGCCCCGCTTTGTCCATGGGCGGCTGAGCGAAAAAATAAAAAAAGCGGCGCGGAAATAATTTCCCTCTGCCGCAAAAAATCTATTGACATCAACTTGTACGGATGATATAATAACTTGCTATGTTTGTCATTGTGGGTGATTATACCCCACTTTGAGCACATCTTTAGTTTACCATGTTTTCCGCGAAATGCAATACCGAGCACACAAAATGTAACAACCCGCCCGGGCGTATCAAATATATGCAAAGGAGTGATGGCCGCAATGCCGAAGGATGTTTACTATGGCAAAACTCTGCGAAAGAGCTTTGCGCGCAGCCAGGAAATCCAGGACATGCCGCACCTGCTGGAGGTGCAGAAGAATTCCTATAAGTGGTTTCTGGAGGAAGGTTTGAAGGAGGTCTTTGACGAGGTTGACTCCGTCACGGACTATTCCGGAAATCTGGAGCTGAGCTTTGTCAGCTATTCCATGAACGAAAAGCCCAAGTACAGCGAGCAGGAATGCAAAGCACGCGATGCTACGTATGCCGCGCCGCTGAAAGTTGGCGTGCGTCTGCGCAACAAGGAAACCGAGGAGATCAAAGAGCAGGAAATCTTTATGGGCGATTTCCCCATCATGACCGCCGGCGGTACCTTTATTATTAACGGTGCGGAGCGTGTTATCGTTTCTCAGATCGTCCGCTCCCCCGGCATCTACTTTGACAAAACAACGGACAAGGTTCTCATTTCCACCTATGCAACCACCATCATCCCCTACCACGGCACATGGCTGGAGTTTGAAACGGATGCAAACGATGTGTTCTACGCCCGTATCGATAAAAACCGCAAGATCCCCGTGACCTGGCTGCTGAAGGCCATGGGCC
>SVMK01000050.1 GCA_015067465.1 Oscillospiraceae bacterium
CCTGCCTCATCGAAGATCTGCGTCATGCCGACCTTCTTGCCGATGATGGCTTTCTTCATGGAATATTTCCTCCTTAAAGGTTATTGGTTACCTCGCATAATCCGCAGCGGCGGGTTAGTCCGCTGGCAGGAACAGAGGCTGGCAACTTAACCCGTCCGTATCGCAAGTTACGGACAATGGGTTGTTGATAAATGTGTTTTCCTCGCGCGCATTAATTAAATAATGTGTCGAGTGCGGGGGGAGCTTGTTTTTCGTGAGATGAAAAACTCAGAGCTTGATCTCGATTTCAACACCGGCGGGAAGCTCGAGGCTCATCAGAGCTTCAACGGTCTTCTGGGTGGGGTTGATGATGTCGATCAGGCGCTTGTGGGTGCGGCGCTCAAACTGTTCGCGGCTGTCCTTGTACTTGTGAACTGCACGCAGGATGGTGATGATCTCAGTCTGAGTGGGCAGGGGGATGGGGCCGGAGACCTTGGCTTCGGTGCGCTTTGCGGTTTCAACGATCTTCTCTGCCGCTGCATCGATGAGCTGATGGTCGTAAGCCTTGAGACGGATGCGGATCTGCTTCTTTGCGGTTGCCATGTGATTTTTTCCTCCAAATCGTACGATAGTCGGCAGCATTGGGCACTGCCTTTGATTTTTGTCGTACGGATGAGATTTTTTCTTGACACCGCGCCGTGCGTATCAGACTTTGGGCGAAAAACAAACCGGCTGGAGCAACCCGGATCTTCGACCCGACGCTCAAAACCGGCCGGTTTCTTCCCGTTCAAACGATATACGCCATATCGCCGGTAGTCAGGAAAACCTCAGCCGCCCGATTACGTGCCGACCCAACAGGGCGCGACACCGGACATACTCCACGGAAGTTACCTCCTTTCGGAGCAATCTCCCGCTTCATCGCATACGCGCTTTGGACATACTACGCCCACGCGCCTAAATAGAATAACAAAATTCCCCCTTGGTGTCAAGAGGGAATTTCGTGGTTTTTATAGATTTTTTCTCCGGCTTTTTGTGCAACCTACCGGTGGTGGTTTTGCCCGCTTTCGGCCACAAAATCAGCCGCCGCTCTTCATAACGGAGAAGTGCATGAAGTCATGCTTGCCGCTGCTGTAGCCCTGTCCGCCCCAGCCCCAGCCGTAGTCCTTAAAGGCTTTGACCACGCTGTAGCCGTATTCGTTCGGGTTGGAGCCGATGGAGTAAATGCTCTGGCCCGTCAGAGAGCCGACATAGGTCAGGTCGTTGTGTCCGATTGGCCACCAGCCGTAGCCGCAGGTGACGCGAAGCGAGCCGCCCGGGCCCCTGAAGTCGCATTCGCAGTTGTAGTAGGGGTTGATGTCGATCGCGCAGCCCCAGCTGTGGCGCATCGTGTCGGAGAAGCGCGCCGCACCGACGGCCCAGCCGCCGAAAATGGGGAACTGCTCGGGATCGTCATAAATCTGCTGGAAAATCAGCTGAACCTCCTGCGCAACAAGGCAGTGGACGGACATGGTTGCCGTGCTCGGGAGCTTGTTGCCCATCTTGTCGAGCGTCCAGATCGGAACGGTGATCACCTTCATGAAGGGCGCCGCCTCGGTGGCAGAGCTGAAATACTGCTTGTTGGGATTGCCAAACAGCAAGATCGCCGCTTCCGCATCCACGCGTCCGTAGCCGTTGAGGTGGCCGCTGTTGAGCCATTCCGCAAACGACTGCGATGTGCCTGTCGCCGCAAAGATCGCAGGACGGCTGGAGCTGATAACAACCTCTCTGGGCTGCTCTTCCGCCCAGTCGGGCATTTTGCGGTCGCCGTCCCAAAGCAGACGCTCGATCACCGCAACTGCCTGCGCACGGGTGAGCGTTTCATCGCCGCGGAAGCTGGTGTCGTCAAAGCCGGTGAGGATGCCCTTGCCGTAAGCCTGCTCAACCGCCGTGGCGTAGGAGTAGCGCGCGCCGGTGGCGGCGGTGCGGTAAGTGCTGATCTGGCTGTAGTCGGCGATGTGGCTTTCCGCATCGTTCGCAATCACGGGCTTTTCCATCAGAGTGTTGGTGCAGATGTTGTTGAGGATAACCGCCATTTCATAGCGTGAGATCGGCTTTTCCAGTTCTGCCCATGTGCACTCAAACAAAATCTGAACGCCGCTGCCGCTCGCGAATGCGTCCGGCACCAGCAGCTTTTCATCCATCGCAATGGTGTAGTATTCGCCCGCCCAGTGGATCTGGTTCAGCGTGCGGTCGTTTGTGTAAACGGAAACGATCAGCTGCGCGGCTTTCACAACCATCTTCAGGAATTCACCGCGCTTTACGGGGTTGTCCGGGTAAAAGCGCAGCACATCGTCCTTATCGCGGATGCCGTTGATGATGCCGGGCAGCGCGGTAACTTTGTTCATGTATTCTTCATACCACGCGCCGGGCTTCACGTCCGGAAACTGCGGCTGCGCCGCATAGGCCGGAACCGCGGAAATCAGCAGGCCGAGCGCCAGGATCAGATACAGCGCACGCCGAAAAAACTTTTTCATATCTATTCCCACTTTTCAAAAATTTTTTCTGTCTCCCCTGCCGGGTCAGAAGTTGAAGGTGTGCGGCATGAGCCGGTTGAGCGGATAGCTGACATAGCTGCCGCCGGCCTTGCAGCACAAAACCTCCATCTCGGGCGAAAACTCGGCCATCACCTGTCGGCAGGAGCCGCAGGGCATGCAATAATTTTTGCTCTCGCCGTAAATGGCAATGCGGGAAAACTTGGTGTAGCCCTCGCTGACCGCCTTGACGATGGCGGTGCGCTCGGCGCAGATGGTGTCACCGTAGGCAGCGTTTTCGATGTTGCAGCCGGTGAAAACCGTGCCGTCCTCGCATTCCAGCGCCGCGCCCACGGGAAACCCGGAATAAGGCACATAGGCATGCAGCGACGCCTCCTTTGCAATCTTGAAAAGCTCTCTGTCGTTCATGGTGTTGCCGTTCCTTTCCTGATATTTGTTGTGCTTCGGTCGTTTTGTCGCCGGCGCCGCAGCGCGCGGTCAGTTTTCGTCTTTTCTGATTCGGAAGACAAAATATTTGTAAATCACATAGTGCATAAGCGCAACGGCAACCGTCGCAACGGTTTTCGTCACAAGAACCGGACAGTTCCACGCCTCGGCCCAGCCCATAAACCAGCCGCTGAGCAGCGCAAACACGATATCCAGCCCGATGCACTGCAAAAACTGTCCCTTCGTGCGGCCTTTGCCCTCGCGGAAGGTTACATTACTATTTAAAATATAGCTGACCACCGTTCCGCTGAGAAAGCCCGCAACCTGGCTCAGCTCAATATTCACGCCGATCGGGTTGTAGAGCAGGTAAAACACGCCGTAGTCCACCAGCGTGTTTGTCACGCCCACAAAGCCGTAAACTATCAGTCTGCGATACCGCCGGCACAGTTTTTTGATCCATTGCGTCATGAAAGGTCAATCGTCCAATCCTTAAAATTGTGGAACACATCGTACTGTGTGGCACGGATGCCGGTCACCACACCGCGGTGCGTCAAAACTTCGCGGCGCTCAAAGCACACGGGCATAATAATACCCGTGTCGCCGATGTAGCGGCAAAGCTCGCGGAATTTGGCGTTGCGCGTCAAATCATCGCTCGCAGCCAGATACTCGCCGTAAAGCTGGGAATAGCGCGGGTCTTTGTTGTTCGCATAGTTCAAACCCTGAAACACGGCGTCATCTTCCCGATCGCCCTCATACGGCTGAAACAGCGCGCTGAGATTCCAGTCGGGCGAAATGCGCAGCTCGCCGAGATACATGTCGTATTCGCCCTTTTCCAGCGCGGCGATATAGTCCGCCCATGTCATTTCGTAAAGCACCGTGGTGATGCCGAGGGCATTGAGTTCCTCGGCAATGCGGCGCGCCGTCAAAACCTTGGAGGTGGAGTCGTTGTTCACAATAAAGCGGATTTTCAGCTCCACAACGATACCCGTCACAAGCATCTCCAGTTCGCCGTCGGCATCGTAGTCGCTGACGCCCGCGCTTTCAAACAAGGCGGCGCACTTGGCGGGATCGTACACAAAACTTTCGGCATACTCGCTGTCGTAGAGTATGCTCTCGGGGTGCACCGGCAGCGCCGCAGGCACGCCGCAGCCGCTCATCAGTTCCGCCACGATATAATCGCGGTCGATCACATAGTTCACCGCGCAGCGGGCACGCAGCGACTGGAAATACATGCTGCTCATGTTAAAGCCGATGTAGTCCATGTTGCTCGTTTCGTAATAGCGCGTTTCGTTGCTGCTGCCGTAGCCGAGGTTATACATGCCCGTCGGATCGTTGGTAACGAGGTCGATGGTAGCATCTTCGAAAGCCCGGATCTTGTTGCTGGTGTCCATGCAGTCTTTCAGATAGATGGTGTCCACGGGCATTTCATCCGCATGGCGGTTTTCCGTGAACAGCACAAGACGGTCGCCGCTCTCTGCAAGGCGGTAAGGTCCCGTTCCGGCGGGAACATCTTCAAAATACCCGTCCTTTTTGATGATGGGGATGTTCAGCAGCGCAGGGAACTGACTGTTGGCATATTTTGTTGTGATTGCAAAGCAATCCTCGCTCAGGGCGCTGATGCCGTAGATGATGCTCAGGCGCTCGCGGTAATAGCTCGTCTGCTGGGCGCGCTGAATGGAATACACAATATCCGACGCCGTCAGTGTGGTGCCGTCCGTAAACGGGATGGTGCTGTCGATATTAAACACCCACCAGATATAATCTTCGCTGCTGTAGTCGGTTACCACCTCGGAAGAAACACGGAAATTGTCATCCACCGTGAAAACGCTGTCATACATCAGCGACCAGAACAGCATGTTCGCCGAGCTGTTTGCACGCACGGGGTTCATGCCCGCGACCGGGTCGTAGTTGATGGAAAAAAGTTTATCCGCGGCAGGACGCTCGCGCAGCTCCTCGCCCGGAGCGATCGCATCGTAGATGGGCGCTTCCTCAATCGGCTGCTTTGCGGCCGTGCGGGCGTCACATCCGGGCATCAGGCACAGCGCCGCGAGCATCAGCAGTATCAGCTTTTTTGCTGTTTTTGTCATTTGAACGGTTCTCCTTGCAAAATTACAAAACGATCAGCGCGCCCTGACTGCCGCGCCGTCCGCCGGTGTGGCGGTGCGACCAGAATTTATCGTGCTCGCACACGGTGCAGCTGCCGCTCACCGCGATGTTTTCCCCGCGCAGGCCAAGCATGCGCAGCCGACGGGCGTTTGCGCCCTTCAGGTCGAGCAAAAACTTCCGTGTTCCGTCCGGCCCGGGAGCTTTTTCGGTGTAAAATTCCGAAGCGTCGCCGCCGAGGTAGCGCTCCGTCGCTTCGACAACTTCCGCTCCAACCTCAAAACAGCATTTCGAGATCGCGGGGCCGATTGCGGCACAGATGGTTTCCGGGCGTGCGCCAAGGCTGCACATTTTTCCGACCGCAACGCCGAGAATATCCGCAACGCTGCTGCGCCAGCCGCAGTGAACCGCGCCGATCACGCCGTGCACATCGTCGCACAGCAAAACAGGCACGCAGTCCGCCGTGAAGCAAATGAGCGCAAGCCCCGGAACGTCGGTTACAACGCCGTCGGCCTCATAGGGCACCGCCGTGCCGAAGGTGTGCACGTCCCCGGGCGTTGCAATTCGAACCTCGCTGCCGTGCACCTGCCTGGTAAAGGCCATGCGGTGGACATCGATCCCGACCGCCGCGCCGAGGCGCTCGTAATTTTCAAAAACATTCTCCGGATCGTCGCCGCGGTTGCTGCCGAGATTCAGGCTCGCCAGATATCCCTCGCTCACGCCGCCGAGGCGGGTTGTGAAGGCGTGGCGCGCGCGAAGCACGGGCGCTGTGAGATAAACCACGCCGTTGGATGCTTTGTTTTCAGTAAACACCATAATACCTGCCAATTGTATCAAAGTTGGATGGGATCGCGCAGGAAAAATCCGCCTTTCCCCGTCCGTTTCGCCGCACGGCATCGGGCCAAAGCTTTTTTTACTGGCCTCTGCCGCAGCAGTCTTTATACTTCATGGGCAGCCCGTTCGGACGCGTTTTGCCGCAGGGGCAGGGGTCGTTGCGTCCGGGCTTTTTGTCGCGCTTGACCGGCTGCTTTTTCAGCGAAATATCGCCGCCGACACTGCCGACGGGATTTTTGACCACGCTCTTGCGCTCCACGCCCTGATCCTTACGCACGCGGGCAAGGAAAATGCGGCGGACGACCTCCTGACGGATGCCGGAAACCATTGCCTCAAACATGTCGAAGCCCTCCTGCCGGTAGGCGTCCACGGGCTTGACATTGCCGTAGCCGCGCAGACCGATACCGCGGCGCAGCTCCGCCATGGCGTCGATATGGTCCATCCAGTATTCGTCAACCACGCGCAGCAAAACCACACGCTCAAGCTCGCGCATCAAAGGCATGTTCTCCGCCATGAGGCCAAGCTCCGTTTCTTTCATCGTGTAAGCACGGTCCGCCGCAGCCTGCACTGCGTCGGCAATCTCGTCGGCAGTGAGTCCGGGTGTCCAGCGAATGCTGCCACGGCGCAGAAACAGCGGATAAAACGCGCTGAGCATCTCCTCAAGCTGTTCCTGATTTTCGGGAGCAATCATTCCAATATTGTCGGTGATGAAGTCCCTGATCATGCCGCTGATGCTCTGCTGCACATCCTCGCCGTTGAGCACCTGATAGCGCTGGGCGTAGATGAGCTTGCGCTGGGCATTCATAACATCGTCGTATTCCAGTGTGGCCTTGCGCGCCTGGAAGTTGCGGCTTTCCACGGTTTTCTGCGACTGCTCGATGGCGTTGGAAAGGAGCTTTGCGTCCAGCGGCGTATTCTCGTCCATACCCAGTGTTTCCACCATGCCCATCACGCGCTCGGAACCGAACAGGCGCATAATATCATCCGTCAGCGCGATGAAAAAGCGGCTCTCGCCGGGGTCGCCCTGACGGCCCGCACGGCCGCGAAGCTGGTTGTCGATGCGGCGGGACTCGTGGCGTTCCGTGCCGAGGATATAAAGTCCGCCCGCGGCGCGCACGCGCTCCGCCTCCGCGCCCGTAACCGCCTTGTGCTCGGCAAGTTTTTCCGCATAAAGCTTTCTCGCCGCGAGAACCGCCTCGTCCGCCGTGTCGGCATAGCCGGTGGCCTCGGCAATCAGCGCATCGTCGCAGCCCGCCTTTCGCAGATCATCTTTTGCAAGGTATTCCGCGTTGCCGCCGAGCATGATATCGGTGCCGCGGCCCGCCATATTTGTTGCAATGGTCACAGCGCCGAGCTTGCCCGCCTGGGCAACAATCTCGGCTTCCTTTTCGTGGTTTTTCGCGTTGAGCACATTGTGCTTGATGCCCGTGCGCTGCAGAAGTTTGGAAATATATTCGCTTTTTTCGATGCTCACCGTGCCGACCAGAACAGGCTGGCCTTTTTCGTGACAGCGAACGATCTGCTCGATGATGGCGCGGTTTTTCCCGTTTTCGTTTTTATAGACGATGTCGGGGTTGTCGATGCGTGCCAGGGGTTTGTTGGTGGGAACTTCAATGATATCCAGCCCGTAGATGGCAACAAATTCCTCCTGCTCGGTCACGGCGGTGCCGGTCATGCCGGAGAGCTTGTCATACATGCGGAAATAGTTCTGGAAGGTGATGGTAGCCAGCGTTTTGCTCTCGCGGGCAACGGTCACGTTCTCTTTCGCCTCGATCGCCTGATGCAGGCCTTCGCTGTAGCGGCGGCCGAGCATCAAACGGCCGGTGAATTCATCAACGATGATCACTTCGTTGTCTTTCACAACATAGTCCACATCGCGCTTCATAACGCCGTGGGCCTTGATTGCCTGATTGATGTGGTGGCTCAGCGTGGAGTTTTCAAGGTCGGAGAGGTTTTCCAGCGCGAAATGGCGCTCCGCCTTTGCAATACCGCGCGCCGTGAGTGTTGCGGTTTTTGCCTTTTCGTCCACAACATAGTCCGCGTCGAGATTTTCGTCCTCTTCCGCTTTCTCGTCCACCGAGGCGTAAACTTTCACTTTCAGTCCGCGCACGAATGCCTCCACCTGGCGGTACAGGTCCGTGCTCTCGTCGCCGTGCCCGGAAATGATCAGCGGGGTGCGGGCTTCGTCGATGAGGATAGAGTCCACCTCGTCCACAATGGCGAAGCGGTGGCCGCGCTGCACCATGCTCTGCTTGTAGATGGCCATATTGTCGCGCAGATAGTCAAAACCCATCTCGTTGTTGGTGCCGTAGGTGATGTCCGCGCCGTAAGCCGCGCGGCGCTCGTCGCCGGTCAGGCCGTGGATAATCAGACCGACGCTCAGGCCGAGAAAACGGTGCACCTTGCCCATCCATTCGCTGTCGCGCTTTGCCAGATAATCGTTCACCGTGACAATGTGAACACCGCGGCCTTCCAGCGCGTTGAGGTAGCTCGGCAAAACGGCGACAAGGGTTTTGCCTTCACCGGTTTTCATCTCCGCAATGCGGCCCTGATGCAGCACAATGCCGCCGATCAGCTGCACGGGAAACGGCTTCATGCCAAGCACGCGCCACGCCGCTTCGCGCACCGTTGCAAACGCTTCGGGCAGAATATCGTCCAGCGTTTCGCCGCTTTCCAGACGT
The DNA here is from genome assembly GCA_015067465.1 of Oscillospiraceae bacterium. Taxonomy (GTDB): domain Bacteria; phylum Bacillota; class Clostridia; order Oscillospirales; family Oscillospiraceae; genus SVKR01. The sequence goes on from SVMK01000050.1 coordinate 8,555, forward strand.
CTGCGAAACTCCGGCGTTTTTGCCTTGAGCTGCTCGTCCGTCATCGCCGCATACTCGCCCTCCATCGCAAGAATGCGATCCACAACGGGACGAATTTTCTTCAGCTCGCGGTCGGAATAGGTGCCAAAAATCTTGTCGAGAAAAGCCATGCGAAGTACTACCTTTCAATTTCACTCATCCGTGTGCGCAATCGCGCACATATTGTATCAGCATATTATAACACGGCGTTTTATGAAAATAAAGTATATTCCGTGAACGATGCCGCGAGTTTTTGATTTTTTTACGCCTGCGGCGCACAAAAAAGCAGAGCCCGGTTCGATTGAAAAAACCGTTCTCTGCCTTGTTTGAAATTGTTGATTTCAGACGGAAAAGTCCACATGCTGCACAGTGCCCGCATCGCCCGATTCCGTCAGGAAAACTCCGCTGCGGCGGATTGCGCCGTTCACCGCGCCGTCATCGCCGCGCACGGTGAAGTCGGTGGCAACATTGCCCAGATAAATCGCACCGACGCCGCGCACACCCAGCGCAAGCAGCGTATCGTCCCCGTTTTCGTCGCGGGACCAGATACGCAGGCAGTCGTAGATGGCGTCGTTTTCGTCGATCCAGCCGTTGCGGTCGTCGTCATAAGCCGCAAGGTCGCCAAAGCCGTCGCCCGAGATGGCGCCGAACAGCTCACTGCCGTCGTTGATCGTGCCGTCGCCGTTTTTGTCCAGCGCGAGCAGGCCGCTCCCCGCACCGACAAAGGAGATGTTTTCCGCGCTACCATCGCAGTCAAGATCAAAGCTGAATTTTTCGCCCGTCAGTTCGGCTGCGCCGCCTTCGAAATTGAGCACCAGCGGGTCGCACATGCGCTGCATCTCCTGCGCAATCTCCGTGTGCTGCTCATAAAAGCTGCTGCCCATCTTCAGGTCGATGTTCAGGTCGATGGTTTTCCCGTCCGCCGTGGTAACGCTGCCGGCCACACTGAAGGAAATATACTGCTCTTCCTCAAATGTGGTGTCCGTCCACGTGGTAACCAGACGCTGCGCCCCGTTGACCGGCGCGCCGGACGCGGTATTCGCGCCGCCGGTTCCGAGACTTTTGTAAAACTCGTGAAGCGCCTGCACGTTTTGATCGCTGCTTTGCTCCTGCGTGCCTGCGAGCGGCCCGTAAAACTTCATTTTGCGCCCCGTGCAGCTTTCAAACAGCACCTGAATGATGCTCAGCTGCATTTTCTGCTTGGAAGAAAGGTCCACACCGTAACCGCCGGATTTTTGCGCGGGGGCAGGGCCATGCGTCCGGTCGCCGCCGCGCAGCGCGCCAAAACGCTCCGCCGCTTTTGCCGCTGCTTCGGAAAGCTCCAGCGTGTCGCCCTGACTCTGCTGCGTTTCGGGCACTTCGCTGTGCGCAAGGTTCGAGAGCGTTTTGCCGTCAGACGCAACCAGAGATGCGGAGGAAGCATAATTTTCCTCCACCGCGGTTGTTGTCCAGCTGGCATGGATATTGTTGTTTCCGGCCTGACTCATCTGACCGGACTGCGTTGTTGTTTTGCGTGTCATGCGGCTTTCCGCATCGAGCGCCATGTACGAACTCGCGATTTTCACTTTCAACACCTCCGTGTGTCCTCGCCGTCGGACTTCCCTGTCCGAAGCGCTTCGGGCCTGCCCATACTCTATTTTATATTTTTATCGGCATTTTCCGGGAAAACTTTAGTATTTTGAGTAATTTCTGCTATTGCCATAGCTTTCGTCAAATGGTAAAATATTTGTGTTTTTGTTTTGTGTATTAAGGAGAATTCGCGCACTATGAAACAGCCGCTTCTGATCTCTGAATGTTTGCTCGGTGCCGCCTGCCGCTATGACGGCAACGCCAAGGCGCTGGAGCCCGAACTGCTCAGCCGCCTGATGGCCCGCTGGACATTGGTGCCCGTATGCCCCGAACAGCTCGGCGGACTGGAAACGCCCCGTCCCCCCGCAGAGCGCCAGGGCGACCGCGTTGTGGCAAACACCGGCAGAGACGTAACCGCGCAGTATCGCCGCGGCGCGGCGCAGGCGCTCTATCTTGCCAAGCTCTTCGGCGCCAAAACCGCACTTTTGAAAGAACGCAGCCCTTCCTGCGGCCGCGGAACAATTTATGACGGCAGCTTTTCCGGCGCGCTCACTCCGGGCGACGGCGTTACCGCGGAACTGCTCGCCGCAGAAGGTATTTCCGTGTTTGGAGAAAGCGAGGTTGAAAAGCTGCTATGAATCTTATGAACAAAAACAACCTTACCCGCCGCAGCACCCCCGCGGCGCTCGCGCTCTATTTTGTCCACGCCGCCGCAGCCACGCTGATTATGGCTGCCGCCGTTTTGATCGGAACCGCGCTGAATATCGAAACCGCGTTCGTCGTGGTGATCGCGCTTCTGATCACCGCCGTCGGTCTGCTGCACATCCGCCGCGCAAAAGGCGGACTTCGGGCGCTGGTGGAAGGACCCTATATCTCCAAGTATATTGCGCTGAGCCTGATTCTGCCCGCAATCGCCCTGTGCATGGGCATGATCCCGCTCTCCGCCTCTCCGGTTCTGCCCCCGCCGGTGGAATTGTTTGCTTGGATTATCACCCTGCTGGCCACCGTTTCGTGGGAAGAGCTGCTGCTGCGCCACCTCGCGGTGCTGCTGCTCGGCAGACGCGGCGCGTTCAGCTTCGCGGGCGCCGCCGGCACCGGGATTGTCTGCGGACTGTGCTGTTTTGCTTCTCTTCTGTTTTCCGTTCCGTTTTCCGACGTTTTGCCGCAGGCGCTGCTGGCGGCCTGTGCCGCACTGTTTTTGCTGGCGCTGTATCTCCGAACGAAGAATATCTTCGTTTCCGCCACTGCAAACTTTCTCATGCGCTTCGCCGTTCGCTTTTTCCCGCTGTTTTCCGCGTCCGAGACGAAAGACAGCGTTTGGCCGCTCACGCTGCTTTATTCCGCAACGCTGCTGATCGTCGGCGGCATTCTGCTCATCCGCGGCAAGCACGTCGAGCCGGAAGAATAATTTTTCCCGTTTCCTCACGCAGTGAAAACCCCCGCAGTTTCCGAGCCTGTCGGAAACTGCGGGGGTTTTTTGTTGAAATTTGTTCAGTTCAGCTTCAGGTCGCCCTCGCGGATCCAGCCGAGTTTGCGTTCGGCCGCGCCGAGCAGCGCGCAGATCACGGCGGGGAGGATAACGCAAATCATAGCCAGACCGATCCACTCAAACGCACCCGGCACAATGGCCGCGGCGCCGTTCTCGATTGCCTTTGCCGAAGGGGCCACCCAGCCCGTCCAGACGCCGATCGGGCCGCACAGCCCGCAGGTGCCCATGCCAGAGTTGACCGCGGCGCCGTTCATCTCCATGCGGAACACACAGGTTGCGATCGGGCCGGTGATCATGCTGGTGAGCGTAGGTGCAATCCAGATTCTGGGGTTTTTCACAATATTGCCCATCTGAAGCATGCTGGTGCCGAGGCCCTGGCTGACAAGGCCGCCCCAGCGGTTTTCGCGAAAGCTCATCACCGCAAAGCCGACCATCTGCGCGCAGCAGCCGGCAACCGCGGCGCCGCCGGCAAGTCCGGTCAGGCCGAACGCAGCGCAGATCGCCGCGGAGGAAATCGGCAGCGTGAGCGCAATGCCGACGATCGCGGAAACAAGAATACCCATAAAGAACGGGTGCAGCTCCGTTGCCCAAACGATGAACGTTCCAACCCAGTTTGCCGCCTTGCCGATGGGCGCCGCCACCAGCCAGGACAGCCCGATGCCGACAAGAATCGTAACCAGCGGCGTTACGAGAATGTCAACTTTTGTTTCCTTGCTGACAGCCTTGCCGAATTCCGCCGCAACGATCGCAACCACCAGCACGGCAAGCGGGCCGCCCGCGCCGCCCATGGCATTTGTTCCGAAGCCGACCGGAACCAGCGAAAACAGCACCATTGCGGGGGCTTTCAGCGCATAGCCGATTGCAACCGCCATCGCAGGACCAACCATCGCCGAGGCCAAACCGCCGACGGTGTATTCCACCGCTTTCTCGCCCTTACCCACCGTTGCAACAATCGCGCGCAAACAGTCGATATCCAGCTGCGTGCCCAGCGTATCGAGAATCGTACCAATC
>SVMK01000051.1 GCA_015067465.1 Oscillospiraceae bacterium
CTCAAGGCGGTTGGGCGGCGCTATTTCCGCAATCAGACAATGGTGTCGGATGTGCTGGTGTCCGCCCGCGCGATCAATGCGGGGCTGGAAACGCTCAAGCCGATGCTGCTGCCGGCGGATGAGCCGGAGTGCGGAAAAGCGTGCATTGGCTCCGTTCGCGGCGACTTGCACGACATTGGGAAAAATGTTGTCAGAATGATGCTGGAAAGCCGCAATATCGAGATCGTGGATCTGGGTGTTGACGTTGCGCCGGAAACCTTTGTGCGCGCAGTCACGGAGGACGGGTGCGACCTTGTGTGCTGCTCGGCGCTGCTCACGGCAACCATGCCGGAGATGGAGCGCGTGATTGATGCGCTGCGCGATGCCGGTGTGCGCGACCGTGTGGTGGTGATGCTCGGCGGCGTTCCGGTAACGGAGGATTACTGTCGGCGCATCGGCGCCGACATCTACACTGCGGACGGCTTTGCCGCCGCGGAAAAAGCCGAGGAAGCCCTGCGCGAACTGCGCAGACGTCTGGAATCGGGAGAAGAAATCCGAAAGGAGAAAACAACCATGATGGATCTGAAAGCGCTTGCAAAGGAATGCGGCTTCAGTGTTGCGGAGGACCTGAATCCCAAAACGCTGAAATTTTTGCCGGAAGTGAGAGAAATGTGCGCGGCGGATCGCTGCCGTCACTACAACAAAAGCTGGGCGTGTCCGCCGGCCTGCGGCACTTTGGAGGAGTGGCAGGCGAAAGCGTCGCGCTTCACCAAGGGCATCCTGATGCAAACCGTGGGTGAGATTGAAGACTCCTACGACTTTGAAGGCATGATGGAGATCAATGCACGCAACGCGGAAAATTTTGCCCGCTTTGCCGATCAGGTGCTGGATGCGGGGCTGGATTGCCTGCCGATGAGCGTCGGCGTTTGCATGCGCTGCGAAAAATGCACCTATCCCGATGCGCCCTGCCGTTTCCCGGACAGAATGTTTTCTTCCATGGAGGCCTGCGGCCTGATGGTGAATCAGGTTTGCACCGATAACGGCGTGCCCTACAACTACGGTCCCGGCAGAATGGCCTACACCAGTTGCCTGCTGTATAACGAAAGCTGAGGATGCCTGCGATGAAACAATCCGCAATTTTGCTTGACGGCGCCACCGGAACCCGCCTGTGGGAACTGGCTGAAGCCGCCGGACTGGAGCGCAAATCCGTATGGACTTACAACCTGGAGCAGCCCGAACTGGTAGCGCAGGTTGCAAAAGAATATATCGAGGCCGGCAGCCGGATGATCTGCACAAACACCTTTGCCGCCAATGCCATCGAGGTTTCGCACATCGGCGGCACCACTTCGCCCGAGGTTGTTGCGGCAGGGGTTCGCGCGGCGCGCTCAGCCGTTGCGGGCACAGACGTGAAAATTGCGCTGGATCTCGGTCCGCTGCCCATGCTGCTGGAGCCTTACGGCGACTTAACGCCGGAGCGCGCGGAGGCAATGTTTGCCGAGCAGCTGGAAAGCGGCGCCGCCGTTGGGGTGGACTGCATTTTCCTGGAAACATTTTCCCACCTTGAAATGATGTGCATTGCCGCGAAGGCGGCAAAACGCTGCGGCGTGCCCGTGCTGTGCGCCATGAGCTTTGAAAAAACGGGCCGCACCCTGATGGGCGACAGTGTTGCCGATATCGCTGCTGCGCTGGAGGAAATCGGCGTTGACGCTGTGGGACTCAACTGCTCGTTCGGGCCGGAACTTGCTGTGCCCGTGATTCGCGAGTTTGCCGCGCATACGCGCCTGCCCCTGATCCTCAAGCCCAATGCGGCCGGCATCGGCAAAGATGCGTTTGCCGACGCGATTGCACCTGCGCTGGATCTGGTTTCGTATGTCGGCGCTTGCTGCGGCAGCGGTCCGGACTTTATCCGCACGCTGGCGGGTCGCCTGTAAATATCGGCGCAAAAAAACAGAATGAAAGAGCAAATTTTCGGATTTGCTCTTTTTTATGTCGGAAACGGTGTATCACCCAAACGCGGAGGTTATATATGTTCAGCTGGCTTCAGTTTCTTTCCTATGCCGTTGTGACGGCGATCACCCCCGGCCCCAACAATATCATGTCCATGTCAAACGCCGGGCGGCGCGGATTTCGAAAAGCGGTTTCGTTCAATTTCGGTATTCTGATCGGATTTTCTGCCGTTATGCTGATATGCACGTTTTTCTGCAACGCCCTCTCCGCGCTGATTCCGAAAATCAAAACCCCGATGCTGCTGCTCGGCGCTGCCTATATCCTGTATCTCGCGTGGAAAACGTGGAAGAGTGCATCCGTCATTGAAGAAGATGCGCGCCACGGCAGCTTTCTTTCGGGTTTGGTTTTGCAGTTTGTCAATCCGAAAATTTACGTTTACTGCATCGTGTCCATGGAGGCCTACATCCTGCCGCACTACCACGGCGAATGGAATGTGTTGATTTTCTTTGCTCTGCTTCTGGCGGTTATGGGCTTTGTGTCCACCTTGCTGTGGGCGCTGTTCGGCTCGGTTTTCAAGATGCTCTTTTCCAAATATGCCCGGGTGACAAACACCGTGATGGCGCTGCTGCTGGTTTACTGTGCGGTTTCGCTGTTTCTGTAAATAAGACAAAACGATACGCCCCGTCCGCTTTGCGAAGCGGACGGGGCGTTTTTTTGCTTTGCCTTATTTGCGCTCAGCGGTATTTTCCGTATTCGCGCACGGTGCGGAACAGGGCTTCCACATTTTCCTGCTTGCAGCTGCCGTCGAGGCTGGATTTGGCCTGGAAGATGAAGCCGCCGCCGGGGGCGCAATCGTCGATCATCTTTTTGCAGGCGTCTTCCACCTGCTGCACGGTGCCGAAGGTGAGCAGCGTGTTGTCAAAGCCGCCCGTGATGCAGGCCACGCCGCCGACAATCTTTTTGGCCAGCTCCATCGGCGTGTCCTCAAAGCGGTAGATTACCTTGCCGGCGGGAATATCGGCCAGATGTTCCAGGCGGGTGGAGTAGCGCCCTTCGCAGAACACATAAGGAACCATGCCGACATCCACGATGGTTTGGATGATCTCCTGCAGATGACGCCAGTAATACTTCACGTAGCACGCGTCGCTCATAAAGCCGTCGAGTCCCTTGTGGAGCATCATGTAGACAAACTTGCCGTTGCGGCTGCCGTCTTTGTTGAGGTTGCGGATTTGCTGCAGCATGACGGGCTGGCGCTCATTGATGAAAGATTCAATTTCGTCGGGATGCTCATACAGATCGGTGAGCGAGAGCAGGGTGCCGCGCAGCTGGTCGCTGTAGTCATCAAACGGCACGGAGGCTGAGCCGCCGCCCATCATGGGGTAACCCAGTTCGGCGATCTCGCGGTAGAGCGCGGCTTTGCGCTTTGCCATGTCTTTGAAAAAAGCATCCAGTTCCCAGAATTTTTTCAGCATCTCCTGCATCTCCGGCGTGGAGAATGCGGCGATGAGGGGCTTGATGTGTCCGCCGTGGGACAGGGGAATCTGCAGATTTTCCAGCGGCTTGCACAGCTCGGAGAGCAGGGGCATGGATTTATGCAGCTTCCAGCCGGTGCGGTCGGAGAAAAACATGTCGAAATCGTCGTCTTCGAGAATGGGAAACTCCAAAAACTGCATCAGGGAATTGACATCCAGCTTGGTGCCGGTTCGGCCGGGCCAGTCAATAAAGGTGGGCGCGATCGCTTCCATGCCGCGGCCTTCGCCCGCAAGATGGTCGCCCACCATAGCCACATCCGGGTCGTAGGTGAGCAGATATTTCGTGATGGCTTCTTTGGTGGTTTCCAGCGTTTCGTCGTAAATGACATCGGCCATGGAATACCCCGCCTGAACAACGGCAAAAATATTGCCCGAGATATGGATGGGAACACAGTCCGCCTCTTTCAGCGAGATGGCGGTATTCAGGCGCGAAAGTTTGAGTTCAAGCCTTTTTTTTGCTTCTTCCGTCATGATGTTTCCTCCTTGCACATTCCCGATGCGGAAATTCGGAATTTTTATTATGTGATATTATAAAACCATAAAAGCGGGGACATTGGCAATAGCTTCAGACGGAGAAAATGCGGCACGCAAATTGTGCAACAAAAACAAAAAGCAATTTCACGGAGCGGCTTTGCTCCGTGAAATTGCAAAAATAACGATGCTTTAATTGCCGGGGTCCGCCGGATTTGTGGGCAAAGCGAACCCGGTGGCGGAAATGTATGTGCGGCGTGGGGTCAAACCTGCTCCGCGGCTTCGCGCGCAAGACGTTTTTTCTTGGCGACATCGTAAAGCGGCAGCATCACCAGCGGCACAATGCAGCCAACGGCAGCAATGACGAACGAAGCGGTGTAGTTGCCGGTTTCGGCGCCGGAAGCGCTGACCAGATTGGAGATCATGGTAAACAGCGGAGAGGATATGCCGAGGAACATAAAGGCCATGCCGTAGTTTGTGCCGGAATATTTTACGCCGAACGAATCCGAGGCCATGGCGGGGAAAATGCCGGCAGGTCCGGAATAACCTGCGACGATGAGCAGCACCACAACGACATAAAACCAGCCGGAGGCAAAGGTGATGCACACGGAAGCAATGAGCGTGACAACCGAGAGCGTCCAGATGGTGCGGGCGCGACCGACTTTATCGGAGGCGGAGGCAGCCAGCAGGCGGGAAACGGCGGAAGCAACGCCCGTGAGCGACACGGTGAGCGTGGCCAGACCTTCGCTCATGCCGCGGGCAATGGCAAGGGTTTTCACGCGGGGGATAATCATCATGTAGGCCGCGGGCAAAAACAGCAGCGAGAGTGCCAGAGACCAGAACTCCAGATGGCGCACGGCCTCTCTGGGCGTGTAGTCGCGCTGGGGCTTGCCGCCGCGGGCAAGATTCAGGCTGTCGAGATATTTCTGCGAGGGCGTGACAACAAAAAACGAACACAGAAACGCCGCCACAGGGAAGGTGAAAGCCAGAATGCGGAACGCACCGGGAACTTCAAAGCGGTTGATGAGCATGGTGATGAGCGGGGCGAGCACCGTTGCGCTCAAACCGAAAGCACAAACGGAAATGCCGGTTGCAAAGCCGCGGCGGTGGGGATACCATTTCTGAATGACGTTCAGCGCGGCGGAATACACCAGACCGACACCGAGACCGGCTACAACGCCGTAGGTCAGATAAATGCTCCAGACCGGCATCGCGGGCGTGAGAAACGAGGACAGCAGCAAACCGCCGCAGAACAAAATCGAGCCAAGCACGATGGAAAAGCGCGGACCCTTGCGGTCGTTGAGTACGCCGCCGATGAGAGAACCCACCACATAAACGAAGATGATGGCGGAGGATACCATCGTGACCGAGGAAACCGACCAGCCGTAGTAGTCAACAACCGGCTGCTGGAACACGCTCCAGAGATACACGATGCCCACGCTGAACATGGAAATCAGGCAGGCGATAATGGCCGAAAGGCGAAATTCGGGATTTTTCTTCAAAGAAATCGCTCCTTTTTATATTATAAACACTTTTTGCGGGGAACGCTGCGCACGGTCATATGCGCCGGTCGGCGTCCGCGTCCGGGAAGGTGCGCGCGGGTTCCTCACCGCGCAGAACGCGGAGGATGCCTTCGGCGAGCGACTGCATCTCGTTTTCACCGGGAATCACGGTGACGGGGGCAATCCAGTCCACCATTGGGGTGATCATGCCGGTGAAGCGCTCGGAATAGGCGATGCCGCCAGTGAGGATGATGGCGTCCACTTTGCCGCGGCATACGGGGGCGAGGCGGGCAATGCTTTTTGCAACATTGAGCGCCATCGCTTCATAAACCAGTGCCGCGCGGCTGTCGTCGGCGTCGATCATTTCTTCAGCCTTTCTGCTGTCGTTCGTGCCGAGCCATGCAACCAGACCGCCTTCGCCCTTGATGAGCCTGCGTGCGCCGCGGTCATCAAGCTTGCCGTCGCGGATCAGATCCAGCACGGGAGAAAGCGGCAGCATGCCTGCGCGTTCGGGCGCGAAGGGGCCGTCCTCGTCGGAAACCATGTCCACAATGCGGCCGCACTGATGCAGACTGACGGTGATGCCGCCGCCGAGGTGGGCGACGATGATGGTTTTTTCAAGCGGATCCCAACCGTTGTCGCGGCAGAGCTTGAGCGCTGCGGCGCGTTTGTTGAGGTTGTGGCCGAGCGCCTGCCGGGGCAGTTCCGGCACGCCGCTGATGCGGCAAACGGGCAGCAGCTCGTCAACGGAAACCGCGTCGTAGATATAGGCCTTCACGCCGGCTGCTGCGGCAATGCGCTGGGCGATGAGCGCGCCGAGCAGGGAGGCGTGGGCATCGAGCGGGTTGGTGCGGATCACTTCCGCCATGGCGTCGTTCACTTCGTATGCACCGCAGTGGAGCGGGGCGATGGGGCCACCGCGGGAAGCCACCGCGCTGAGGTCGGAGAGGGACACACCGTGCGCCGCCAGACTTTCAAGGACCAGTGCGCTGCGAAATTCCAACTGATCGCAGATGCCGGCAAAGCCGCTCAAATCCTCGCGCGAATGGGAAATGCTTTCTTTCCACTGCTCGCAATCGTCGTGAAACCACGCGATTTTGGTGGAGGTGGAGCCGGGATTCAGAACCAAAATGCGTTCCATGAGCATTGCACCTCTAAAATTCAAAAATATCAAGTCAGGCAGAAACCGGACCGTCGGAAATTTATTTATATAGTATAACATGCCGGAGGTGCAAAAGCAAGGAATATCCCAAAATTGAACAGACGCGGGGAATGGGCGGAAAAGGATTGACTTTTCACGCGGAAAGTAATAGCATAATTTTTGTGAGTTACAATGCGCGATGCGCGTACGGACGGAGGAAACGGCCATGAAACTGACGGAAGTTGTTCCGGACAGATCGAATTACCTGTTTTTGGGCGAGGCCGGCTGCGGAAAAAGCGAACTGGCCGTCAATCTTGCCCTTGCCCTTGCGGCAGAGGGGAAAAAACCGGTGCACTTTTTCGATCTGGATATGACCAAGCCCCTGTTTCGCTCGCGTGATGTGAGCGAACTGCTGCGCAGCGCCGGCGTAACGGTGCATTTTCAGGAGCAGTTTATGGATGCCCCAACGCTGGTTGGCGGTGCGCAGCCGCTGCTGCGCGACAGTGCGTGCCACACGATCCTTGATGTGGGCGGCGACCATATCGGCGCGAGCGCCGCGGGCGTTTTTGCCCCGCTGCTGCGCGGGGAGAACACGATGGCGTATTATGTCGTAAATCCCTATCGGCCGTGGTCGATGGATCTGGAGCATATCGACGGCGTGCTGTCGCAGGTGCTCGGCGCGGCGCATCTGCCGCTGCAGCAGCTGCATTTTGTCGGCAACCCGAATCTCGGCGTGCGCACAACGGCGCAGGAATTGCAGCAGGGCTTTGCGCAGCTGCGCGAAACGCTCGGCAGGCATGTGCCCATTGCGTTCGGCTGCGTGTGGGATGCGCTGTGGCCTCAGCAGACGGAAGACCTGCCGCTTGTGCCGCTGCACCTTTACCTTACCTACCCCTGGGAGAGCGGTCTCCCGGTTTAAGCGCGACAATGATAAAGGAGATATTTGCTTATGAAAATCAATGTGGTCAAGGAGCGATGCAAAAGCTGCGGCTACTGCATCAAATTCTGCCCCAAAGATGTCCTTGCTTTGGGCAGCGCGGTCAATTCCAAAGGATATGAGTATGTGCAGCCGGTAAACGAAGAAAACTGCATCGGCTGCTGCATCTGTGCGCGCATGTGTCCTGACGGCGCCATTGAGATTTATAAATAAGGAGGCAGCTATGGCAAGAGTATTTATGAAGGGCTGCGAGGCAATGGCTGAGGCAGCTGTCCGTGCCGGATGCCGCTTTTTTGCCGGCTATCCGATCACGCCGCAAAACGAGATCCCGGAGTATATGTCCCGCCGTCTGCCCGAGGTGGGCGGACATTTCGTGCAGGGCGAATCCGAAGTTGCGTCTGTTAACATGGTTTACGGCGCCGCTTCCGCAGGCACCCGTTCCATGACCTCCTCTTCCAGCCCCGGCATCGCACTCAAGAGTGAGGGCATCTCCTACTGCGCCGCTGCGCGCATTCCCATGGTGTATATCAATGTTGCCCGCGGCGGCCCCGGCGTCGGCTCCATCCAGCCCGCGCAGATGGACTATATGCAGGCAACCAAAGCATCCGGCAACGGTGGATTCCAGATGCGCGTTTTTGCGCCGAGCACCGTGCAGGAAGCGGTGGACTTTACCTACCGCGCATTCGACCTTGCCGACCAGGACCGCAACCCGGTTCTGATCCTTGCCGACGGTGTGATCGGCACGATGATCGAGCCGGTGGAGCTGCCGGAAATGCGCTCCGACGAGGAGATTGCAGCCATCAAGGCCGGCAAGCGCAGCTGGGCCTGCGTCGGCCACAGTCTGGACGAGCCGCGCGCATGGATTGAGCCCGGTCACTGGTCCACGCTTGCCATGCAGAAGGCCAACGAGGACGCTGCGGCGATGTATGCCGAGTGGCCTGCCGAGGCGGAAGAACTCTGGCTGGACGATGCCGAGGTTGTTATCACCGCTTACGGCATTTCCGCCCGCATTGCGGAATCCGCCGCTGCGCTGCTGCGCAAAGAGGGCATCAAAGTCGGCATCATCCGTCCCATCACTGTGCATCCTTTCCCCTTCTATGCCTATGACCACATCAACTACGACAAGGTCAAGGCCGTTTTGGATGTGGAAATGTCCATCCCCGCGCAGTTTGTGCGCGATGTGGAAGTAGCCGTCAAGGAGCGCTGCCCCATCGAAACCTGCCTGTGCTCCGGCGGCAACATCATGAGCCGCGAGGCCATTGTGGAGTCCGTGAAACGGATCATGGAGGGCAAGTAATTATGGAAGTGCTTTACAAGAGAACCAAAACCATTCAGGAGGACAAGGTTTCCGGCTTTTGTCCCGGCTGCATGCACAGCACCGTGATCAAGCTCATCGGCGAGGTGCTGGAGGAAATGAACCTTGTGGACAAGGCTGCCTGCGTGCTCGGCATCGGCTGCTGCGGCCTGCACATGGACTATATGGCCTATGACAACACCACCGCGCCCCACGGCCGCGCCTGCGCCGTTGCCACGGGCATCAAGCGCACCAACCCCGAAACGCTGGTGTTCACCTATCAGGGCGACGGCGACTTTGCCTCCATCGGTCTGGCAGAGTCTGTTTCCGCAGCAAACCGCGGTGAAAATATCTCCGTTATCTTTATCAACAACGGCATCTACGGTATGACCGGCGGTCAGCTCGCCCCCACCACGCTGCTGGGCATGAAAGCGAGCACCGCACCCTTCGGCCGCAAGGCGGAAGAGCACGGCTACCCCATGCATATGTGCGAAATTCTCGACAAACTGGAAGCGCCGGCATACCTGGTGCGAACCAGCTGCAACAATCCCCAGAACGTCATGAAAACCAAGAAAGCCATCGAAAAAGCGTTCCGTAATCAGCTGGAGGGCAAGGGCTTTTCCATGGTGGAAGTTGTCACCGGCTGCCCGACCAACTGGGGCATGGATGCGCTGCAGTCTCTGGAATATATCGAGGAAAAGATGCTGCCCGAGTTTCCGCTCGGTGTGATCCGCGATCGCTGAGGAGGTAAGAGAAGTATGGAAACCAATCTGTGTGTAGCAGGCTTCGGCGGTCAGGGCGTTATGACGCTCGGCAAGTTCCTTGCGGAGGCCGTGTGCAATTCCACCGACAAAAATGTCACCTTTTTCCCCTCTTACGGTGCAGAGCAGCGCGGCGGCACCGCCAATTGCTTTGTTGTGATCTCCGATGAGAAAATCGGCGCGCCGCTCGGCAGCGTGATGGACGATCTGATCGTTATGAACGATGCGTCCCTCGCTAAGTTTATCGGCACGGTGAAGCCCGGCGGAACGCTGTTTATCAACAGTTCCATCGTGCAGGGAGAAATCACGCGCGACGATATCAATGTTGTCCGCGTTCCCGTTACGGGACTGGCGCTGGAACTTGGCAACGCCAAGGTTCTGAATATCATCATGCTGGGCGCCTATATCGGCTACACCCGCGTTGTGGCGCCCGAAATCGTGTGGGGCACGATTGAGCATAAGCTGGCCAGCAAGGCCAAGCTTCTGCCGCTGAATAAGCAGGCATTCGAAAAGGGCCTGGAGCTGGGCACCGCGCAGCGCAGCGACGCAAAGTAAACCCGCCTCGCAACATGAGTCATAAAAACATCCCCGGAAAACGGCAGCAGACCGTTTTCCGGGGATGCTGTTTTTTTCAGGCAGGCGCAATTTCGCGCAGTTTGTCTGTCCGCGGCGGGAGATATGTTCTTGCATCGCGCTGTGGGGGAATTTATAATATATGCGTGCCTGCGGACGCTGCGCGGTGCGGCCCACGGCAGGCGCAATGAACCAACTTGTTTTACCGGAGGAAACTGACGCATGAAGCTGTTTCACCTTTCCGATCTGCATCTCGGCAAGCGCCTCAATGAGTTCAGCCTGCTGGAAGATCAGGCATATATTCTTACGGAGATTCTCGCGCTTGTGGAAAGCGAGCGGCCCGACGGCGTGATCATTGCGGGCGATATTTACGATAAGTCCGTTCCCTCTGCCGAAGCGGTGCAGATGTTTGACAAATTTCTCTGCGCGCTTGCGGCGCGGAAAACGGCGGTGTTTGCCGTCAGCGGCAACCACGACAGCGCAGAGCGCATTGCCTTCGGCGGGCAGCTGATGGCGGAGAGCGGCGTGTATGTTTCCCCGGTTTACGGCGGCACGGTTGCACCGATTACGCTGCATGATGCTTTCGGCGCGGTGAATGTGTATCTGCTGCCGTTTGTCAAACCGGCAAGCGTGCGCCGCTATTTCCCGGAAAAGGAGATTGCTTCGGCGTCGGACGCTGTGCGCGCGGCGGTGGAGCAGATGCGAATCGACACCACGCAGCGCAATTTGCTCGTTGCGCACCAGTTTGTCACGGGCGCAGCGCGCTCGGAGTCGGAGGAAATCTCCGTCGGCGGTGCGGACAATGTGGACGCTGCGGTGTTTGACGGCTTTGACTATGTGGCGCTCGGGCATATCCACGGTCCGCAGAGCATCGGGCGGGAGAGCCTGCGCTATTGCGGAACGCCGCTGAAATACTCCTTTTCCGAGAGCGGTCATGTAAAATCCGTGACCGTGGCGGAACTGGGCGAAAAGGGCGATGTGCACGTGCGCACGCTGCCGCTGCGTCCGCTGCGCGACCTGCGCGAGATCCGCGGCAGCTACATGGAAGTTACGGCTAAGCAGTTTTACGACGGCACGCCGACGGAAGACTATCTGCGCGTGACGCTGACGGATGAGGAGGATGTTCCCAATGCGCTGGGTAAGCTGCGCGTAATCTATCCGAACCTGATGGAACTGAAATACGATAACCGCCGCACCCGTACCGCAGCGCAGATCGACGCTGCACAGGGTGTGGAAACGCGCGCACCCGGGGAACTGTTTGCTGAATTTTACGAAAAGCAGAACAACCGCCCGATGAGCGCAGAGCAGGCGGAGTTTGCCGCGAAGCTGATTGAAAGCATATGGGAGGGCGAGGCATGAGACCGCTCAGACTTGTGATATCGGCGTTTGGCCCCTACGCGGGACGCACGGAACTGGATATGGACCAGCTCGGCACCGGCGGCGTTTACCTCATTACGGGCGACACCGGCGCGGGAAAAACGACCATTTTTGACGCAATCACCTTTGCCCTGTTCGGCGAGGCGAGCGGCGAAAACCGCAGCGCGGGAATGCTGCGCTCAAAATACGCCGCGCCGGATATGCCCACAGAGGTGGAGCTTACCTTTGCGTACGGCGGCAAAACCTACACGGTGAAGCGCAATCCCGAATACACGCGCCCGGCCCGTCGCGGCGGCGGAACAACCACAGAAGCTGCCGACGCACTCCTCACCATGCCCGACGGCCGCGTGATCACCAAAATCAAGGAAGTGGACAAGGCGGTGCGGGAAATCCTCGGCGTGGACCGCAGCCAGTATGCCCAGATCGCCATGATCGCACAGGGCGACTTTCTCAAGCTGCTGCTGGCGGACACGAAGGACCGTCAGGAGATTTTTCGCGAGATTTTCAAAACCGGTTATTACCGGCGGCTGCAGGATCGTCTGAAAGCGGAGAGCGCGGCGATTTCCGGCGATTGCGAGGC
>SVMK01000052.1 GCA_015067465.1 Oscillospiraceae bacterium
TCCACGTCACCACAACCCCCTGCGTCAGCTTCATCACCCGCACGGAGAATTTTGACTGCGGCGTGATGATTTCCGCGAGCCACAATCCCTTTTCCGACAACGGCATCAAGCTGATGAACGGCATTGGCGAGAAAATGGACGACGAGATGCAGGCAGAGCTTGAGCGCTTCATCGACGGCGAGCCGGCAACCCTGCCATGGGCAAACGGCGACGGCATCGGCAAGACCATTGATTTCTACTCCGGACGCAACCGCTACATCGGCTACCTCACCAGTTTGGCAACGCGCTCGTTTGAAAAGCACAAGGTCGGTCTGGACTGCGCCAACGGCAGCGCATGGATGATCGGAAGGTCCGTGTTCGACGCGCTCGGCGCCAAAACCTATGTCATCAACGACAAGCCCGACGGTCTGAATGTCAACATGGCCTGCGGCTCCACCCACATTGAAGGCCTTCAGCGCTATGTCCGCGAGCATCATCTGGATGTGGGCTTTGCCTTCGACGGCGACGCCGACCGCTGCCTTGCGGTGGACGAACGCGGCGAGGTGGTCAACGGCGATAAGATCATGTATATCTGCGCCAAGTTCATGAAAGAGCGCGGCCAGCTGCCGAGCAACACCGTTGTTACCACCGTGATGAGCAACTTCGGCCTTTACAAGGCCTTTGACCGCATCGGGATTGCCTATGAAAAAACCGCCGTTGGCGACCGCTATGTTTACGAAAACATGAAGGAAAACGACCACCTTGTCGGCGGCGAACAGTCCGGACATATCATTTTCCGCAAGTTTGCCCATTCGGGCGACGGCCTGATCACGGCGATCATGCTGATGGGCGTGATGATCGAAACCCAGCTGCCGCTGAGCATTCTGGCCGCGGAGGTCACCATGTATCCGCAGGTGCTCAAAAACGTTCAGGTGGACGATAAGGACGCCACGCTGGCAAGCCCCGAAGTGATTGCCGCCGTGGAGCAGTGCACCGCCGAACTCGGTGCAAACGGCCGCGTTCTGCTGCGCAAGAGCGGCACGGAACCCGTGCTGCGCGTGATGGCGGAAGCGGGAAGCTATGAAGAGTGTGAAAAGCAGGTGGATGCGTTCATCGCCGCGATGGAAAGCAGCCGCCATCTCATTGAGGTAAAAAAATAAATGTTTACCGTTAACGAACTTTTTGATCTGGACCATACCGCCGCAGCGGAATATCTGCGGCAGTTCACCTATCCGCACGAGGCGCTTGCCGGGATATCGGAGATGATTCTGGAGCTTGGACGGCAGCTGAACCCGGATGAATACCATCACCCGCTGGACTGGGACGGCAACGTTCTGGAAGACGTGTGGGTTGCAAACGACGCCACGGTTTTCAAAACCGCGTATCTCCACGGTCCGTGCATCATCGGCCACGGCACGGAGGTGCGCCAGTGTGCATTTGTGCGCGGCGGTGCGCTCGTGGGGGACAACTGCGTTGTCGGCAACTCCACGGAGCTGAAAAACGTGATTCTTTTCGACAATGTGCAGGTGCCGCACTACAACTATGTGGGCGATTCCATTCTCGGCTACAAGGCCCATATGGGCGCGGGCAGCATCACCAGCAATGTGAAAAGCGATAAATGCAATGTGGTTTTGCGCTGCGGCGACGAGCGCATGGAAACCGGCCGCAAAAAGGTTGGCGCCATGCTGGGCGACCGCGTGGAGATCGGCTGCAACAGCGTTCTCAACCCCGGCACCGTGGTGGGACGCGACAGCAGCGTTTACCCTGTTTCCTGCGTGCGCGGCACCGTGCCGGCAAACAGCATCTGGAAGCGCGAAGGCAGCATCGCAGAGAAAAAGTGAATCAGCATCCTGCCGCCGCACTCCGCCTCCGGGGTGCGGACGGCAGGTTTACGTTATTTTGAAAGGAGTTATCATTTATGCGCGTTGTTATTCAGAAGGATTATGAAACCATGTGCCGCTGGGCGGCGGAGTATATCGCGGCGAAGATCAACGAAAACCGCGGCGACAAGCCCTTTGTGCTCGGCCTGCCGACCGGCTCTTCGCCCCTTGGCGTATACAAAAACCTGATCGAGATGAACCGCAGCGGCCGTGTCAGCTTCAAAAATGTTATCACGTTCAACATGGACGAATATGTCGGCCTGCCGCGTGAGCATGACCAGAGCTACTGGTATTTCATGTGGAGCAATTTCTTCGACCATATCGACATTCCGAAGGAAAATGTTCATATCCTCAACGGCATGGCGGAAGATCCCGAGGCGGAGTGCGCGGCGTATGAAGCGGCGATTGCATCCTTCGGCGGCATCGACCTGTTTCTCGGCGGCATCGGTGTGGACGGCCACATTGCCTTCAACGAGCCTTACACTTCACTCACCTCCCGCACCGGCGTGCGCACCCTCACGTCGGACACCCGCATTGTAAACTCCCGCTTTTTCGGCGGCGACCCGGAAAAAGTTCCCGCAAAGGCGCTGTCGGTCGGTGTCGGCACGGTGACGGATGCGCGCGAAGTGATGATTCTCATCAGCGGCCACAACAAAGCCCGTGCGCTTGCCGAAACGGTGGAGGGCGGGGTGAGCCAGCGCTGGACCTGCTCTGCGCTGCAGCTGCACAACGCTGCCATCATCGCCTGCGACGAGGAAGCCTGCGGCGAGCTGAAAGTTGACACTTATAAATATTTCCTCGACATCGAGAAAAACGAACGAATCTGAAAAGGAATCCATTACCAATGAGTTTGAAAGTTATCATCGCGATTGCCGCCTGCAAAGCTGTGCGCTTTGCCGCGCGCATTGCCCACCGCGGCGGCACGGCAAAGCCGGGCGAAATCGCGCTGAAAATCTGTCCGGAGCTTCTGCGTGTGGTGTCGCGCGGTGTGGAAACGGTTGTTGTCACGGGCACAAACGGAAAAACCACCACATGCCGCATGCTGGAGCAGGCCTTTGCCGAAGCCGGAAAGTCCTGCATCACAAACCGCAGCGGCGCCAACCTGATGAGCGGCATTACAACGGAATTCGTCATGGAATGCACGCTTACGGGCAAATGCCGGAAAAAATACGCCGTCATGGAGTGTGACGAAGGCTGGACAAAGCATGTTTTGCCCGCGCTGCGTCCGAAGGCTTTTGTGGTCACAAACCTGTTTCGCGATCAGGTTGACCGCTACGGCAATGTGGAAAACACGCTCGCGGCAATCCGTGCGGGTGTGGAGGGCAGCCCGGAAACAACGCTGGTGTTGAATGCGGATGACCACATTGTTGCAGCGCTGGCGCATGATGTGCCAAACGCCGTTGTGTGGTTCGGCATGGACGCTGCCGCAGGCGAAGCCGGCGCCGTGCCGGGTGAGAGCGAAGTGACGCAGTGCATGCTTTGCGGCACCGAACTGGAATATAATTATGTAAACTATGCGCATCACGGTGGCTATCGCTGTCCCGATTGCGGTCACGCAAGGCAGGACACGTTTGTTGGCGTGACGGAAATTATCAGCCTTGAAGCGGACGGAAGCCGGGTGAAGATGCATATCGGCGACGCAGCGCGTGAAATTTATGTAAACCAACCGGCGAAGTATAATATCAGCAATGCCGCGGGAACGCTGGCGGGCGCGCTGACGATGGAGCTGCCGGAAGATGCGGCGGCTGCGGCGGTGGAGAATTTCCGGCCGGGCTTCGGGCGGATGGAGAAGTTTGCCATCGGCGCGCAGGGCGCACGCATGGTTCTGGTCAAAAACGCAGCCGGCTGCAATCAGGTTCTGGCCTTTCTTCTGGCGCAGGCAGCGCCGTTTCGCGTGGTGTTTGTCACAAATAACCGCGGCGCGGACGGCACGGATATGTCCTGGCTGGAGGATGCGCGTTTCGAAAGCCTTGCCGGGCTGCAAACGCTCGCGGGCATCACGCTCTCGGGACTTTGCGCGCAGACCGTGCGGGAGCGGCTGCTTCGCGCGGGTGTGGCAGAGCATCTGCTGGCGCTGCAGCCGGATTACGCCGCGCTCACGGAGGAAATCGCAGCGTCGGCGGAGCCGGTGTTTATCCTGCCGAGCTACACGGGCATGATGGAGTTCCGTCCGCAGCTTGTAAAGCGCTGCGGCGGCAAGGAATTCTGGGAATAATCGCGCCTCTGTGCGGCGCGGCGGAGGGCGGAAAGGTGAAGAATAATTACGATATTATGGCCGAGCAGGCGCGACAGCTGTTTCTCGGCTTCGACCGGGCCGCCGTCTGCCGCCGTGCGGGACTGACCGACGGTCCCGACGGCATCCGTATCCGCTTCCTCGGCGAGGAGCACCTCATCCGCCGCGACGACGGGACAGTGCTCAACGCCGCGGGCGAGCGCGCATCGTTCAACACAGTGCTGTCGATTTACGATGTTTTGTGCCGCGATGGCACGCACTTGCCCGCACTCCGGGGCGAATTCGTTCCCATCACGGCGCTCAGCCGCATCCATGGCACGCAAAGCGTCCATGAGGATCTGAACGCCCCTGCCGCGAAAAAGTTCAGCGGAAAATCGGCGCAGCTTGCCGCTGCTTGCCGCCGCCGCGGCGGGATCCCCTCCGGAAAGGGCGATGTTGCCTTTGTTCTGCCGGTGTTCGACTTTTTTCCCGTCCGGCTCAGCTTCTGGGAAGCGGACGATGAGTTTGCGGCCAGCCTGCAGTTTTTCTGGGACGCAAATGCGCTGGCGTTTGCCCATTACGAAACGCTGTGGTACATGGCCGGAGAACTGACGGCGCGCCTGCTGCGCGAGCTTTGAAACTGCGCGGGTGCGCCCAACTGAAAAAAGCATCCCCCGTCGGCAAACGCTGAGGTTTGCCAACGGGGGATTTCGTATATTCTGCGGTTTTACTTTTTGGTCGGTCTGCTGCTTTCGCAGGGCACGCGCACCTGACATTTCGCGCAGCCGTAGCGCGGTGCAAAGCGCGGCTTCAGCCCGTCAAGGCGCGTTTTGCACACGGGAACGTTTTTGCCGCCGTCAAGCGAAATGGCCTGCACGGGACAGCGCGGCACGCAGGCGCCGCAGAAGTTGCAGTATTCATACGGGTCGGTGTAAGCGCGCGGTGTGACGGAAAAAACGGCGTCCGTGATAAAGCTGCCGAAGCGTCCGCACACGCCCTTTTCCGTGATGATATGCTTCGAGAGCGCAAAAGTGCCGAGTCCGGCGGCGAAAGCGGCGTGGCGCTCGGACCATGTGGTGACGCAGTGGGGCAGCGCGGGTGCGCTGTTGTTCACATGCAGCGCAAAGCGTTCGTCATACTGCGGAACCACGGTGCGGAAGCCCTCGGCGCGCAGCTGCGCCGTGATCGCATCAATGGCGCGGCGGATGAAGTCCTGACCTTCTATGCGCGCATGCAGCCACTGCGCGGAGGGGAGATCGCCCTCGCGGTTGCTTTGCCGCACTTCCTCGGTTTTCGGGAAAAATACGGAAACGACGCTTTTTGCGCCGGGCAGCCATTCCTCCGGCGTGAGAAACATCGGCCCGATGATCGCAGGATCGGCTTTCATCTGTGCAAACAGCGGATCGTTCGCTGCGGCGCAGCCGATGAGCGGCGCGTCGAAAAACCGCAGTCCGGCCAGTTCGGGACGCAGCGCAATCTCGGCGTCGAGCCGGTTGGCGCTGTCGCCGGTGATCAGTTCGTCGAGCATTGTTTGAATGTTTTTCAAATCCATCAATCTCACACCTCTTTTAATATTTGCAGCAGTTCGTAGGAAACCGGCGGCTCGCCCATGCGGTTTTCCGGCTTTCCCGCGCCGTGAAAATCGCTGCCGCCGGTGATGCACAGGCCAAAGCCTGCGGCAAGCGCGCGGAGATATTCCGTCTGCTGCGCGCTGTAGCCGGTGTAGATGCATTCCATCCCAACAGCGCCCGCGTCTGTGAGGGTGCGCGTGAGTGCGATGAGCGCGTGCTCCGGCAGGCGGTACTGAAACGGATGCGCGATCACGGCTTTGCCGCCCGCGCCGCGAACAGCGTTGAAAGCGGCGGAAAGCGGGATATACTCTCGCTTGCGGTAGTATTTTCCGCCCGGACTGAGATAGCGGGCAAACGCATCGGAAACGCTCTGCGCCTTGCCGAGGTCAACGAGCGCCTGCGCAAAATGCGGCCTGCCCACCACGGCACCGGGATAGCGCGCGTTCAGCGCGGCAATGTGCACGGGCAGTCCGTCGGCGCGCATGGAAGCGGCGATCTGCTCGTTGCGGCGCGTGCGCTCGTCAATCACCTGCTGCAAGAGCGTGCGCATCGCGGCGGAATCTGGGTTTACATAATAACCGAGCAAGTGGATGCCCTCGCCGTGCCACTCCACGCTGATTTCGATGCCGGGCACAACCTCAACGCCGCACTCCGCCCCGGCGCGCAGCGCCTCGGCAACGCCGCCGCAGCTGTCGTGGTCGGTGACGGCGATGGCGGAAAGGCCCAACTCCCGTGCATGGAAAACGGCCTCCGACGGGGTTAGCGTTCCGTCGGAGGCTGTGGTATGCACATGCAGGTCGATCCGCATTATGACAAAAATCCTTTCAGAATGCGCTCCTCGGCCTCTTCGCGGGTCAAGCCCAGCGTTTCCAGTTTGAGGAGCTGATCGCCGGCGATCTTGCCGATGGCGGCTTCGTGGATCAGCTCGGCCTCGGTGCTGTTTGCAACGATGGCGGGGATGGAGCTGATTTTGGCGCTGTCCATAATGATGCTGTCGCACTGAACATGGCCGAAGCACTTGTCGTTGCCGGTCATCTTGGGGTAGAAAATCTGCTGGCTGCGATCCTGTGCAACGGAGCGGGAGATCACGCGGCCGCGGCTGTCGCTGCCGTCGAGGATGATTTCCATGTTGCTCTCTGCGCGCTGGTCGCCGTGGGTTTGCAGGCGCTCGGTGATCACGGTTTCCGCACCTGCGCCGCAAACGATTTTGGTGTCGCGGTTTGTAGAATCAATGCCCTTGATCTGGCTGGTGTCCATCTTGAGGAACGCGCCCTCGTCCAGATAGGCGATCGTCACGGGGTTCATGGCGTTTTTTCCGTTGCCGTCGCCCTCGCCGTAGTGCTTTTCAACATAGTTGACGCGGGCGTTTTTGCCGATGTGCAGGGTGTGGATGCCGTCGTGGCGGCTCTCGCCGTCGCCGCAGTTGTGGATGCCGCAGCCGGCAATGATGGTAACGTCGGCGTCCTCGCCGATGTAAAAGTCGTTATACACGGTTTCAATCAGGCCGGACTCCGTGATGATCACGGGGATATGGCAGGTTTCCTTCTTTGTGCCGGGCTTGATGATGATGTCGATGCCGGGCTTGTCCTCTTTGTTGCGGATGTCGATGTTCTCCGTGGTCACGCGCTGGGCGCAGCCGCAGTCCTTGCGGATATTCACAGCGCCGGCGGCCTTGCCGTCGGTCATGTCCGCGATCGTTTCGAGCAGGGCGGTGTCAACCGCATTCAGTTTTTCGCTCATATGCCAAAACACCTCCCGTTGTTTACTGTCTTGCCGGACAGGAACCGGAGAAAGTTCCCGCCATGATGGACGGGAAGATGTCCTCGGTTTTGCCGCGCTTGCTGACCTGACCGCCGGAAATGATAACGATCTCGTCAGCGAGGCTGATAATGCGCTCCTGGTGGGAGATGATGATCATGGTGGATTCACGCTTTTCGTGGATCTGGCCGAACGTTTCCGTGAGCTTTGCAAAGCTCCAGAGGTCGATGCCGGCTTCCGGCTCGTCGAGAATCATGAGTCCGGTGGGGCGGGCGAGAATGGTTGCAATCTCAATGCGCTTCACCTCGCCGCCGGAGAGGGAAGTGTCCACATCGCGGTCGATATAGTCCGCCGCGCAAAGGCCGACTCTGGTGAGGTAGGTGCAGGCCTCGGTGCGCTTGAGCAGCTTTTTGCCGCTGGCAATGCTCAGAAGATCGCCGACTTTGATGCCCTTAAAGCGCGGAGGCTGCTGAAAGCCGTAGCTGATGCCGAGGTTGGCGCGCTCGGTGATGGACATGTCGGTGATGTCGGTGCCGTTCCAGAGAATCCGGCCGCTTGTCGGCGTAACAAGGCCCATGATGATCTTGGCGAGGGTGGTTTTGCCGCCGCCGTTCGGGCCGGTCAGCACCACGAGCTTGCCGTCATCAATGGTGAGGCTGATGTCGTTGATGATATCGGTTTTTCCATCAGGCGTGCTGACGGAGAAGCAAATATTTTTCAGTTCCAGCATAGCAGCTGTCCTCCCGGGTTGCTGTTGATGTAATGCATGCCGGCATGTGCCCGCGTAATTCGATATTATAACAGCAACACGCCGCTTTTACAATACCCGCAACGGACATCTTTTTAACACAGTTGCAGCCGTTTTCGGCGATAAAAATGCAAAATCGGATTTGCATAAGTTCTTGCATAATTTAAAATCCGATGGTATAATGTGAAAAATAAATCAATCCCGATTCTGTTTTCCCGTGATAACCCGCAGTGGGGGAGCATATAAGAAGAAAGAGGCACAAAACGATGCGTAAATCATCCTATATTTCGAAGAATGTTATCCGCCGTCTGCCGCGCTATCTGCGCAAGCTGGACGAACTGATCGCCGAGGGCGTTGAGCGTATTTCCTCCGGCGAGCTGGGCAATCAGATGGGGCTTACGCCTTCTCAGATCCGTCAGGACTTTTCCTGCTTCGGCGAATTCGGCCAGCAGGGCTACGGCTACAATGTTGCCGCGCTGCGCGAGCAGATCGCGGGCATTCTCGGCATGAACCGCAATTTCTCCGTCATCCTCATCGGTGCCGGCCGCATCGGCCAGTCCCTGATCGGAAACTTCAATTTTGAACACTACGGTTTCCGCCTGCTCGGCGCATTCGAAATCCGCAAGGAACTGGTCGGCACAAAGATCGCCCACGTCACCATTGCCGACGCGGAAACCCAGCGCGACTTTATTCGCGAAAACGATGTTGATATCGCCATTTTGTCCATCAACCGTGACCATGCGCAGGCGGTTGCCGACGAACTGATCGACTGCGGCATCAAGGCAATCTGGAACTTCACCGATGCCGAGATCGACCCGGGCGACAGCGGTGTGATTGTTGAAAATATCCATTTCTCGGATTCTCTGCTTGCACTGAGCTACTACCTTTCCGGCGAGGTTTGACGGAGCACCGGACAATTGCTGCACAGCTTGAAGGGAGGCGGCAAACCGCTTGAAATTGAAGACAAGCATGAAGGTAATGCTGCTCATCTGTGCGCTTTGTGCGGCTTTGGTCTGCCCTGCGGCTGCCGCAGGCGGCGGTGCGGACGATCCGCTGATTTCGCAGAGCTATATTGACGATGTGTTTCTCCCTGCGCTGGAGCAGCGTTTGCAAAACGCTGCCGATGCGGCTGTGTCGGATTACACCGCGCAGCTTCCCGCGGCTGTCCGCGGTATGAAAACGCTGCAGCTCGCAGCGGGCGACAGTCTTACGCTCGGCTCCGGGCAGCAGTTTGTGCTCCTCGGCGGCGGCGCGGTGCTGCGCGTAAACGGCGGAACCGTGATCAATGCCACAGCCGGACGCACGTCTTCCGGCGGCGATGTGCGACAGGGCAACCGCTACATCCTCGGCGGCAGTGCTTCCGCATCCGTCACCGTGGCGGACAGCGCCGTGATCTCCGTTTCCGTCGGAGCAACGGGCGTGTTTGCCTGCCCGTTTACGGACGTTGTCCGAACCGATTGGTATTTTGCCGATGTTTCGAGCGCATACCAGCGCGGCCTTGTCAACGGCATGACCGCCACCTCCTATGCCCCGAAAAACACGCTGACCAATGCGCAGGCCGTCAAGCTGGCTGCCTGCATGCACCAGCTTTACCGCGAGGGTGCGGTTGCGCTGGAAAACGCGGCGGACGGCAGGGCGTGGTATATGAGCTATGTTGACTACGCAAAGCGCAACGCCATCATGGACACTCTGCCGCAAAACTATGACGCGGCCATCACCCGCGCGGACTTTATCCGGCTTTTTTACAACACCATGCCGGAGAGCGAGTATACGCGCAAAAACCTCATCATGGACGGAGCAATCCCCGATATTGCCACGGACGCCCCGCTTGCCAAGCAGGTTTACACCTTCTACATGGCGGGCATCCTCACGGGCTACCCGGCGGACGGAACGCACATTGCGCACGCATTCGGGGCAAACAGCACCATCACCCGTGCGGAGGTGGCCACGATTATGAACCGCATGTTCACCCCCTCTGCCCGCGTGGCTTTCACAATGGATTAAAGCGCGCCGTGCGCCGCTACCGAACATGCAGCAACCAATTCCCGAGCGGGCGCAGCGCCCGCTCGGCTTTTGCGATTACAGACATTTTTTATTTTACAACCGAGGTGCTTATCATGTCAGACACGATTGCGGCCATCTCCACCGGCAATGTGGTTGCCGGCATCGGTATCCTGCGTCTTTCCGGCAGTGATGCCATCTCCATTGTCGATAAGGTATTCAAGCCCTTGTTCAGCTCCGTGCCCATGTGCGCGCGCCCGGACCGCATGCTGGTTTACGGCGAGCTTTGCGACAAAAACGGCGAGCGCATCGACATTTGCCTTTGCACGGTTTCGCGTGCCCCCCACAGCTACACGGGCGAGGACACGGCGGAACTGCAGTGCCACGGTTCTCCCACGGTTTTGCGCGAAGGACTTGAGGCGCTGTTTGCCGCGGGCGCGCGGCAGGCCAAGGCCGGCGAATTCTCCCGCCGTGCCTTTCTCAACGGCTGCATGGACCTGACGCAGGCGGAGGCAGTGATCGACCTGATCCATGCCGAAACTGCCGAAGCCGCGAAAAATGCCGCAGGCCAGCTCGGCGGTGCGATCGTGCGCCGAACGGACGCGGTTTACGATCTGCTGAAAGATATTTCCGCGCACTATCACGCGGTGATTGATTATCCCGATGAGGACATTGAGGATTTTTCGCTCTGGGGCTATATAGACAATCTGAAAAATGCCGAAACCACGCTGGAGCGTCTTGCGCGCAGCTTTGAGCGCGGCCGCGTAATGGTGGGCGGCGTGCCCACTGCGATTGTGGGCCGTCCGAACGCGGGCAAAAGCTCGCTGATGAATGCGCTGCTCGGCTATGAGCGCGTGATTGTCACCGACATTCCCGGCACCACGCGCGACACTGTGAGCGAGCGCATCCGCTTCGGTGGAACGCTTCTGAATCTTACCGACACCGCCGGCGTGCGCGACACAACCGACGCCGTGGAAGCGCTGGGCGTGGAGCGCAGCCGCGAAGTTATGCGCAGCGCGGGGCTGATCTTTGTTTTGTGCGACAGTGCCGTTCCCTTCACGCAGGAGGACGCAGCGCTGCTGGAGGAAGCTGTGGCAACGGCGCCTACGGTGCTGGTTTGGACAAAAAGCGACCTGCCTGCGGCGCCGGTTCCGTATCTGAACTTTGACCCGATGCCCGAGGTTGTGGAGATCTCCAGCGTAACCGGCGAAGGCATGGAAGCGCTGGAAGCTGCCGTTGCGGCGCTGTTTCCCGTGCAGGAAAGCTTCTCTGCCGGCGAAATTCTGACCAATGCCCGTCAGGCGGACGCCGTGAAGCGTGCGCTGCAATCCGTGCGCGCAGCGCTTGAAGCCATGGAGAGCGGCCTGACGCCCGACGCCGTGCTGACCGAGTCGGAAGAGGCCATGGAGGCGCTTGGCGAACTCACCGGAAAAACCGTCCGCGAGGATATCACCGACCGTATCTTCGCCCGCTTCTGTGTGGGGAAATAAGGCAAAATCAACAATTTGCTTTGTTAAAATTTGGATAACGGACCAAACGTATGGGATGTTTGGTCCGTTATATTGTTTTTTGAAAAAAGTATGTTATAATCACAATGGCAAGCATAAAATAATCAGATTTGCGGGAAAAATATTCCCGTAAACCGATAATCAGAAAGGAAGAATTCGCCGTGAGCAAGAAGTATGTCTATCTTTTTTCCGAAGGCAACGCAAGCATGCGCGAGCTGCTCGGCGGTAAGGGTGCAAACCTTGCCGAAATGAGCAACATCGGTCTGCCCGTGCCCCAGGGCTTTACCATCACCACCGAGGCCTGCACTCAGTATTATGAGGACGGCTGCCAGATCAACGATG
>SVMK01000053.1 GCA_015067465.1 Oscillospiraceae bacterium
TGCTTTGCATATCGCCGGGCAAAAAGCCGAGCCGCTCCCCCGCTTCCACGGCAGGACGGGTGAGGATAATGCGGTTTACCTCCTTGGCACGAAACGCAGCAACCGCCGCGGCAACGGCAAGGTAGGTTTTGCCTGTGCCGGCAGGGCCGACGCCGAGGGTGATCGTGTTTTTACGGATGGCCTCGCAATAGGTTTTCTGGCCGAGCGTTTTCGCCTTTACCGGCTTGCCTTTCGCGGTGACGCAGACAACGTCTCCGGCAAGGGTGCCGATCTCCGACTCCTTGCCTTCCTGCACCAGCTTGAGAATGTATCGGACATTCTGACTGTCGATGCTCTCACCCTTTGCCGCAAGCGAGAGCAGCGCATTCACGGCCTTTTCAGCCAAAAGCACGTTCTCCGCCTCGCCGGTGATGCGCAGTTCGCTCTCCCGATCCATCACGGAAACATCCAGTTCGCTTTCGATCAGACGGATATTCTGGTCAAACGAGCCGAACACATTGATGATATTTTCAATTCTGTCAACTGCAATGTTGCGTTCTGTCATGATGCTGCATCCTCTTGTAGTCTGTGTTGTTCCTGCGCAATATCCTCGCTGCATCGGGCGCGCAGGCAAACGGCAACGCTGCCGTCCGCCACGGTGCGGGAATAGGCGATGGACTCAATCTGCGCATCTGCTCCGAGCGCAGCGGTCAGGCGCTCATAAAGCGCCTGCTCCAACCGCATGGAAACGCTCGATGCGTCCGCCGGACGCGTTTGCGTGGCATAATGCGTAATCTGTTCGCGCACAAGGGCAACGGGCAAATAAAAAAGCCCCTCTCTTTTACATTCCCATGTGGTTTTAATTTTATCACAATCCGCATCGCAAATGCTACTGTTTCTGAAAATATTATAGCGTTTTTTTCCAATCTCCAGCGCCCAGCGCGTATAAGACCGCTGCGGAATCTTCACGGTTTCAACCGCCGGCGCGCAGGCGGTCAGTTCGTAATAGGTATTCGCACGCACGCTGCCGAGCGCATGAACCGTCCGTCGCCCGGAAAAAACGCTGTTGGTTTCCCCCGCGATCAGCACGTCGCCCGGCATTACGGCGCTGCCCGGGCGCACCTGCGCCGTGCCGCTGAGTGCGCGCACCTGCGTGACAAAGCCAACACGGTCGGCAACAAGATCCACGGGCGTTTCAGCGCTGTGGATTTTCGGCTTCGGCACGCGCTCGCGCACGATCACCTCAGCGCGGCTGCCGTAAATATTCACCGTGGCCCATGCAAGCTCCGGCATGCGTACAAGCAGTTCGCTGCGAAGATTGTCGCTTGTCAGCCGCGGCCAGAACGTCCCCGGTGCAACACCGCATTCGCCCAGCGCATTGAGAATTTTCGCCGAGGGCACGGTTTCGTTGCCGTAAACCTCCATCTCCCATATAAAGCAACGTGAGCCGAGCAGCACTACCGCAAGCGCCGCCGCGCCGACAATCGCCGCAACGCGCCGCAAAAGGCGCCGTCCGAGAATGCGCCCGCCCGTAATACGCACGACCGCAAGCTCGCAGCGGCTTTCCGCCGCAATGCGCCGGGCCCGGGGCAGGTCACGGCTTCGCAGCGTCACCGTAACGGTGTAATCGTCCTCACCCGGCTGCGCGGTGAGGATATCCACGCCGCACGCCGTGCAGCCGTTGAGAAACGCAGCGGGCAAAACGCCGCGAACCGTGCACTCGGCGCGATTTTCCACGCGCTGAAAAAATATATACGGCCCTGTCATGCTCCGTCCACCTCCACGGCGAAAATACGCCCTGTTACCAGCACTTCCTCGCTGTTCATACTGCGCAGCAGCAGCGACTGACCGCGCACACGCAGCCGCAGTTTTCCGCCGCTGACCTCCACACATTCGTCCGTGTAGTCCAGCAGCCCCTTATGATTTTCAATCAGAACGCGCTCCCCGCCCGTCAGCGTCAGGCGCATCACGCCCTCGAGCAGTTCTCCCGGCAGCTCCAGACGCTGCGCCAGCCGTTCCGTGAGCCTTTTCATAGCAATCACCTCAAAAAACTCTATGCATCGGTGGGCAATTTTAGCCCCGAACGGGCATAGCATAGTAGGACAACGGAGGTGCGTATGAATGAAACGAAATCCAACCATGTCCGCAGCGCTTTTACCTGCGCTCGCCGCGCTGGCGCTGCTGGTGGCCATGCCGCGCGAGGCAGCCGAAGGCGCGCGCAGCGGTCTTTCCGTTTGCGCGCAGGTGATCGTTCCCTCGCTGCTGCCGTTTTTTATATTGTCCGGCCTGCTTTCCGCATTGCGTCTGCCGGATCTGCTCGCGCACGCCGCAGCGCCGGTGCTGCGGCTGCTGGGAATTGCGGAGTATGCCGCGGCGCCGCTGCTGCTCGGACTCACCGGCGGCTATCCGCTCGGTGCCGCAGCTGTCGGTGAGATGGTCCGAAGCGGCGCCGTCACGCCGGAAGAAGGCGCGCTGATGCTGCCGTGGTGCAACAACACCGGCCCGGCTTTTATCATCGGCGCGGCAGGCGCCGCTGTTTTCGGCAGTGCAAAATTCGGTTTTGGGCTTTACCTGTGCCATATCGCGTCAGCGCTCTCTTTCGCGCTGCTTTCTTCCCGCCGCAAAAGCACCCCGGCGCGCCCGAAGCAAAGCGAAGCTGCTGCACCTGCGACATTCTCCGTCGCTTTTCCCGCCGCAGTCGGCGCAGCTGTGACCGCAATCGCAAACATTTGCGGCTATGTTGTGTTTTTTTCCGTACTCACCGCGTTGGCGCGCGCTGTGGGCCTGTTTTCAGCGCTCTCGGCCCAGATCGCGCGCATCACGGGAACGGGGCTGCAATTTTCAAACGCGCTTTTGTGCGGCATTCTCGAGTTGGGAAACGGCATCGGCGCAATGCAGGGACTTCCGCCAACGCCGCGCAATCTCGCCCTCGCGGCGTTTGTGCTGGGATTCGGCGGACTATCCGTTCACTGCCAGACGCTCGCGGTGCTCGCGGGGACAAATATAAAATGCGCCCGACATTTTGTCGGACGCATCATCGTGGGCGCGCTCGGCGCGCTGTGGGCCTTTATTCTGTTTACGCTCCTGCGAATTTGAACACGATTCCGACCGCGGCGGAAAACAGCACAAACGCGATCGGATGGAGCTTTTTCGTCAGCTTCACGCGGTTTGTCAGCAGCCAGATCAGCGCAAAGAGAACCAGACCTTTGATGCTGATGAGATCCAAAAGGCGCCCGCTGGCGGCATAGGCCGCACTGTCGAGCAGGCAAAGGCGCAAAACCGTAATACCCGCCGATGCAATCAGGCCCACCGAAGCGGGACGGATGCCGTAAAACACCTGATTGACATACTTATTGCTGCGGAAGGCTTTCAAAAACGCCGCAACAATCATAATGATGATCAGCGACGGCGTTACAAGTCCCAGCGTTGCAACGATGCCGCCGGGAATACCAGCCACGGTGTAACCGACGTAGGTTGCCGTGTTGACGCCGATGGGGCCGGGCGTGGACTCACTGACGGCAAGCATATCGGCAAGCAGCGCCTGCGTAAACCAGCCGGTGCGCTCCGCCATATCGGACAAAAACGGAATTGTGGCAATCGCGCCGCCGAACGCAAACAGACCCGTTTTGAAAAACTCAAAATAAAGCCGGAGGAGAATCATCGCTTCACCTCCAGATTCTTCACGGCAACGCCGACAACGGCGGCGCCGATGACGAAAAAGACGGGCGAAACATCAACAAACACGCTCAGGAGCATTACGGCAAAAAACACGGCGAACGAAACCTTGTCCACCACGGCTTTTTTCCAAAGCTTGACAATGGCGTTGATAATCAGAACACTCACACACACGCGAACACCCGCGAAAGCGTTTTTCACTGCGGGAATCTCCGCAAAATTGCTCAGCAGCGCCGCGATCACCGTGATGCAGACAACCGACGGAAACACAACCCCCATCGTGGCCGCAATGCCGCCGGGAATGCCGCAGCGCTTTTGGCCGACAAACGTGGCGGTGTTTACCGCAATGGGGCCGGGCGTGCACTGGCTCAGGGCATAATAGTCCGTCAATTCCTCTTCCGTTGCCCAGCCGCGATTATCCACCAGTTCGCGCTGAAACATCGGGAGCATGGCGTAGCCGCCGCCGAAAGTCATCGCGCCGATCTTTGCAAAGGAAAGAAACAGCGCAGCAAGCTCTCGCATTTTCACAAAAAAGTCCTCCCTTCTCTCAGGAAAAGAAAACCGCCGCCATGGAACACGGCGGCGGTTTTTTTTAGCGGTTAAAGATGGCTTACAGCAGAACCAGAACGAAAGTCAGCAGGACGAAAACAAGCGCTACCCACTTGGTCCATCTTGCAAACTTGGCGTCCCACGTCTTAGCCTTTGCTTTGCCGGCAAAACCTTCTGCAGAGTTGCCGCCAATGGCGCCGGACAGACCGGAGCTCTTACCGGACTGGAGCATGATAATGAGAATCAGGAACAGACCGCAAAGCAGCTGAACGATCATAAGGGGCAGTTTCATTTCGTATCTTCCTTTCGATGTGAAGCGGGCCGAACCCGCAAATTACGCAAAATTACCTTGACAGTGTAGCATATCCGAAACCGGATTGCAAGAGTTTTTTCTCTATATTTTCAATCAAACGCCAATGACAATTCTGCCGGTGCCCACCAGCCACCAAAGAACGCCGCCGCCGATAAAGAAAAGCGCGCCGAGAATGAAAAGAAAAATCTTCATATTGCGATTAACCTGGATCGGGGCAATCTTGCGAACGATAAAAAGGCCGATGATGATCATGCCGATGGCAAGCGCTACGAGCATTGGGGTTCCCTCCGAATTCTTTCTGTATAATCCAAAATTCGGGCGCTCGCCCGAACACAAGCAATAGTTTACTCATTTTGGACAGGCTTGTCAACCACAAAACGGCAAAAACCGCGCGGCGCGGCGCTTTAGAGATAAGTGCGCCGATCTTTGCCGGATTGCGCGTAATACCGCGCTTTTGCAGCATACATTGCCTGGTCTACGGTCTGCAGGAATTCGTCCGGCGTCTGGGTTGCGGGGTCGAAACTGCTGTAGCCCGTTGAAATGGAAATGGGCAGTTCAAAGCGGCCTTCGCTGTTGTATTTCTCAATGCGGGCGTTGATCTGCTCCATAATCTGCGTGATTGCGCTCTCGTCCGTTCCCTGGCACAAAACCACGAATTCATCGCCGGCATAGCGGATGGCCGTGGCGTCCTGCGAAGCGGTTTCCAGCAGAATTCTGCCGATGGCACGGATGGCTTCGTCGCCCTTCACATGGCCGAGGCGGTCGTTGATCTGCTTGAAGTCGTTGATGTCAAACATCAGGCCGTAAAGCCGGTTGTTGCCCTCCGGCTTCATGCTGCTGAGCAGATAGTCCATATAGCGGCGGTTAAAAAGTCCCGAAAGGCCGTCGGAATAAGAGTCCATATTCTGGAGCTGGATATTCACAAACAGCGTTGCGATCGCAACAGAAAGCCAGCCCGTTGCGATGCCGTAAAACAGGCTTTGCAGCAGCGTTCCGATAATGCAGGGCAGAACAAAATAAAACACGGGATAAAAGCGAACCGAAACGCCGTGGAGCTTCGCGGTGTAAACGCTGACGATGCTGAAAATCATATAGAAAAACAGCACCGCAAATGTCAGCGGCATGAATGTTCCGCGCGAATAGACGCTTTCCGCGGAAACGCTGAAAACAAGCCCATCAACAAAAAAGTTCATCACAAGCAGCGCAAGCACGCCCACAAGCGGCACGATGAGCCATTTGCGGCGCTTTTGCAGACGCTGCATATTGTGAAACAGGCGGAAATCGGTGTACATACACCATAAATAGCCGACGCTGCTCGAAACAACGTACAAAACGGTGTTGAGCAAAAACAGAATCCATTTTGAAAACGGATACCGAACGCCGTCGAGCAAAAACGTAAGCCCCTCGGCAACGCAGGCAATCAGCGTCAGCACCAGCACGCCGGTGAAATAGCGTTCACCGGGACGGAGGAATTCCTTATTGCGCCATCTGTTTTGCAGCAGGAAAACAAGCACACAAGTGCCAACACCTTCGGCAACCAGCACTTCCGGTATGTTAATTACCATAGCATCTATCTCCAAATTGATATTGTCCGCCCGCTCCCCGCAGCATGCCACCGCCGCACAAAGCGCCGTACAATTTCTGACTTACTTATAAGCATATATGTGTGAAAAGTATATCATACCTCCGCTAAAAATGCAAATATTTATAGAATTTGCAGCTTTTTCGACTCAACCCACAACAAAAAGCACCGGTTTGAGCGCCTGCAGCAGCGTTCAGACCGGTGTTTTGCCTGTCCCAAAGGGGTATTTTGTGTGCAACTCAGCGCGCGAAATACGCCTCCACCGCGCGCATGGCCTCAGCCATAATCGACGCTTCGTCCGCGCCGAAGATGTCCAGCCCTTCCGCCTTGAACTGCACGGTTTCACCGATGCCGAACATCGTTTCGGCAAGAGATTTTATATAGCCGTAGCCGTATACGTCGCTGAAAACCGGACCGCCCGCCGTTGTGACATAGTAAAGGCGGCGCGCACGGCAAAGCCCCTGCGGCACACCGTTTTCCCCGTAGCGGAATGTCAGTCCCGTAACGCAGACGGACTCAATATATTTCTTCAGCGCTGCCGGAAAAGAATTGTCCCAGAAAGGCGCTGCAATCACAATTTCGTCCGCAGCGGCAAACTGCCGCGCAGGCGCAAAATACGCATCGGAAAAGTCGCCGCGGCGGCAGCAGTCATCACGCATGGCGAGCCGCTGCGCATCCAGCGGCGGCAGCGCGCGGTCCTCCGCCGCGAAGCGTTCGTATGCCCCGCCGAGCTGTACCAGCAGATGCTCCGCCAGCGCACGCGTTCTGGAATTTTCGCGGACGCATGCATCCACAAACAAGATCTTACCCATGTGGCTCTGTACCTCCCGTTGCAGCCGTTACACCGTGATTTCAATCAGGTTGCCTTCCGGACCGGCAATGCAGCTTTCGTAATACCCGTCGCCCGTCGTTCTCGGTCCGCTCAAAACCGCGTAACCGTCGCTGCGCAGGCGCGCTGTCAGCGCATCCACTGCCTCCGTGCTCCCCACACCGAGCGCGATATGAACATAGCCCGTCCGGTTTGCGCGCAAGTCCTCCGCCGTTATGTCAGGGCGCTGCATCAGCTCCAGTCTTGCGCCGCCGAAGCTGAGAAAATACGAGCGGAAGCCCGTTGCCGTGTTGTGGTAAAGTGCGCCCGACTCCGCGCCGAAATATTTTTCAAAAAAGTGCTTCGCCGCCGCAAGATCGCGGACATACATCGCTGCATGATCGAAGCGAACCGCCGTATGTTCCATCACGTTTCCTCCGCCGGATGCTTTTTGATTCATTCTCCTTCGAGATGCGACAAAACCGCTTCCAAAGGCAGGCCGTTTTCGTCCGCGATCCGGGAAATATCATCATACTCATATTTTCTGCGCACAACGCCGTAACCTTCCGACAGCTTGCAGCGAACCGGACCGAAAGGCGTTGAGCGCGTTTCGATGTGTCTGTTCAGCACATATCTGCGCATTGCGCTCTCACGTACGCCGAGGGTTGTGGTGTGGCGGAAAAGGGCGCGGACAAGCGCTTCCCTGTCCGCTTCGCGGCACAGCACACACAAAAGGATGCCCGGGCGGGATTTTTTCATACCGACGGGAACCGAGTATACATCCAGCGCACCGGCTTCCAGCAGACGTTCCGCAGCAAAGCCGATTGCTTCACCCGTCATATCGTCCAGATTGCAGCTGAGCTCGCACACCGCGTCCTCAGCGCTCTCACGCTCGCCGAGCATGGCACGCACACAGTTTGCAGCCGCAAAATCCTTCTTTCCCATGCCGTAGCCGATTGTATGCACGCGCATCTCCGGCATCCGTGCGAAGCGCGTTGCAAAATGCTTCAGCAGCGCCGCACCGGTGGGCGTGCACAGTTCGCCGCGCACATCGCCTTCGTAGATCGGCACATCCCGCAAAATCCACGCCGTCGCCGGCGCGGGGACCGGGAGAATGCCGTGGGCGCACTGCACCTGACCGCTGCCGACATGCACGGGCGATACCACCACTTCATCCGGCCGCAACTGCTCCATCAGCAGGCACACCGCCGTGATATCCGCAATCGCGTCCATTGTGCCGACTTCGTGGAAATGAATCTCCGTCACGGGCACACCGTGCGCCCGGCTCTCCGCTTCCGCAATCAGCGCATACACCGCCATCACATCGTCCTGCACCGCTTGCGGCAGAGACAGATGTTCCCGGACAATATGCTCAATAACATGCATGCCGCCGTGATGGCAATGGTCGTGGGGGTGCGTATGCGCATGATCGGCTTCGCCTTCTTCCACGCCGTTTACGCTCACGCTCATCTGCGTTCCCGCAATGCCGCACTTCACGGCAGCAACACGGCGAAACGAAACGCCGGGAATTCCGAGCGCGTTGAGCCGGAGCACAAACGCATCCGGATCGGGCAGCAATTCCAGCAGCGCCGCCGTGAGCATATCTCCCGCCGCGCCCATGCTGCAGTCAAGATATAATGTTCGCATAATCAGTTCTCTTTCTTCAGATTCATGTGGTTGATCATATTGGCAAGATACCCCGCGCCGAAGCCGTTGTCGATATTGACAACGGACACGCCGCTGGCACAGGAATTGAGCATGGACAGCAGCGCGGACAAGCCGTTGAACGACGCACCGTAACCCACGCTGGTCGGCACGGCGATCACGGGACAGTCGGCCAGACCGCCGATCACGCTGGCCAGCGCGCCTTCCATGCCCGCAATGGCGATAATCACGCTCGCGCTCATAAGATCGTCAAGATGCGCAAGGGTTCTGTGCAGCCCCGCAACACCGACGTCGTAAAGGCGCACCACCTCGTTGCCGAGCACAGACGCGGTCAGCGCAGCTTCCTCCGCAACCGGAATGTCGCTTGTTCCGCCTGTTGCAATCACGATTTTTCCGATGCCGTCGGGCGCAGGCAGCTCACCGATCACGCCGCAGCGCGCAATTTTATCATATGTCAGCGGATGCACTTTTTTCACCGCATCCGCTGCATCTTCTTCCAGCCGGGTTATGAGAATGGGACTTTGTCCGCTGCGGAGCATGGCGTCAATAATGCCGATCATCTGCCCGGGGGTTTTTCCCGCGCCGTAGATCACTTCCGCCGTGCCCTGACGCAGCTTGCGGTGCATATCCACCTTTGCATAGCCGATATCCTCAAAAGGCTTTGCTTTCAGCTTCACCAGCGCATCGTCCACAGACACGCGCCCTTCGCTGACGCTTTCCAGCAGCTTTCTGATATCGTTGTTCATCCCCGCACCTCCAGATCCAGCGAAACGCTATTGTAGTATTTTTTCAGCTTTGCCAAAACAGCGCCGCGGTGCTCCGCCAGCTTCGCAAACTGCGACTCCGGCAGCTGCAGCAGCGCGTGACCGTTTTGCGACCGAACACGAAAATCCGAAAACCCGAGCGAGCGCAGATAGTCCTCGGCAGTTTCCGTTGCCGCCAGCTTATCTCGCGTGAGCTCCTCGCCGCAGGGAATTCTTGTGGCAAGGCAGGCATAGGCAGGCTTATCCCATGTAAACAGTCCCGCAACCTGCGAAAGGCGGCGGATTTCAGGCTTTGTCAGGCCGCATTCGCGCAGCGGCGAGAGAACGGAAAGCTCGGTTAAAGCGCGCATTCCCGGCCGGTCGGCAGCAGAGTCGGAGGCGTTTGTTCCGTCGAGCACAACGGGAAATCCGTCCGATTTCGCCGCAGCGATGATGCGGTCGAAAATTGCCTTTTTGCAGTAGTAGCAGCGGTTCGCGGGGTTTTCCTTCACCCCCGGAACGGAAAGCACCTGCAAATCGAGAATCCGCAGCGGCACGCCGAGTTCGCGTGCAAGACGCTCGGCATCCTCCAGCTCAAACTGCGGCTGAAACTCCGATTTTACATAGTATGCACACACTTCGCGCGCGTATTGTTTCGCCGCATGCAGGAGATACGCCGAATCCACCCCGCCGGAAAACGCAAGCGCCGCTTTTGGGTGACAGGCAAAAAATTCCATTATGTTCATATAACCACCAGTTCGGAAAAGCAAATCGCAGTTCCGGTTTCGTTTACCGCTGCGCCCGGGCAGCTGCTTCCATGTTCTTTTGTGTCACATAAATATGCCCGACGGCAAACACAAGCGAAAAAGCGGCAAGCAGCCAATGCCGAAGCAGCAATCCGCTCATCAGGAAGATGCACGCGGGCAGCACAGCCGCGGCAAGCGCAAGCTTTGCCCGCCGTTTCTTCATATGCAGCATAAACACAACCCAGTATGCCAGCAAAAGCGCAGCGTTGCCGCCCAAATAAAGCAGCATTTCCGCCACGCTCGCAAAGCCGAATTTCATCACGGGCAGCGGCAGCCACATCAGCACAATGCAGGCATATCGTCCGATCTGCTCAATCAGATTCATCGCCCTGCTTGCACACAAATTCTCCTCGCCCCTGCTGCGGATGGCATAAACGATGTTGGGCAGCAGCATCAGCACAACAACCGCAGCGCCGAATATATTGATCCAACCGAATTCCATACCTTATCCTCCAAATCGAATTAACCGAAAATGCCTGTATGCAAAAAGCATAGGAACCGGTATCATTCCGATTTTATCTCTGTCAAAGAATGCTTATGATTTCCTTTAATGACGACACGTTATAGTTTAAGTTCATTTCGCGCGGGACGGGCTTCTTATCCGGATTATAAAAGCATGTTTGCATTCCGGCTCCAAGCCCTCCTGCCATATCAGACGTCAGTGAATCCCCGATTATCATCATTTCGCAAGGCAGAATTTCTTCTTCCGATTTTGCGTTCACCCGGTCTATGCAAGTTTTAAAAAAGCTTTCGGAAGGTTTTGAGCTGCCGATTTCCTCAGATACGAACAAATCAGAAAAATAGGGCAGCATACCGCATATTTTCAGTCTGTTCGCCTGTTGCAGATACGGGCCGTTGCTGGCAACGCAAAGAGTATATTTATCACAAAGATATTGCAAAAGCTCTGTTGCACCGTCTACAGGAATTGCACTTTCGAACAAACATTCACGGAAATACTTTTCAAAAGCTTCTCCGTCAGCTTTCACGCCCAAACGTTCAAATATCATATTCCAGCGCTTTTTTTGCAGTTGCCCGAAGTCCATCTCGCCTTTTTCGAGTGCATGCCACAGGCCGGTGTTTATTTGATTAAAAATGTTGAACATCTCATCTTCATATATACCAATTTCAAATTTTCTAAATCCGTTTTTCATGGATTCTTTAACGTATTCGTCAAAACTCAATATGGTATTATCAACATCAAACAAAATGACCTTCAGCATATGCTGTCCCCCGCGAATACTCATTTATCGTTTCATCATTCATTCAAGCAAAGCCGTAATCCGGTCAGCGGAGTTCTGTTTGGAAAGCAACGCCACCGTCTCATCGTGCTTCACATTGTGTAGGAAATAATGCTCGACTGCGTCTTCGTCTATTGTATATGCAGAATCATCATGAGTTCGCATAAATTCCTCTGCATCTTCCCTACCCGCATACATGGCTGGCATTTTCATTTTTATGCTCTTAACCTGTCTGCCGTTTTTCAATCGTTCAGGATATATCTCAACACGTTCAATAATACCATTGAAAAATTCCTTTTTATCTGCTGACGACATATTACGTAATGAATTAAAGACTGTACTCTTTAACTCCTCAAGTGAAACAAACTCCATCTGATTTGCTTCAACTGCCTCAATATCCATTTTGGTCTTCATGATTTCGCTGTCTAAGTGTGCAATACCTTGAATAAGTTCCTGCACGCATTTACTCAACTCTTCATACATAGCTTCGTATGTATCTTCATCATCAACATCGAGTGCCATGATTTTACTTAGCAGTC
>SVMK01000054.1 GCA_015067465.1 Oscillospiraceae bacterium
TTTGAAAACGGCAACATCGGCAACGTGATGGACGGCGATATTGACGGATTCATCAACGCATTTCTGAGCCAGAACGCAAAGAGATAAAGAGAGAATTAAAGCATATGGGCAGAGGAAAACCTGCAGAAAAACTCATATTGGTTTTGCTGATTCTTGCGCTGGCCTTTGCCGGCGGAACGGCACGCATGCGTCCACAGCCGGCAAAAACACCCGGCGCGATTCTGTCGCAGGAACACACCGCACCGCAAACTGCGCTGCCGGATCTTTCCGTTTTGGAAACTGTTCCGGTGGAAACGCCGGAGCCGACGCCGGAACCAACGCCCGAACCTACCCCGGAACCCACGCCTGAGCCGGAGCCGGAGTATTTCACGTTTAACTTCGTGGGCGACTGTACGCTGGCTTCCGCTGCGTATTTCCAGGGCGGGCCGGACGGGTACGACACCGTAATTGCCGGCGATTTCAGCTATCCCTTTGCAAAAACCGCGCACTATTTTGCCGACGATGATTTCACCATGGCAAATCTTGAGTGCTGCCTGACCGACTCCAATCAATCAGCAGCCAAGACATTTACCTTCAAAACCGATGCCGAGTATGCACAGATTCTGACACTGGGCGGCGTGGAATTTGTCACGCTGGCAAACAACCATGTGCTCGATTTCGGAAAACAGGGCTATGCCGACACCAAAGCTGCCGCCGAGGCCGCCGGTCTTGCGTATGCAGGACGCGACGAATGGTGCGTTTACGAAACGGAGAGCGGTCTGAAAATCGGCGTTTACGCCGTTTCGTTCGGCACGGTGGACCAGATTAAAAAAGGCATTGCCGCCGTGAAGGACGCGGGGGCGGAATTTGTCATTGCGGCGCTCCACTGGGGCGATGAGGGGAGCTACTACGTCAACGCCGACCAGCGCACACAGGGACACGCCGCCATCGATGCCGGTGCTGACTTTGTTTACGGCAGTCACCCCCACACCCTGCAGCCCGTTGAGGAATACAAGGGACACTACATTTACTACAGCATGGGCAACTGGACCTTTGGCGGAAACACCAATCCACGCGATAAGGACACCTTTATCCTGCGCATGGTTGTTGAACGCGCTGTGGACGGAACGGTCAGTGTTGTGGAGCGTGAGCATATTCCCTGCGCTTCCAGCGGCGAGAAAAACAGAAACAATTATCAGCCCGTTCCCTATGAAGAGGGCAGCGAGGAATATAAGCGAACGCTCAGCAAGCTTGACGGAACATTCAACGGCGCCAATCTGAGCATTGGCTACGGATATTCCGCAAACGAGTAAAGAAGCATATGAAGAAGATTACGAATATCATCACAATCATTATCATTGCCGCCGTGCTTGCCGCGGGCGTTGCGCTGCTGCGCAGCGCGAATATCACCGATGAGCCGCTGCCCACGCCTGTTCCCACGGCGGAGCCGACGCCGCAGCCAACCCCGGAACCTACCCCCGAACCGACACCGGAGCCAACACCCGAACCTGAGCCGGAGTTTTTCACGCTGTCGTTCGTGGGTGACTGCACGCTTGCGAGCAGCCAGCATCACAAGGGAACATCCTACGCATACGAAGCCATTATCGGCACGGATTTCGCCTATCCATTTGCCGCGACGATTGACTATTTCAAGGACGATTACGCCAGCTTTGCAAATCTGGAAAGCAACTTCACCGACGCAACGGAAAATAACGGCGGCACCTTTGTGTTCCAGTCCGGCGCAGAGTTTGCAAACATCCTGAAAGAGGGCAGCATTGAGTTTGTCACCCTTGCAAACAACCATATGGACGATTTCCTTGAGCAGGGCATGGCGGATACGCGCGCAGCGCTCGATGCTGTTGGCGTTGCATACGCGGGAGAATGCGAAACCTATATCTTCAGCCGTGATGACGGACTGAAAATCGGCGTTTACTGTCAGCTGTATCCCGAACTGGAAGGCCCGGACAAGGCAGTTGCCGGTGTGGAAGCGCTGAAAGAAGCGGGCGCGGAGCTGATTATCTGCGCGATGCACTGGGGCATTGAGGGCAGCTATCAGGTGCTTGCGGCGCAGGAAGCCGTTGCCTACGCGGCGATTGATGCCGGTGCGGACATTATCTGGGGCAGCCATCCCCATGTGCTCCACCGTGTGGAGGCCTATCGCGGCGGCTATATCCTCTATTCCATGGGCAACTGGAGCTTTGGCGGCAACACGGCCCCGCGCGACCGCGATACGGCCATTGCGCAGATCACCGTGAAGCGCGAAGCGGACGGAACGGTCAGCCTGGAAACGCCTGTTTTGATCCCCTGCAAGCTTTCCGGCCACGATGCCTACAACGATTATCAGCCGCAGCCTCTTGATCCGGAGAGCGCGGAATATGCCCGCGCAATGAGCAAGCTTGACGGCAGCTTTACCGGTCCGGACCTCAGCATTGATTACAGTGCCTTTCATTGATCGGCATTCGGGCCGGAATTGGCAGAAAAAAGGCTCGGAATCAAGCTGGAAATGATATAAAATGATGCAATTTGTTTGTACAATTACGCTGTGCAATCAGATTTTTTTACAGGAGAGTAATTATGGCTAAATTTTGCGTGAAATGCGGAAAAGCGCTTCCGGACGGCATTGAGATCTGTTCGGAATGCAATGTTGCCACGCAGGAGAACGAAGCCGCGCTGTTTACCCGCATGACATCCGAAACGGAAGTTTGGAAAACGGCGGAGCCCGTGAAGAAAACGCGCGTGAAAAAGGTGCGCGTGAAAGCGCCGCGCAGCAGCCGCAAGAATATTGCAATTTTTTCCGCCGCCGGTGCAGTGGTTGTGCTGGTTGTTGTGCTGGTCCTACTTTCTCAGCCTGCAAACCGTGTTGTCAGAGCCATCCGTAACGATGATATCGACCGTGCGCAGGAGATTTTCTGGAATTCCGCCTCTCTGACCGAGGGCGGCAGCGTGCCGATGATTGACAAAGCCCTGCTTGAAGCGGCGCAAACGATTTGCGCGCAGTATGCCAACCATGAAATTGACGGTGACTCCGCCGCCCAAAAACTGAGCAAGCTTGGCACTTTCGGCAGCGGCGCAGCCACCCTGCTGGAAGATACATACGCTGAATTTCGCAGCTACAGCAGCTCGCAGCAGCATATGGAAAGCGCGGAAAACAAGGTGAAAAACGGCGATTATCTGGAAGCACGCAAGGAGTTTCTCCTTGTGATTCCCGCCGATGCCGATTATGCCGACGCGCAGGCGAAAGCGGAGGAATGTCTTGTGCTTTACGGAAAGGGCGTTGGCGCAGATGCGGACGCGCTCATGGCCGAGCATGACTATCGCGGCGCGATTTCACTGTTGCGCGAGGGCAATGACATCCTCTACGGATTCGATACCTTCAGCGAGGTGATCGATGATAAGCTGCTGGAGTGCTACGCCGAATACGAAGACTATCTTGTGATTGAAGCGGAAAACCTTGCCGAGCTGAAAGACTATGATGCCGCG
Organism: Oscillospiraceae bacterium; assembly: GCA_015067465.1. GTDB lineage: Bacteria > Bacillota > Clostridia > Oscillospirales > Oscillospiraceae > SVKR01. Next base: position 3,460 of record SVMK01000054.1, read on the forward strand.
GCAACATTGATTCGCGACAGCATCGTGGATTTTGGAACGCATGAAACCCAGCTGAAGCAAAAACTGGAAGAATACGAATCGCTCGCCTTTGACAAGCTTTTGAGCGATGCCTGCGAACGTGCCGACGCGTTCTATGCCGAAGGCGCCTACGCTGAGGCGTTTGCAGAGCTTGAGGGTGTGAAGGAAATGCTGGAAGTTCGCACAGAAGAGATCGACGAAGCGGTTGAGGCTTTGGAAGCACGCTTCGCGGAAGATATGTGCGCGGAGGCGGAGGCTGTTTTTGCCGGAGAGCGCGATAATCTGGAAGATGCCATTGCAGGACTTGACGCTGCACTGGAAATTCGCGAGCTGGACGATATACAAGTCTGCCGCGATCATCTTGCCGAGTTTCTCCCGCTCTCGCTTGTCACGGCGGAATATGCCGACAAGGAAGGAACTTTGTTCCGCAATACCGGTAGCTTTGAGAGTCTGGACGGCAGCACGATCGAAAAGGGCTGGCTTTGGGGCGAGAACGGCGCCGAGATCACCTTTGCATTGGACGAAGCTTACGACCTGTTTACCTGCAGCTTTGCTGTGCGCCGCGATGACAATGCGGCTGCCAGCGGCTACTTTGAAGTTTGGCTGGACGGAGAAAGAGTTTACAAAGCCGAACGTCTCCACCACTTCCAGAAGGAAGTTCGCACTGCGGAACTTGAAGTGACCGGCTGCAAGGAACTCAAAATTGTCATTTCCTGCGATTACAATGCCAGCACCACCGAAAACGGCTACTGCTACCACGGCATTTGCAATCCCATTGTAACGAAAAATCTCGAATCCGCTGCACCCGCGGCGGAATAAGCTGAGGCCGCCTGCGGCTTCCGTGTGATCTGATTTGTGCAGACTGCGCGGAGGCACGCAGCGGCCTTCCACGCTATCTTGGCTGTACTTTTTCGGCGCTGCAAAGGGTTTTTATCGGCAGCGTGACACAATAAATTCAGGGAGGAAAAAAGAATGCGCGACGATTATATGAGCCTTACGGCACCTGTTTTTAATATTCAGACCTATTCGATCCATGACGGTCCCGGTATCCGCGTTACGGTGTTTCTGAAAGGCTGTCCGCTGCGCTGCTTGTGGTGTGCCAATCCTGAATCCAATCTGGCGCATCCGCAGCTGATGACCTATGCTACGAAGTGCACCGGCTGTGGCCGCTGTGTAACGACATGCCTGAACGGTGCCATCCGTATCGGCGAGCAAGGTGGAAAGACGGTTGCGCTGACTGACCGCACGCTGTGCAAGGATTGCGGCGCTTGCGTGGCTGCCTGCCCAGCCGAGGCGAGAGAACTCGCGGGCAAGCCCATGACCGTGGAGCAGGTTTTGCGTAAAGTACTGCAGGATAAGCTGTTTATGGACGCTTCCGGCGGAGGCATGACCGTAAGCGGCGGTGAGTGCCTGATGCATCCGGAGTTTACGGAGGCCTTGCTGTTTGCTGCGCATGAAAACGGTGTGCACACCGCGGTGGAGAGCTGCTCTTTTGCAGGCCGCGCGGTGATTGACCGGGTGTTTGCCCATGTGGACCTTGCGCTGCTGGATGTGAAGCACATGGACAGCGCCCGCCATCAAGAATACACCGGCGTGCCGAATGAGCAGATCCTGGATAATATCCGCCATATTTATCACGAACTGAAAGTGCCGGTGATTGTGCGCGTGCCGGTGATTCCCGGCTACAATGACAGCGATGAGAATATTGCTGCAACCGCACGCTTTGCTGCCGAAGAGCTCGGCAAGGATGTTGCTGTCAATCTTCTCCCGTATCACCGAATGGGTGAGAGCAAAAACGAGAGCCTTGGAAAAGAAATGAATTTATCCATAGACATTCCTTCGGATGAACATATGCAGCACCTGCTCTCGATTGTGGAGGGCTTTGGCCTCAAATGCCAGATCGGCGGCTGAATGTGTGCAATTGAATACATAAAAATCCCCACTCTGCCATAGAAAGCGGCAGGGTGGGGATTTTTTATGCGGATGGAATGAGTGTGCAATCAGATTGCAGCGTCAAATTCGCGGTAAGGGGGATCATCGGCGGGGATGCCGAAGTATTTTGGCAGCAGCTCGCGCAGCTCGTCGAGAGAAGCGATCTCGCGCTCGCAGCGCTCCTGCGCAGTGCGAAGCTTGAAGCTGCGGTTGGTGATGGAAACGCTGCCGTCGTCCAGACGAAGGTTGAGATTGAGCGTTGCGCGGAACACAGAGCCGGGACGGCAGGAAACATGGAAGTTTGCCGGAATGAGATCAACGGGCAGGGCGGGGATGTCGTGGAAGAGCATCACGCGGCCGGGCTTTTCGGCTTCAACCAGCTCCAGATATGTCCAGGTTTCGTCAACACCGATGCGGTAGCCGTGAGCAACATTGCCGTCAAACTTCACAGCGCCGTCGGGCACGGGACCGCCGTAGCCGACATCGCAGAAGTATTTCTCGCCGTCAATCGTGCATACGATGCCGCAATGCGCGGGAGGCGGAATGAAATCTCTGCCGCCGACAAGGGTAATGAGGACAATATAGGCGTCGTAGCCGAGCGCGCGCAGAAAAGAGCAGAAAAGACTGTTCAGCTCAAAGCAATAGCCGCCGCGGCGACGGGTAATAATTTTGTTGTAGAGGTCTTCGGTGGCAAGGCTCGGACAGTCACCCCGTCCCCAAACGTCCATGTCATCAAATGGAATGTGGGTCAGCTGTGCGTGCACCAGCTTGTCCAGCCAGGCGGCGGTAGGCTCAACAGCTGCGCCGGCAAGGCCGATGCGATCAAGATATGCTGCCTTGTCGGGCAGGGGAACATAAAGCTCTTCGTACATGGTTTGTGTGTCCTTCCTGAATGATTTGTTTTCGGCAGGAAAATGCCGACAATGCTTAAACATTATTTTAACACACTTTCTCGCGGATTGCCACAGTAACTTGCAAAGAATATCAAAAAGAGAGCTTGCTCAAATGAGCAAGCTCTCAAAATTGGAAAAATGGAGATCAAATATGAGCTATGCTGGGATTAGCCCATGTTGACGATGTCGGCAATGATGGGATCGAGGCGAGCCCACTCAGCCATGATCTCGTCGCCGGGCCAGGTGTAGTACTTGGAAGTACCGCCGTTGACGCGGCATCTCTCATAGAACTCGGATCCTTCGGGTTCCTCGTCAATCTTGTCGATGACAGCAGCGATCTGCTCGCAGATCTCGTCGGGAGTGCCGGCGGGAACGACGAACATGGAACGGTTGGGAACCATGTACTTGGCAGCGTCAGCGCCGAAGACGTCCTGCAGAGTGGGGATGTCCTTGATCTTGTCAACAACGGGGTTGTCGCCGTACAGAGACCAGTCTTCATCAGCGCGGCAGTTGATCAGAGCCTTAACGGAGCCGTCCTCGAGGTAGCCGGCAGCGGTGGTTTCGTCGAGCATGACGCAGTTGATGATGCCGCCGAGCAGACCTGCGGTGGCGTCAGCGTTGGTGGTGGAGACCCAGCGGATGTCCTTAGCAACGCCGGTCAGGTTGAACATGGCCTTCATCTTAATGTCCATGACCTTGCCTGCGATGGAAGCAACGGTGACGGTGCCGGGGTTGGCAGCAGCGTAATCAGCCAGCTCTTCCCAGGTGCTGTAGGGAGAATCAGCCTGAGTCAGAATGATGCAGCCGGAATCGGGGAAGGGCTGCAGAGCGCCGGCAACGATCTTGAACTTGGAAGAGTCGGAGGGGTTGACGGACCAAGTGCCGTTGTAGTAGTTGGAGATGCAGTTCATACCGATGTTCATCAGAGTCTGTCCGTCGGGAGCAGCCTGGGTCAGCTTCACAGCCAGGTTTGCGCCGCCGCCGACGTCGTTGTTTTCAACGATGACGTTGGCACCGGTTTCCTGGGTGATCCAGTCAGCAATGGTGCGGATGTTGACGTCGGTCAGGGAGCCAACTGCATAGCCGGCATAGATGGTGACGTCGCCGTTGGGCCAGGTTGCAGCGGGTGCTGCGGGCTCGGCGGGAGCTGCAGGCTCAGCAGGAGCTGCGGGTGCAGCAGGCTCAGCAGGAGCAGCGGGTGCTGCGGGTGCTGCGGGGGTTTCGGTCTTGCCACCGCAAGCGCAGAGGCAGAGAACGAGAGAAAGCGCAAGAAGCATTGCTACGATCTTTTTCATTGTTTTTCCTCCATAGTTTATTTGTTACAGATGAATCATCTGCAAACTACATAATGATGTTTGTGCGCCGGGAGTTGAATTTGCGGAAAAATCAGGCTTCCTTGGCAGCGGCCTTCTTCTTGGCGATGGCGCGCTTGATTGCGGGGGAAACGAAGCCGTAGATTGTAACCAGAATGCCGGCAACGATGAAGATGCAGGAGATGGGACGGGTGAAGAAGGACATCACGCCGTTGGCGGAATAGTTCAAACCACGGCGGATATTCAGCTCCAGCATGGGCGAGAGGATGTAAGTCATCAGGAAGGGAAGACTCGGGATTTTGAAGCAATCCATCAGCACACCGAGGACGCAGCAGGCAACGGCGACGAGAAGGCCGTAGAAGCTGTTGGTGGACATGTAAGCGCCGATGAAGGAGAGGAGAATAACCGTGGAATACAGGAAGTGGTAGGGGATCTTCAGCAGGGCAGGGAAGGTTTTCATGCCGAGCGTCTGATACAGGAATACAACAATACCGGACAGCAGCGCGCCGATGAAGATCATGTAAACGATTTCGGGCTGCTCACGCATGAACATGGGTCCGACGTTGATGCCCTGCACGTTGAGCGCGGCGATAAACTGCACGCAGGCAGCGTCGCCGGGGATGCCGAGCGCCAGCAGGGGGATCAGAGCGCCGCCGATGGCTGCGTTGTTGGCGGTTTCGCAAGCGAGAACGCCGCCGATCTCGCCCTTGCCCCACATGGATTTGTCCTTGGCGATCATCTTCTCCATGGAATAGGAGATGGAAGTGGCGACGGGGCCGCCCAGACCGGGCAGGAAGCCGATGAACACGCCGAGGAACCATGCGCGCATGATGAGGAACTTGTTTTTCACGATGTCGGCCACCGGGAAGCGGAAGCCTTCCACTTTTACCTCAACGGGGTTTTCGGTTTTGTCCTGACGGGCATACTCCAGCAGAATGATCTTGGAAGCAAACAGACCGAGCATCACGGAGATGATGTTGAATCCGTCGAGGAACTCAAGACGGCCGAAGAACAGGAAACGACCGGAAGCGTTGATGGGATCTTCGCCGACGGAGGCCAGGAAGATCGCAAGGCCGACGCCGATCATGGACTTGACCATGTCGTCCTTGGAGAAGCCGACAACCATCAAAATGGCGCAGAAGCAAAGCGCTGCATATTCCCAGGGGCCGAGCTTGACAGCCCAGGTGCCGATCACTTTGCAGGCGAAAATCGCCAGAATGATGGAGGGAACATTTCCCAGGAAGTTGCCGAAAACGGCGTTGCTCAATGCGCGCGATGGCTCACCGCGCTTGGTGAACGCGTAGCCGTCCCAAACGGTGCAAAGGGAGGAAGAGGTGCCGGGGATACCCAGCAGAATGGAACCGATGCAGCCGCCGGACATACCGCCGATGGTGATGGAGATAAACAGCGCCATCGCCATCGTGATATCCATTTTGTAGGAGATGGGGAGGAGAACCACCATCAGAGTGGAGCTGCCCAGACCGGGAATGGCACCGAGCACCACGCCGGCCAGTGTGCCGATAACAACGTAAAGCAGGCCGGTCGGCGTTGCGATTTCCTGAAGACAACTCAGAAGTAATTCAAAAAAACCATCCATGATATGTCCCTCCTTACTTCGTCAGCATCTTGATCAGAACGCCTTTGGGCATCTGTGCATCCAGGCCGATCACATAGGCCACATACAGAACTGCACCGCCGACGATGCCGAAAATCAGGCTTATGATCAGACGCTTTTTAATGCCGGCATCTTTAGCGGAGAGACCGGACAGCATGAAGGTGATGATAAACAGCACCAGAGGAACGGCGAAAATGAAGCCGAACAGCCAAAACAGCACCACAAAGACAATGTAGATGCCGAAAAGCTTGCCGGCGGCTTTCCACTGCGCAGGCGTCAGAAAAGCTTTGCCGGGTTCGCCCTGCTTCACGATCAGGGAAATTCCGCAAATAGCGAGAATCACAGCGCCGATCATGGGGAACATCTTGGGGCCGGGGTCACCTTCATATCCTGTGGCTCGCAGCTGCATGGAGAGATAAGTTATCAGCGCTGCGAAGAGGATGCAGAATATGCCGAGACCGAAATCTTTTTTGTTTTTGATTTTCATTGTCTCCTCCGCTTGACTAATTTTTCGGGCTTGCATCGCTGCAAGGCCCAATAATTCACTATGCTTTTGATTTATTACACTATAACATAAGCAAGAACGAATTACAGCATTTTTTTGTGAAAAATATAATTTATAGATTGGCTGCACAAAACAGATGCCCGGAAATGTGCAACCAACACATTTCCGGGCGTTTGCAAGCTGAAATTTGGAACGATTATTTAGAAAATATCACCCAAATGCACAATTAATGACAAATTAAAAGCTGTGAAAAGTGCATCAGATGCGGCCGAGAGAGCGGATGTAGTTGTAGATCTCCTTGTCCTTGCCGCCGGGGATGGTGCGGCCGATGACAACCCAAACATCCTTGCCGGTGTATTTCTCGAGGATGCCCTTTGCATAGTCCATGACTTCGCCTTCCGGCATATCGGCTGCGGGACGGATTTCAACGCCGAAGCGGAACTGGTCGCCGTAGGTGTCAACAAGCATCTTCTTGTCAACAACGCTGGCCTGGCCTCTCCAGGTGTCAACACCGGTTTCGATCATGTTGGGCAGCAGGGTTTCGATTTTGCCGCAGGAGTGCTGCTCAATGAAAACGCCCTCTGCATGTGCGGCGTCGGCGATCTTCTTGATGTAGGGAACGATCATCTCGCTGTGGGTGTTGATGGAGAACATCAGGCTGCGCTGGTTGCCCCAGTCGTCGTGCAGCTCAACGATCTCAACGTTGAAATACTTGTGCATGCGGCGGATGATGTCGATATAGTAATCGGTCAGCTTCTCGAAGATGACGCGGACGATTTCCTGCTGATCTTCGTCGATGAGTGCCATCGCGGCGTTTTCAAAGCCGACGAAAGAGATCAGGCGCTCAAAGAAGCCGGTGTAGATGGTGGAGTGGATGATCTTGTCGGTTTTCAGATATTCGGCGTTTGCCTTGGCGCAGCCCTCCCAGTCAAGCTCATCAAGATTGGGGATCTTGACATACTTTTCCCAGTCCTCAATGTCCTCAAACAGGGGAGCAACTTCCATGGAACCGCCGACGGTGGGGACATAAACCCAGTCAACGCCGAACAGGTCCTTGCCGCCGAACTCGCCCGTGTAGGGGGTCTGCTCGGCAACCATGGCTCTTGCGATGTTGTCGATGAACATGGTGGGGCGGAAAGAGAGCTGATCCATGAGGAAGGCGTCCA
>SVMK01000055.1 GCA_015067465.1 Oscillospiraceae bacterium
AGTTGATCTGGCTCGGCACGCAGGAAAACATCTCTGCCAGCGCACTGCGCTGCAGTTCGGCAAATCCGTTTGCGCTGTCCTCTATCGCATTCATAATAAAATTCGCAATCAAATCGCTCGTTGCCATGCTGTCACCTCTCACAGTATTTGCAGTCGTTTTTGACCTTGTCTGACCTTTACATCTTTATAATAGTCAGGAAAGGTCAAAATTTCAAGATTTATTTTTGACCTTTCCTGACTTTGTGCGGCGGCAAATCGCCGCCGCACGGGCGATTATCTCGTGATTTCGAAATATTGCTTCGTTTTTCTCCCGTTTTGACACTTTTCGCCCAAAATCCACAATTTGAATTTGACAAACGTCAATTATATGATAAAATAAGCGTGGAATAATCTCTGTTTGCTATTTTTGGCAGCAGGGAAATCTATAAGGAGGAAACATCATGTACGTTATCAGTGATAGCTGTGTTGCTTGCGGCACCTGCGGCGATTCCTGCCCCAACGATGCCATCGCCATGGACGATGCTCTGGGTCGTTACACCATCGACGCCGGCAAGTGCGTTGACTGCGGTACCTGCGCAGACAATTGCCCCATGAGCTGCATCTCTCAGGAGTAATTTCGATTACTTACAAAATTTAACGGGCGGTATGATTTATATTCATATCGCCCATTAAATTTATGCGCGGGGCTTTTCCTCCGCTTTCTTTTTGGAGTGGCTTATGAATTTTGACGAGCTTTGGCCCGGCGGACCGCGCTTTTATCAGGCCGAGGGCAGCTTTCGCCTGTCCACGGATTCGGTTATGCTGGCGGATTTTTCCGCCGCGGTCCGGGCAAAATCCATCATAGATCTCGGCTGCGGCGCCGGTGTTGTCACCGTGCTGCTGCACCGTTCCCATCCCGCCGCCGCAATCGACGGCGTGGAGATTCAGCCGGAATCCGCTGCGCTCTGCCGCGAAAATCTGGCTGCAAACGGCTTTTCTTCCGACGGCATCCTCACCGCCGACCTGCGCCGCCACCGCGAGTTTTTAACTGCGGGTGCGTATGATCTGGTTGTGTCCAATCCGCCGTATTTCCCTGTTGGCAGCGGCTACACCGCGCCGGACGCATCCCGCGCGAGCGCGCGCGACGAGCGCGACTGCACGCTTGCCGACCTTTGCACCGCGGCAGCGTATCTGTGCCGTTTCGGCGGTGCGTTCACGCTGGTTCACCGTCCCGAACGCCTGTCCGAAATTTTCTGCACGCTGACGGCAAACGATTTGGAGCCGAAGCGTCTGCGCATGGTGCACCACCGTCCCGGCACGGCGCCCAGCCTTGTTCTGATCGAGGCACGGCGCGGTGGAAAGCCGGGGTTGACCGTGGAAGCACCGCTGGTGCTTTGCAACAGCGACGGCAGCGACAGCGCAGAGGCGCGGCGCATCTATCACAGAGGTGAATGACATGGCTGGAATTTTATATCTTGTGGGCACACCCATCGGGAATCTGGGCGATTTCTCTCCGCGCGCGGTGGAAACGCTGCGCAGCGTGGACTTTATCGCCGCGGAGGACACCCGCGTGTCGCTCAAGCTGCTCAACCACTTCGGCATCAAAAAGCAGCTGATCTGCTATTTTGAGCACAACCGCGCGGAAATGGGCGAAAAGCTGCTCTCGCGTCTGCTGGCCGGGGAAAGCTGCGCGCTGGTAACCGATGCGGGCATGCCGGCGATCTCCGATCCCGGCGAGGACATCGTGCGCCAATGCGCCATCCACGGCGTTACCGTGTGCGCAGTGCCCGGACCGAGCGCACTCGTTACAGCGCTGGCCATGTCCGGACTGCCGACGCAGCGCTTCACCTTTGAGGGGTTTCTCTCCGTGTCCGGCAAATCGCGCCGCGAGCATCTGGACTCCCTGCGCGAGGAAACGCGCACCATGATTTTTTACGAAGCGCCGCACAAACTGCTGCGCACGCTGGAAGATTTCCTCAAAACCTTCGGCGATCGCGATATCTCCCTGTGCCGCGAGCTGACCAAGCTGCACGAAGAGGTGGTGCGCACCACACTGTCCGGTGCCATTGCGCGCTACCGCGAAACGCCGCCGAAAGGCGAGTTTGTGCTGGTTTTGCGCGGCAAAGAGCGCAGCGACGAACCGGAGATGACGCGCGAGGAGGCGCTCGCCGCCGTGCAGCGCTACCGCGACGAGGGCAAAAGCCTGAAAGAGGCCTGCCGCCTCGCCGCCGCGGATTCCGGCTTTGCGAAAAACGAACTGTATGAAATCGCGCTGGGCAAATAAGCCGCGCGAAGCCATTATAAAAATTCTTTGATTTTGGGATACTTGAATTATGGAAGATCAGGAAAAAGTACGGCAGCAGACCGAATCTGCATCCGCCGCCGGCGGAACGTCGCAGGAAGAAGAGGAAACCGTCATCAGCGTATGGCACGGCTCCGGCAACACCTCTTTTTTCCGCCGCCGCTATTTTGACGGCTTTACCCAATACGAAACCCTCAACGCCAACGGCAAAATCCAGCGCCACAATGTATACACCGGAACATGGTATACGCAGGACCTGACGCGCGAGGCCAGAATCCGCTACCGCTGCATCTATATTCTGCTCTGGCTCGCCGCCACCGCGCTTCTGACACTTTGCTGCACCCGCTCCGTAGATGCCAACATGGCATGGTACAGCGGCGTGGCAGCCTTTGTGGGGCTGTTCGGCTTCGGCTGGGTTGCGGTTGGATTGTTCAACGAATTCACCGTACCCGTGCAGCGCACCATCGGACAGTACCGCGCTTCGAGCAAATCCATGCAGCGCGGCGCGATCATGGCTGCCGCAGCTTCGGGCATTTGCGGATTGATCTCGCTGTTTTATGCCTTTTTCGGCACGGAGCGCATCGGCGTGCATCTGCTGCTCGCGCTGGGCGAGGCGGCTGCGGCGGTTCTGATTTTGCTGCTGCGGCGCATGGAGCGCGGCATCAACTATATCCAAACCCGCTCCAAGGACGCAGGAAAATACACAATGTGAGAAAGAGAAAAACGACTCTGCCAAACAACGGCAGGGTCGTTTCTTGCTCTTAGTTTACGTCTCCCGGGATGCTTCCAGCAATCCGGCGTCCTCTTTCAGCCGCAGGATGCGCAGCACGCTCTCGTCCAGCCGTGCTTCGGAGACCGTTTGCAGCAGATACCCGGCCACGGCATCCGGGTTGTCCGGCACAAGGAGCAGATCACAGCCGGCCTCAATGGCAAGGCGCGCTGCCTCCGGGCCGTCGTAATCGCGCAAAGCCGACATTTTCAGCGCATCCGTGATCACCACGCCGTCAAAGCCGAGCGCGCCGCGCAGCAGCTGCGTCACAATCACGGGAGAGAGCGTTGCGGGCGCTGCAGGGTCCAGCTGCGGCAGCGTAATATGCCCCACCATCACCATCCGCGCCCCGGCTTCCATCCCTGCGCAAAACGGCAAAAGCTCGCACGCGGCCAGTTCCTCCGCCGTTTTTCCGCTTCGGGCAACGCCGACATGGCTGTCCTCCGCCGTGTCGCCGTGACCGGGGAAATGCTTCAGCACGGGGATCACCCCTGCATCACGAAATCCGCGCACCGCGGCCCCCACCAGCAGCGCCGCTTCCTCGGGATCGTCGCTGTAGGCACGCTTTCCGATCACGGTGTTGCGCGGATTGGTCCACACGTCCGCAACCGGCGCAAAATCAACATGAAAGCCAAAGCTTCGAATATCTTCGCCGATTGTTTTTGCATTGGCATACGCCCCGGACACGCCCTGGTCACGGTAAGAATACATGGATTTGAATTTTGTCGTTACGCCGAGGGAGGACGCTATGCGTGCAACCGCTCCGCCTTCTTCGTCCACGCAAAGCAGCGGGGCAATTTCCCCTGCACTGCCCGCAGCGGTGAGCATATCGCGCAGCGAAGCTTCTTCAAGGATGTTTTCGTGGTCAAACACCAGCGCGCCGGCAGGGCGCCGCTCCAGCGCCGACTTCCACACCGCAGCGTCCGTTTCCACGTTCGATTCCACCGCCTGCTTCGGAAACAGCACCATCAGCTGCCAAACTTTTTCCTCGCGCGTCATGCCCGCCAGCACCGTTTCCGCGCGGCTTTGCGGCACAGCTTCTTCTGCAAAGGGCACAGCCGGTTCCGCCGGGCTTTGCTGCGGCTGCTCAAGCCTGTGCTGCACGGTTTTTTCCGGCAGCGGCGGCGGGGCCGCGGCTTCGCTGCCGCTGCCGGAAGCCAACATGGCGAGCGGCGCAATCACGGTGAATAAAATCAGTTTTTCAAAGCGCATCGGGGTAACCTCCCTGCGGTTGTTTCTTCGGCAAAATTCGTTGCATTCCATTTAAAATAAGTCTATAATAGATATGTTTTAGGTATTTTCGATTTTTGTATGTCAAAATGATTCCTTTTGCGTATAATTCTTTATCACCGAGGCTTCTTTCATGACAAAGCTCAAGATTGTTTTTCCGCTGGCGGCGATTGCATTTATCCTGCTGGTGTTTTATGAATATCTTCCCTTTGTAAATAAGCCGCTCTCCGCCGAGCCAAAGCGCCGGCGCTGGACCGCAACGGACTCCATGCTGTGCCTTTTTATCACGTCCGTTTACGCATTCACGGCCTTTCTCTCACTCGGCGACGAAACCGGCATCGAAAGCTTTTGCAAATTCCGTGACCGCGGCGAGTACGCCCTGTTTGAACTGTATGAGAGCACGGACATCGGCGAGGTGCGCTATTATCCGGGACTGCATATGGGCAACTATCATCTGCAGTTTTCCTCCGACGGCGAGGAGTATACCACTGCTTCCGTCATGAAGCAGGGTCACGCAGATCTTTTCAAGTGGAAAACCGCCGAGCTGGAGGCGGGCAGCGGCAGCAACGTTCGCTATATCCGCATCATTGCCGACAGCAAGCTTTGGCTGGGCGAAATTGCATTTTATGACACCGACAATGAACGCATCGCGCCGGAAACCATGCTCGTTCCCGATGGCTGCCGCACGCTGGTTGACGAACAAAGCAAAATCCCCGACGTGATGACCTACCAAAACAGCACCTATTTCGACGAAATCTATCACGCCCGCACAGCCTATGAGCACATACTGGACGAATCCCCCTACGAAATCAGCCATCCGCCGCTCGGCAAGCTGATCATCTCCCTCGGCATCCGTCTGTTTGGCATGGTTCCGTTCGGCTGGCGCTTCAGCGGCACGGTTTTCGGCGTGCTGATGCTCCCCGCGCTGTATGTTTTTCTCAAAAAAATGTTCGGCGGATCGCTGGTTCCCGCCTGCGGCACCGCCCTGATGGCGTCGGATTTCATGCACTATGTGCAAACGCGCATCGCCACGATTGACACTTACGCCGTGTTTTTCACGCTGCTGATGTATCTCTTTTTCTGGCTGTACTGGCAGTCCGACCGCGAGGGCAATGCGTGGAAGCTGCCGCTGGCGCTTAGCGGCGTATGCTTCGGACTTGGCGCTGCAAGCAAGTGGACCTGCATCTATGCAGGCGCCGGACTCGGCGTTTTGTGGCTGATCGACCGCATCTCCCGCGCCCGCGCAATGCGTCGGGCGGGAACGTGGCCGGCCTATCTCAAAGAAACGCGCAGCAACATTCTCTGGTGTTTGCTGTTTTTCGTTGCCGTGCCCTGCTGCATCTACTATCTCAGCTACTGGAACTACGGCACCGCCGAAGGTATGCACGGGCTGAAAATGCTGTTTTCACCCGAATATGCAAAGATCGTGTTCGAAAACCAGAAATACATGTTCTCTTACCATTCCGGCGTTACCGCAACCCATCCGTATTCTTCCGTATGGTGGCAATGGCTGCTGAATATCCGCCCCATTCTTTACTATTCCCAAACTTTGGCGGACGGTTCGCGCAGCACCTTTGGCGCGTGGCTCAACCCGATTTTGTGCTGGGCGGGTTTGCTCGCCGTTTTTGCAATGGCGTTTCGCGCGCTTTTCTTCAAGGACCGAACCGCGCTTTTCATCCTCATCGGCTATCTGGCGCAGCTGGTGCCGTGGCTGTTTGTGTCGCGCGTGGTATTTGAATACCACTACTTCCCCTGCACGGTGTTCCTGATTCTGGCGCTGGGCCATGTGCTGAGCACAATTGAGCACTATCACCCCACGCCGAAAACCGTGATCGGCACCTTTACCGGCACGGCAGTTGTGCTGTTTGCGGTGTTTTATCCCGCGCTGAGCGGTCTGCCGGTAAGCCGCTGGTACAGCACCAACTTTATCAAATGGCTCGGCTCCTGGCCGTTCTGAAATGCGGCTCGGATTTTACAGCGGTTGCCGTAAGTAAAAGCCGCAAAGAAAGGCATTTTCCATGTATTTAACCGATTTTCACGTACATTCCGATATTTCGTTTGACTGCCCCGCGCCCATGGCAGACATGGCACGGGCCGAGGCGGCTGCCGGCATACAAACCCTTTGCTTCACAAACCACTGCGACCCCGTGCGCTGGCAGGACGATCAATACAATCCGCACTGCCGCACCGTTGTGCGCGAAGAGGTTCGCCAGATTGCCGCACTGCGTCCGCTGATTCCGGAGCTGGAAATTCTGGTCGGGCTGGAACTGGCGGAAGGCTGCCGCATTCCGGAGCTGACATATGAGCTGGCATCGGATCCGGATCTGGATTTTGTGCTCGGTTCGCTGCACACGCTGACGGGCATCGGAGATTTTTATCTGCAGACTTACAGCGCCAAAGCCCAGTGCGACTGCTATTTCGACCTCTATCTCGACGAGCTGCAGCGCATTGCGGACATGGATTTTTACGATGTGCTCGCGCATGTCGGCTATGTGCGCCGCTATATGTGGCGCTCCGGGGTGGACGCTTCGCTCTCGCTTGAAAAATTCGGTGAGCGCATAGAGCGGCTGTTTCGCACGGTGATCTCCAAGGGCAAGGGGCTGGAGCTCAACTGCTCCGGACTGCGCGACGGCTGCGGCGCGTTTCCCGACGAAGCGCTTTTGCGATTTTACCGGCAGCTCGGCGGCGAGATCATCACCGTTGGCAGCGACGCCCACACGCCCGCCACCGCAGCGGCCTGCGTCCGCGAGGGCTATGATTTGCTGCGCGAATGCGGTTTTTCGTATGTATGTCTGTTCCGGAAACATACGCCGGAATTTATCAAACTGTAAGCATTTATCTACCAACACACATCTGGAGGACAATATCATGATTGCAATCGGAAGTGACCACGGCGGCTTTGAGCTGAAAGAGTATATCAAAAAGCATCTCGACGAGCAGGGCATCGCCTACAAGGATTTCGGCACCAACTGTGCAGACAGCTGCGACTATCCCGTGTATGCCGAGGCAGTTTCCAGAGCCGTCGTGTCCGGCGAAATGGAAAAGGGCATCCTCGTCTGCGGCACCGGCATCGGCGTTTCCATCGCCGCAAACAAGATCAAGGGCGTACGCGCCGCCCTTTGCGGCGACTGCTACAGCGCAGAGTTCACCCGCCTGCACAACGACGCCAACGTTCTCGCGCTCGGCGCGCGCGTTGTCGGCAGCGGACTCGCCGTTAAGATTGTGGACACGTTTTTGTCCACGGAATTCATGGGCGGCCACCATACCCACCGCATTGAAATGATTGCTGAGATTGAGGAAAGAGAAAGGGCCTGATTATGCCGAGACCCCGTATGGTTTACAGAGGAAAGCGGAAATACAGCTGGATCATCACGCTGCTTGCCATGATTTTTGTTGTTTTCATCGCGCTTTCCATCTGGCTGTTTTATTACCTGCAAAAATTCATTGTCTACGACAAGGACGGACTGCATCTGGACCTCTCCGTGCACCGCGAAATGCTCTCCGCGTCGGACCAGCCCGAAGCAGGACGTCCCGCCGGATTTCAGCCGATCGATGTTGAAATCGTTGTGGAGCAGCCGGATTATTCCACCGTTGTCACCAATGCAGGCCGCGATCTGCAGGAGATGCACGCGGTTTATCTTCCCGCTGCCGATCTGAACGAAACCGCGCTGAAATTCTATGCAGCCGACATGGGCGATTTTGACGCGCTGGTTCTGGAGCTGAAAGCGCGCGACGGATTCCTGCGCTGGCACAGCAGCGTTCCCACAGCAGACAGCTACGCCGTGAACGGTTCGCTTGAGCTGGCGGAGCACATCGCGCTGCTGAAAGAAAAGGGTGTTTATCTTGTGGCGCAGATCAGCGCACTGAGCGACAGCGTGATGGCTGAGCGCAACGTGCCCATCGCCCTGAAAAATTCACTCACCGGTCTGCCGCTCACCGACGCCGACGGCAGCGCATGGCTCGATCCCTACAACGACAGCACCCGCGCATATCTGCTTGACCTCATCACCGAACTGCACACGATGGGCTTCGACGAGGTTTTGCTCACCGACATGACCTGCCCCAACAGCGAATATCTGCAGTTTTCCAAGCAAATGACGCAAACGCCCGACGCGGTGATCGCCGTGAGTTCTCTGGCGCTGTGGCTGCGCGAGCAGGCCGACGCACTCGGCGTGCGCTTGTCCGCCGCAATCCGCAGCGATGTGCTGCGCGGCAGTGAAGACAACGTCGGCCAGGATCCCGTGCTGTTTTTCAAAGCATTTGACCGCGTTGCGGTGGAAACGGATTTTGACTATTTCGCTTCGGACATCGCCGCACTGCAAACCGCGCTCGGCGGGGAAAGCGGCACACGCATCGTGCCCGTTACCACCGACTATATCCCCGAGCAGGATTCCTATATCGTAAAATAATCCGCACGCAAATAATCGTATATCCGCCGCGCAAAACGGCCGAAAAATACTGTGTGGCGGCAAATGCTGCCACACAGTATTTTTTCGAATCCCCGGGAAACGAACCCTGCCGCACCATGATACCCACGCCAGCGGTTAAAAAACCGTCGTTTCCCGTCGCGCGCGGCATAAAAACCGGAAAAACATTCCATTATACAGGAGAGACGCGCTTTGAAATTTGAAACCATTCTTTTCGACTTTGACGGCACCCTGCTCTACACCGTGCAGGACCTTGCCGACGCCGTGAACTACGCCATCGCGCGCCACGGCTACCCCACCCACAGCGTTGAGGCCATCACCCGCATGGTTGGCAACGGCGTGAATATGCTTGTTGCCCGCGCGCTGCCGCAGGGGTTTGACACCCCGAACTATGAAGCGATCATGGACGATTTCCGCAGCTTTTACCAGCAGCACTGCTTTGACAACACCCATCCCTACGACGGCGTTTTGGATATGCTGCGCACTTTTGCGGCCGAGGGCCGCAAGCTGGCGATCGTCACCAACAAATACCAGACTGCGGCGGAATCGCTGCGTCAGAAGTTTTTCTCCGAAACCGTGCCCGTAATCGTCGGCGATTTTGAGGGCCGCGAACGCAAGCCCGCGCCCGACAGCGTTTATGTTGCGCTCGAAGCGCTGCAGGCCGAAGCCGCATCCGCCGTTTATGTCGGTGACACGGAAGTTGACATGCAAACGGCACGCAACGCCGGGCTGGAGTTCGCCGCCGTGAGCTGGGGCTACCGCAGCCGTGCGGAACTGGAAGCGCTGGGGATTGCGCGCATTGCCGACCGTCCTGCCGACCTGCTTGATCTGATTTGACGAAAAAAAGCGACTTTGGGCGCTTGTCCCACCACCTTTGCCTGAATGGGAGGTAAACCTTTTATGCTGACACCCTGGGGTGAACAACTTGACCGCGAGCGCGTGCTGCAGGAGTATCCTCGTCCGCAGCTGCGTCGCGACAGCTATCTCAATCTCAACGGACTCTGGCACTATGCCATTACGCCCGACGCCGAACAGCCCGCGCAGTGGGACGGCGAAATTCTCGTTCCGTTTTCTCCCGAGAGTGAGCTTTCCGGCGCGCAGCGCGGTCCGCAGCCCGGCGAGTATCTCTGGTATCGCCGCTGCGTTGTGCTGCCGGAGGGATTCTTCCGCGGCAGACTGCTGCTGCAATTTGGCGCGGTGGATCAGATTGCCACCGTTTTTGTCAACGGCACGGAGCTTTTCACCCACGTTGGCGGCTTCACGCCTTTCACCGTGGACATTACCGACGCTTACGACGGCAATGCGCTGGATATTACCGTGCGCGTTTTGGACACCACCGACCGCGGCGAGCAAACCCGCGGCAAACAAACGCTGAACCCCGGAAAAATCTGGTATACCGCACAAAGCGGCATCTGGCAGACAGTCTGGCTGGAAAGCGTGCCGGAGCGCTACATCCGCGGTTTGCGCATCATTCCGCGCTTTGATGCGTCCGCGCTGGAGCTTTGGGTTGCGGGAGAGGGCATGTGCCATGCCGAGTTTGGCGGCAGCGCTTTCGACTTTCCCGCAGGGCAGCCCGCCGTTTTGCCCGTGGCCGCGCTGCACCCCTGGAGTCCGGAGGATCCGTATCTCTATGATCTGACGCTGCAGCTTGGCGACGATGCGGTGCAAAGCTATTTCGCCATGCGCAAATTCTCTGTAGAAACCGATGCGCAGGGGCAAAAGCGCCTGTTTCTCAACGGTGCGCCCTATTTTCAGAACGGTTTGCTCGACCAGGGCTACTGGAGCGACGGTTTGCTCACCGCGCCCAGCGACGAGGCGCTGATTTTCGACATCGAAACGGCAAAGCGCATGGGCTTCAACATGCTGCGCAAGCACATCAAGCTTGAGCCGCTGCGCTGGTATTACCACTGCGACCGCCTCGGCATGCTTGTCTGGCAGGATATGCCGAACGGCGGCTCGCGCTACCGGGCGGACATCATCTCGCTTCCGCTGATTTCCGGCGTTCATCTGCGCGACGACAAATAT